>JAOXSD010000254.1 GCA_025800205.1 Silicimonas sp. | reverse complement strand
CAGGGGATCACGGTCTTGAAGTTGAAGAACTTCTTCGCCGCCCAGGCCGCCGCCTTCATGTCCATGGTGAAATGGCCGCCGGCACAGAGGATGCCGATGTCGGGCGCATGGTATTCACCGATCCAGCCCATGTCGGCCATGATGTCGGTGTCGCCCGAGACATAGATGGAATGGCCTTCGCCCTTGATGATGAAGCCTGCCTCGGCGCCGGTGTAGAGCGGGCCGTGGTCGGTGCCCATGGAGGAGGAATGCACCGCATTGACCATGGTGACGGCGACATCGCCCAATTGCACCGTGCCGCCCTTGTTGAAGCCGATGACGCTGGCGCCTTCGGTGGCTTCCCAATGGCCCATCAGATCATAGATTCCAACGATGGGGGCACCGGTTTCCTTCGACAGCCCCAGCGCGTCGGCGGTGTGGTCGCCATGGCCATGGGTGATCAGGATATGGGTGGTGCCGGCGATGGCCTCGGCGCGCTTGCCTTCGGGGAAGACCGGGTTGCCGGTGAACCAGGGGTCGATCAGCAGCACTTGATCGCCGATCTCGATGCGGAAACCGGCATGGCCGAGCCAGGTGATTTTCATGGAAGCCTCCTCTATCTGTTGGGGGGTATTAAAGGGGTGTGCCATGGATTGGACAAGGGCGATTGACGCCTATTGCGAGCGGGTCGATGCGACGTTTTGGTCGGAGCCGGTGAATGCGGTGACGAACCTGGCGTTTATCCTGTCGGCGCTCTGGATGTGGCGGCGGGCCGAGGGGCGGCGCTCGTCGCAGGTGCTGGCCTTTGTGCTCTTCCTGATCGGGGTGGGGTCGTTCCTGTTCCATACCTTTGCCACGCCCTGGGCGGCGATGCTGGACATGGTGCCGATCCTGATCTTTGCGCTGATCTATATCTTTCTGGCGAACAGGGACTATTGGGGCTGGCCGGTCTGGATTTCGGCGCTGGGGGCGCTGGCCTATATTCCCTATGCGGCGGCGGTGACACCTCTGTTTTCCGCATTGCCGTTCTTTCATGTCTCCAGCTTCTATTGGTCGCTGCCGCTGTTGATCTTTGCCTATGCGGTGCTTTTGCGAGGGCGGTTGCCCGAAGTGTCAAAGGGGCTCGCCATCGGCGCCGCGATCCTGTGCCTGTCGCTTGCGGCGCGGTCGGTGGATGAGGGGCTGTGTCATGCGTTCCATCTGGGCACGCATTTCCTGTGGCATATTCTGAATGCCATCATGCTGGGCTGGATGATCGAGGTGTGGATCCGCCATGCGAAGGCGCAGGGTCGGTAGGGGGGCGGTGCCGCCCCCCGGGGATCAGGAGGCGATCATGCCCATGATCTCATAGGTTTTGGCGAGGATCGGTTCGGAGATTTCCCGGGCCTTGGCGCTGCCTTCGCCGAGGATGCGGTCGATCTCGGCCGGGTCGTCCATGAAGCGGTTCATCTCACCCGTCATCGGCGAGAGGACTTCGACGGCGACTTCGGCCAGATGGGGCTTGAACTGGCCCCAGCCCTGACCGCCGACTTCGGCCATGACCGCATCGGTGCTTTTGGCCGCAAGGGCGGCGTAGATGTCGATGAGGTTGCGGGCTTCGGGGCGGTCTTTCAGCTCGGCATAGGTCGCGGGCAGAGGCTCCGGATCGGTGCGGGCCTTGCGGAACTTCTGGGCGATCTTGTCGGCATCGTCGGAGAAGTTGATCCGGCTCATGTCGGACGGATCGCTTTTCGACATTTTCTTGGTGCCGTCGCGCAGGCTCATCACCCGGGTGGCGGGGCCGTCGATGACGGGTTCGGTGATGGGGAAGAAATCCACGCCGAAATCGTGGTTGAACTTGGCGGCGATGTCGCGGGTCAGTTCCAGATGCTGTTTCTGGTCCTCGCCCACCGGCACGTGGGTTGCGTGATAGGCGAGGATGTCGGCGGCCATCAGGGCGGGATAGGCGAAAAGGCCGAGGGAGGCTTGCTCGGAATTCTTGCCGGCCTTGTCCTTCCACTGGGTCATGCGACCCATCCAGCCCATGCGGGCGACGCAGTTGAAGGCCCAGGCGAGTTGGGCATGAGCGGGGGCCTGGCTTTGGTTGAAGAGCACCGAGCGGGCGGGATCGACACCGGCGGCCATGAAGGCGGCGGCGGCTTCGCGGGTTTGTTTGCGCAGGTCATCGGGGTTCTGCCAGACGGTGATCGCGTGCAGGTCGACGAGGCAATAGACGCATTCATGGGTGCCGGCATCCTGCATGTCGACGAAGCGTTTGAGCGCGCCCAGATAATTGCCGAGCGTCAGCCCGCCCGAGGGCTGGATGCCCGAAAAGACCCGTGGCGTGAAAGCGGTGCCGGTCATGGTGCTGGTTCCTCTGGCGTTTTGCGTCGCCGGGGCTTACCGAGAGGAGCGTGGCGCGTCAACAAAGGCTTGGGATCTGACAATGCAGGACGAGGATTTTTCGCAACCGGTGTTCAACGCTTTGCCCCCTGCGGTGGCGGCGCTGGCGGCGGTGATCTTTCTGGTCGAAGCGATTTTCTGGCTGGGGTCGAAAGGGCTCATTGGCGGCGAGGCGGCGCTGGGCTGGCGGATCGAAGCGATACGGGATTACGGGTTCTTTTCGCAATTGCTGGCCTGGGTCTTTGAGACCGGGACCTGGACGACGCCGGAGTTGATCCGGCTGGTGTCTTACTCCTTTGTGCATCTGAGCTTTACCCAGGCGATTTTCGTGATCGTGTTTCTCTTGGCCTTGGGCAACCTGGTGGGCCGGGTCTTTGGCAATCTTGCCGTGCTGGTTCTGTTCTTTTCCTGCGGGATTTTCGGCGCGGTGATCTATGCCGGGTTGACCGGTGAGGTGCGCCCGCTGGTGGGCGGGTTTCCGTCGGTTTACGGGTTGATCGGGGCTTATACGTTTTTCCTCTGGGTCGGATACGGCGTGGCTGGCGAGAACCAGTATCGGGCGTTTTCGCTGATCGGATTCCTGTTGGGGATCCAACTGGTGTTCGGGGTGCTCTTTGGGACATCGCCCGATTGGGTGGCCGAGGTGGCGGGGTTTGCCTTTGGGTTTGTGCTGACGCCGGCCCTGGCGCCGGGGGCGTTCCGGCGGTTTCTGGATCGGATGCGGCAGCGCTGATTTTCGCTGTCGGAATTGCGTATTTTTAAAAGGGTGAAGGGGTTTAGCCGCGTTTGACGGCGCCCTTCAGGTCTTGCAGCGTGAAGGCTTTTAGGGCGAGGCCGGCGGCGCCATAGGCGGCGGCACCGGTGAGGCAAAGCCCCATGACGGCGGCGAAGCGGAGGAGGTCCGATCCGATCTCTTGCGGGGCGATCAGGCGGTCGAGGATCCAGAGCACCGCGCCCATGACCAGGGCGGCGGCGAGGATGCGGGTGAGGCGGGTTTTGAAGCGGCTGTCGAATCTTGCGGCTTCGCCCATATTGCGGGCCCCCCACCACAGAAGCGCGAGCATCCCCCAGCCTGCGAGCGTGGCGCCGAGGGCGGCGGCGAGATAGCCGATCACGGGGGCGAGGCCGATGGCGAGGCCTGCGTTGATGACCATGGCGGCAAGGGCGAAGTAGAACGGGCGTTTGGTGTCTTCGCGGGCGAAATAGAGCGGTTGCAGCACCTTTTGCATCACGAAGGCGGGCAGGCCGAGCCCGTAGATGGCGCAGGCCAGCGCTGTCGCTTCGGTGTCTTTGGCGGTGAAGAAGCCCCGTTCGAAGAGGGCGGCGGTCAGGGCGCCGGGGATCACCATCAGGGCGACGGCGGCTGGGATGGCGAGGGCGAGGGAGATTTCACCGGCGCGCGACAAGGCGTATTGGCTGCCGTCGATGTCCTCGGCGGCGAGGCGGCGGGAGAGGTCGGGCAGAAGCACGATGCCGATGGCGATGCCGACGACGCCCAGGGGCAGTTGATAGAGCCTGTCGGCAAAGGAGAGCCAGACGATGGCGCCGTCGAAATAGCTGGCCACCTGACGGCCCACCAGCAGGTTCACCTGCACCACGCCGCCTGCCAGCATTGCGGGGGCGGCGATCACGGCGAGGCGCTTGATTTCGGGGGTGAGGCGCGGGCGCGTCAGGGTTAGGGGGAAGCCTGCCCGTTTGGCGGCGATCCAGGCCAGCGCCAGTTGGGCGATGCCTGCCACCACCACGCCCACGGCGAGGGCCGAGCCGTGGCGGGCGCCGTCCGCTTCGCCGATGACAGAGGCGAAGAGGCCTGCCTCGGCCAGCATCAGGAAGGTGATCAGCACGATGTTCAGCAGGACCGGGGCGGCGGCGGCGGCAGCAAAGCGGCCTGCGGCGTTGAGCACGCCGGATGTGAGGGCGGCGAGCGAGATGAAGAGGATATAGATAAAGCAGATGCGGCCGAGCGTGACCGCCATGTCGAGGCGTTCGTCACCGGCAAAGCCGCTGGCCATGGCCAAGACGAGCCAGGGCATGAAGATGAGTGCGACAAGGGTGAGGAGGATCAAGAGAACTCCGAGCCCGGCCATGGCCTGACGGGCGAAGCCCAGCGCGTCTTCGCCTTTTTCGAGGCGTTTCGAGAACATCGGCACAAAGGCCATGTTGAAGGCGCCTTCGGCAAAGAAGCGGCGGAACATGTTCGGCAGTGAAAAGGCGACGATAAAGGCTTGCGCCACCGGCCCTGTGCCGAGCCACGCGGCGATCAGGATGTCGCGGGCAAAACCGAGGATGCGCGAGGCCAGCGTCCAGAACCCCACGGTCATCACGCCGGATATGAGGCGGATGCCGCTCATGGCAAAGGTCTGCGGATCACCGGTTGCCCGCCCGTTCGCAGCCTTCGACGATGGCCTTGCGCAGACGCGCCTCGAGCGTCGCCTGTTTGCCCTCGGAATGGTATTTCAACCCGAACATGTCTTTGACGTAGAAGGTGTCGACCACCTGTTCGCCATAGGTCGCGATGACGGCGGAGGCGATATAGACGTTGGATTCCGACAGGGTGCGGGCGAGGTCGTAAAGCAGGCCAGGCCGGTCGCGGGTGTCGACTTCGATAATCGTATAGATTTCAGATCCTTCGTTGTCGAAGCTGATCTGGGTGGGCACCCGGAAGGCGCGGTCGCGCTTCTTCATCTTGTCCTTGTCGGCAAAGCTCTTGCGCGGTTGCACTTCGCCATGGAGCGTCTTTTCGATCATCGCGCGCAGGCGGGTCAGGCGCTCGGCCTCATAGGGGCTGCCATCGGCATCCTGGACCCAGAAGACCGCCGTCGCATAGCCGTCGGACGAGGTATAGGTGCGGGCATCGACCACATTGGCGCCGACAAGCGCCAGCGCACCTGCGAGGCGGGAGAAGATGCCGGGATGGTCGGCCAGGGCGAAACAGATCCGTGTGGCGTCGCGCGCCTCGTCCGGCATCAGGTCGAGCCGGATGTCGCTGTCTTCGATGTCTTGCAGGAGTTTGGCAAATACCACATGGGCGTCGGGGGGCAGGCCCTGCCAATAGGGGCCATAGTGGCGGGTGGTTTCCAGACGGAGCGCCTTCTTGTCCCAATCGGAAAGTGCTGCACGCAGGGCTTTCTTGGCCTCGGCCTCGGCCGTGTCGCGGTTGATCGCCTCGAGCCCGTGTTCCAGCGCCTCCGACGTGCGGCGGTGCAGGTCGCGCAGAAGCTGCGCCTTCCAGTTGTTCCAGGTGTCGGGGCCGACGCCGCGGATATCGCAGACCGTCAGCACGGTCAGAAGATCGAGCCGTTCCTGGGATTTCATCTGTTTGGCAAAGCCGCGCAGGGTGCGGGGTTCGGAAAGGTCGCGTTTCTGGGCGGTGTCGGACATCACCAGGTGGTTGCGCACCAGCCATTCGACGGTCTCGGCCTCGGCTTTTTTCAGCCCCATGGCAGGCGCCACCCGGCGGGCGATCTTGGCGCCGATGATCGAGTGATCCTCGGGCCGGCCCTTGCCGATGTCGTGCAGGAGCAGCGCGAGGTAGAGCACCTTGCGGTTGACCCCGCGCTTCAGGATGCCGCTGGCGACGGGCAGCTCCTCGACCAGTTCCTCGCGTTCGATCTGGGCCAGCGTCGAGATGCATTGGATCGTGTGTTCGTCCACCGTGTAATGGTGGTACATGTTGAACTGCATCATCGCCACGATCGGTTCGAAATCGGGGATGAAGCGGGCGAGCACGCCAAGCTCGTTCATCCGGCGGAGGGCGCGTTCCGGGTTGCCGTGTTTCAAAAGCGTGTCGAAGAAGATGCGGTTGGCCTCGGGGGAGGCGCGCATCTCGTCATCGATCAGATCGAGATTGGCGCGAATGAGCCGCATGGCGTCCGGGTGCAAGAGGTAGCCGGTGCGCAGGGCCTCTTCGAAGAGGCGCAGGAGGTTGAGCTTGTCCTTGAGGAATTTCGCGGGGCTGACCAGCGCGAGCCGGTTGTTGACCAGCTTGTACTCGGGTTTCAGCTTTTTCCTGCGCTTGAAAAAGGCGGCGAGCGAAGGGGCGCGTTTGACGTGTTTTGCTTCGAGCCCGGTGAGGAAAATCCGTGTGACTTCACCCACTTCCGTGGCGTGGCGGAAGTAATCCTGCATGAAGTGTTCGACGCCCCGGCGCCCGGCCTTGGTCTGGTAGCCCATGCGGGCGGCCACTTCGACCTGCATGTCGAAGGTGAGCTGATCCATGGCGCGGTTTGCGGCCAGATGCAGGTGGCAGCGCACGGCCATCAGGAAGGTCTCGGCGGCGCGGAAGACCTGGTATTCGTCCTGGGTGAGCAGTTTCTTGGAGACCAGATCGGCCGCCTTGGTCACATCATAGGTGTATTTGCCGATCCAGAAGAGGGTCTGCAGGTCGCGCAGCCCGCCTTTGCCTTCCTTCACATTGGGTTCGACCATGTAGCGCTGGCCGCCCTGGCGAATGTGGCGGGCGTTGCGTTCCTCGAGCTTGGCTTCGACGAAATCGGCGCCGGTGGAGCGGAAAAGCTCGGCCCGCAGCCGATCGGTGAGCTCCTGCGCCAGGGTTTCGTTGCCGATCAGGAAGCGGTGTTCCAGAAGGGCGGTGCGGATCGTGTAATCTTCCTTGCCGAGCCGCAGGCAGTCTTTCACCCCGCGGGTGGCGTGGCCGACCTTCAGGTGCAGATCCCAGAAGATATAGAGCATGCTTTCGATCACGCTCTCGGCCCAGGGGGTGACTTTCCAGGGCATCAGGAACAAGAGATCCACATCGGAATGGGGCGCCATTTCACCGCGCCCGTAGCCGCCCACGGCCAGAAGGGCGAGGCGTTCGCCCTCGGTGGGATTGGGGTTCGGGTGCAGGTGGCGGGTGGACACGTGGAAGACGGTGGCGACCATCTGGTCGGTCAGGTGGCAATAGGCGCGATGGGCGTCGCGGGCGGCCAGGGGGTGTTCGGTGAGCGCATCCGCGATCACCGAACGGCCTTCGGCCATGGCCGATTTCACCTGGGCCACGGTTTCCTTGCGCAGGGCGGCGGCGTCGCCGGTTTTGGCAGCACCGATGCGGGCAAGGACGGCTTCGGCATCGAAGACCTCGGCGCCGGTCAGGCGGAGGTCTTCGAAAAGTGTGTCATTGGCCTCGGGGGCGGGCTCAGAAGCCGGCGCCACCAAAGCTTCTTGGGGCTGGGTCAATCACGGTTACCTTGTTGTTCTCGATCTGGGCGATGGCCAGACCGCGCTGATTGGTGCCGTTGCGGAAGAAGCGGAACGGGCCGGAGACCCCGGCAAAACCGGCGCCTTGGGTCAGCGCCTGGGTGCCCAGGGGATCGCTGCCGCCCTGGGCCAGAAGCGCGCCAATGGCGGCAACGCCATCATAGGCGAGCCCCGCAATCGGGTTCGGCTGGCTGCCATAGACCGAGGCATAGCGGTTGTTGAACTGCTGGGCGAGCGCGGGCGACGGGGTGGCGTACCAGGCGCCCTGCAGGCCCTTGAGCGAGAGCGCAGAGGAGGGGATGTCGAGGCGCTGCAGGCCGATGAACTGGGCATTTGCGCGGTCGATGCCGTTTTCCGGCAAGAGATCGGCCAGGAAGGGCAGGGCGCCCGAGGTGCCGGAGGTGACAAAGACCGTATTGGCGCCCGAGGCGCGGTAATTGCTGGCGATGCCGGGGATCGCGTCAATCACGCCCTGTTGGGACAGCGCAAAGGATTGCATGCCTGCGATGCTGCCGCCATTGGTGCCCGCGGCGCGCTGGATCGCCTCGGCGGCCAGGCGTTCGGCCGGGTCATCGGCGTGGATCACGTAGATATTGCCCTTGCCCTGGCGCACCGCATAGCGCACCAGCCGGTCGGCGCTGTTCTGGAAGGTGTTGCCCAAAAGGAAGACATTGCCGCCTGCGACCGAGGGGTTGTTGGAGAAAGTCATCACGTTGACGCCCCGCCCGGCGGCGATCTGGCCCACCGCATTGGCGTTTTCGGCAAAGAGCGGGCCGAGGAAGATCTTGCTGCCATCGGCGAGCGCGCGCTGGGCGGCGGCCTGGGCGCCCTGGGGCGTGCCGGCGGTGTCGTAAACCTTGAGGGTCACGCGGGTGTTGCCCAGATCGGTCACCGCCAGACGGGCTGCGTTTTCAAGGGATTGGGCGACCGAGGCGCCATTGGCCGCGGTCTTGGGCAGCAAGAGCGCCACGTTGACCGGGGCATTCGCGTTCAGAACCGGTCCGCTGGCGGGGAATTGCATGTCACAGGCGGCAAGCGTGAGACCGGCAAAAGCGGCGGTCAGCCAGCCCATGGCCTTGCGGCGGAACGATAAAAGAGCGAGCATTGGCATCTCCTCGGAAAGTTGGCGCGACCCTATGCAGAAACGTGATGTGAGTAAATCATCGAAGTCGGAAACAGGTAAAGGGGCGGAAAGTGTGGCGCTTGCGCAGGGGCTCTATCTGGTCTCCACACCGCTTGGCAATGCCCGCGACATCACCCTGCGGGCGCTCGATGTGCTGGCGGGGGCGGAGGTGCTGGCGGCGGAGGACACGCGGACCCTGCGGCGTCTGATGGAGATCCACGGGGTGGCGCTCGCGGGGCGGCGGATGCTGGCCTATCATGATCATTCGAGCGCGCGCGACCGGGGGGCGGTGCTGGCGGCGCTGAAGGCGGGGGCGTCGGTCGCCTATGCGTCGGAGGCGGGCACGCCGCTGGTGGCCGATCCGGGCTATCAGCTTGTGCAGGAGGCGCTGGCGGCCGATGTGCCGGTGATCCCGGTGCCGGGCCCTTCGGCGCTGGCCGCCGCGATCACGGTCGCGGGGCTGCCCAGCGACCGGTTCACCTTCGCGGGATTTCCGCCTGCGCAAAAGGGCGCCCGGGCGCGGTTTCTGGAGGATCTGGCGGGGCAGAGTGGCACGCTGGTGCTTTATGAAAGCCCGAAGCGGCTGGCGGGCACATTGGCCGAGGCGGCGCGGGTTTTCGGCGCCGACCGTCCGGCGGCGGTGTGCCGGGAGTTGACCAAGAAATTCGAGGAAACCCGCCGGGACAGGCTGGGCGCTTTGGCGGAGGCCTATGAGGAGGCGCCGCCCCGGGGCGAGATCGTGCTGGTGATCGGGCCGGGGACACGTGAAGCAAGCGCCGAAGAGATCGAGGCCGCGCTGCGCAAGGCGCTGGAACACCAGCGGCTGAAGGATGCGGCGCGGGATGTGGCCGAGGCCTATGGGGTGTCGCGGCGGGATCTTTACCAGATGGGGCTTGGGTTCGAGGATTAGACGAATCTTCGCTTTGTTGGGGTAGGAATCGGGGCATGCCGTTTGATTTTGCCCCCTCCGATGATCGCGCCCTGCGGGGATTGACCGCCTATCATGATGGGTTGGCTGCGGAAGAAATCGTTCGCGACCAATATGTTGGCCAGGGTGCGCAGGTTCTGGAAACCCGCTGGCGCAGGGATGGCGCCGAGATTGACCTGATTCTGCAGGATGCCGATGGGGTGGTGTTTGTGGAGGTGAAGAAGGCAAAAACCTTAGCTTATGCTGCGGAACGTTTGTCGATGCGCCAGCTGAACCGCATCTGCCTGGCCGCGGAAGCCTATTGCGGGGCGCGTTTTCCGGGCGAATTGGTGAATATGCGGGTCGATCTGGCGCTGGTGGATGGCACCGGGGCGGTGGAGATCCGGCCCAATATCTCGATCATGTGAGCCCCGTGCGGGCACTCGCGCGTTGCAGCGGCAGCGCCCATTTGCCACAAGTCAGGCAAATGAAGGAGCTGCGCCATGAAAGTTGCCATCCAGATGGACCCGATCGGGTCGGTGGATATTGATGCGGATTCGACCTTTCGTCTGGCCGAGGAAGCCCAGGCGCGGGGGGCCGAGCTGTTCTATTACCACCCCGACAAACTGGCCTGGGATGAGGGCCGGGTGACCGCGCGGGGCTGGCCCTTGACCGTGCAGCGGGTGCGGGGGGATCATTTTGCCCTCGGTGCCGAAACCACGGTCGATCTCGATACGTTCGACGTGGTCTGGCTGCGGCAGGATCCGCCCTTTGATATGGGGTATATCACCACCACCCATCTGCTGGATCAGCTGAGCTCCGCCCTCGTGGTCAATGCGCCGACCTGGGTACGCAACTATCCCGAGAAGCTTTTGGTGCTGCAATTTCCCGATCTGACGCCGCCGACGATGATTGCGCGCGATCTTGACGCGTTGCGGGCGTTCCGGGCGCGCCATGGGGATATCATCATCAAGCCGCTTTATGGCAATGGGGGCGCTGGCGTCTTCCGGCTCGCGCCTGAGGACAAGAACCTGGTGTCGCTCCATGAAATGTTCACCGGCATCAACAACGAGCCGCTGATTGCGCAAAAATTTCTGCCCGACGTCTCGAATGGCGACAAGCGGATCATCCTGGTGGATGGCGTGCCGATCGGCGCGATCAACCGGGTGCCGCCCGAGGGTGAGACGCGGTCGAACCTGCATGTGGGCGGGCGGGCCGAGGCGGTGGGGCTGACCGCCCGTGACCGGGAGATCTGCGATGCCATCGGCCCCTTGCTGCGCGAAAAGGGGCAGATCTTTGTCGGCATTGACGTGATCGGCGACTACCTGACCGAGATCAACCTGACCTCGCCCACCGGCATTCAGGAGCTGGAGCAGTTCGAGGGGATCAATGTGGCCGGTGCGATCTGGGATGCGATTGCCGCCCGGCTTGGTCAGGGCGGGCCTGCGACGATCCGGTAGCTGAGCGCTTCGGCAATATCGGTCTGGCACACCTCGTCGCGCCGGGCCAGATCGGCGATGGTGCGGGCCACCCGCAGAACCCGGTGATAGCCGCGCGCCGAGAGGCCGATCTTTTCCGCCGCCAGCGTCAGCATGGCGCGGCCCTCGGCATCCGGCGTGGCGATCTCATCCAGAAGCGCACCTGCGGCATCGGCATTGACGCTGATCCCGTCGCGTCCTTCGAACCGGGCCCGTTGCCGGGCGCGGGCCTCGGCCACCTTGGCGGCCACCTCGGCCGAGCTCGGCCCCGACGGTGGCAGGTCGAGATCCTGCAGATCGACCGGGGGGACTTCGACCCGAAGGTCGAACCGGTCCATCAGAGGACCGGAGATCCGCCCCATGTAATCGGCGCCGCATTGGGGCACCCGGGCGCAGGCGCGGTTGGCATCGGCCAGATAGCCGCATTTGCACGGGTTGGCCGCCGCGATCAGCAGGAACTTGCAGGGATAGCGCACATGGGCATTGGCGCGGGCCACGGTGACCTCGCCGGTCTCGATCGGCTGGCGCAGGGTTTCGAGCACATTGCCGGCATATTCGGGGAATTCATCCATGAAGAGCACGCCGTGATGAGCAAGCGAGATCTCGCCCGGTTTCGCCCCCTTGCCGCCGCCGACGATGGCCGCCATCGAGGCGGTGTGATGGGGTTCGCGAAACGGGCGGTCGCGGGAGATGCCGCCGTCGCGGATCAGGCCCGCGCGGGAGTGCACCATCGAGGTTTCCAGCGCCTCGTCGGGCGCCAGGGGCGGCAGGATGCCGGGCAGGCGGGCGGCGAGCATGGATTTGCCCGAGCCGGGCGCGCCCACCATCAGCAGGTGATGGCGTCCGGCAGCAGCGATCTCGAGCGCCCGTTTGGCCCGTTCTTGCCCCTTCACCTCGCGCAGATCCTTCAGCGTTTCGGCCCGCGCCACTTCGCCCGGCTGGCTGATCTCGATGGGCCGCGCGCCGGTGAGATGCTGGATCGCCTCCCCCAGCCCCCGCGGCGCCACCACCGCCGTGTCACCGACCCAGGCGGCTTCGGCGCCGGAGGCTTCGGGGCACATCATGGCGCGGTCGGCCTCGGAGGCGGTCAGGGCGGCGGGCAGGGCGCCGGTCACCGGCACCAGCCCGCCATCGAGGGAAAGCTCGCCCAGTGACACCAGCCGTTCGACCGCATCCTTGGGCAGGATGTCGATGGCGGCCAGCAGCGCCAGTGCGATTGGGAGGTCGAAATGGGACCCTTCCTTGGGCAGGTCGGCGGGCGAGAGATTGACGGTGATCCGGCGCGAGGGCAGGCTGATCGACAGCGCGTTGAGGGCGGCGCGGACCCGCTCGCGCGCTTCGCTGACCGCCTTGTCGGGCAGGCCCACGATCAGGAAATGGGGCAGGCCGGGAGAAAGCGCGCATTGCACATCCACCAGCCGACCTTCGATGCCTTCAAATGCGACCGTATAGGTATGCGCGACCATGTTCCCCCGGGAGCCAGCGGTTTCCGGCTGCTTAGGGCGCGAGCGTTAACGGGGGGTTAACCATGATGGCGGAAAGAAGGCAGAGTTTCGAGTGATCCAGTTCGCGTGCACCCGCGTATCACCTGTCAAACACACCGGGGATTTGGATCATGGCATTCGACAGCACTCAGGACCGCAGCTTTTCGCAACGGGCGATGAAGGCGGAGCTTCTTGACGCGGAGACCGAGCTGGCCCTGGCCTATGCCTGGCGCGATCACCGGGATGAACAGGCGCTGCACCGGCTGATCACCGCCTACATGCGTCTGGCGATCTCCATGGCGTCAAAATTCCGCCGCTATGGCGCGCCGATGAATGACCTCATCCAGGAGGCGAGCCTGGGGTTGATGAAAGCCGCCGACAAGTTTGACCCGGATCGGGGCGTGCGGTTTTCGACCTATGCGGTCTGGTGGATCAAGGCCTCGATCCAGGATTACGTGATGCGCAACTGGTCCATGGTGCGCACCGGGTCGACCTCGTCGCAGAAATCGCTCTTTTTCAATCTGCGTCGGGTGCAGGCGCGGCTGGAGCGGGAGGCGGCGGCCGAGGGCGATCTGCCGGAGCGGCACAAGATGCGCGAATTGATAGCGAAGGAACTGGGCTTGCCGATCCGGGATGTCGAGATGATGGAGGGCCGTCTGTCTGGCTCGGATTTCTCGTTGAATGCGACCCAGGCCTCGGATGAGGACGGGCGCGAGTGGATCGATACGTTGGAAGATGAAAACGCCAATGCCTCTGCTCAGGTGGAATATGCCAAGGATATCGACACCTTGCGCACCTGGCTGGTGGAGGCGCTTTCGGGGCTCAATGAACGCGAGCGGTTCATCGTGCAGGAGCGTAAGTTGCGTGAGGATCCGCGGACGCTTGAATCGCTGGGCAATGAGTTGGGCCTGTCAAAGGAGCGGGTCCGTCAATTGGAAGCGGCGGCTTTTGCCAAGATGCGCAAGATGCTGGATACCCAATCGAAGGAAGTGCAGGAATTTTTCGTCTGAGCCTGATGTTTGCAAGTCTTGCCCTGCCGGTGATGGCGGGCGGGCTTGATCCCGAGAATGAAGAGATCTTCGGCGCCTTCGCGGGCGCCGATGTGGTGATGTTGGGCGAGGTGCATGACAATGCGCTGCACCATGCTTTGCAGGCGCGTCTGGTGGCGGCGCTGGAGCCTTCGGCGATTGTCTTCGAGATGATCACCCCCGACCAGGCCCTGAAGGTGAATGACGAGCTGCGCGAAGATGCGGTCGGGTTGCAGCAGGTCCTGGAATGGGAGGCGCGGGGCTGGCCGGATTTTTCCATGTATTATCCGATCTTTACCGCAGCACCCGCAGCGTCGGTCTTGGGTGGTGCCTTTGACCGGGAAGCCGTGCGGGCGGCGGTCGAGTCCGGTGCGGCGGAGGTGATGGGCGGCAGTGCTGCGCTCTTTGGCCTCGATGCGGCGCTTGCGGCCGAGGAGCAGGCGGCGCGCGAGGCTCTGCAGATGGCGGCCCATTGCGACGCCATGTCGGCCGAGATGATGGCGGGCATGGTCGAAGCACAACGCCTGCGCGATGCGGGGCTGGCGCGCGCGGTCATCGCCGGGCTGGCCCAGGGCGAGGGGCCGGTGGTGGTGATCGCGGGCAATGGACATGTGCGCGAGGATTGGGGGCTTCCGGTCCTGTTGCGCCACTATCTTGAGGCCACGGGCACCGAGGCCGGGATTGTCACCCTGGGTCAATATGAGGAAACCGCGCCCGACGCGCCGCGCACGACCCATTGGGTGGTGACAGAGGCCGCCGAGCGGGAGGATCCCTGCGCTGCCTTTCGCTGACTTGTGCTTGTGAAGGGGCGGGAAGCGTCTTACCTCTTACCCCCATGTTGAACGGAAAACGCATTCTCCTGATCATCGGCGGCGGGATCGCGGCCTATAAATCGCTCGAATTGATCCGTCTGATCCGCAAGGCGGGCGGCGCGTTGACCCCGGTGTTGACCCGGGCGGCGACGGAATTCGTCACACCTCTGTCGGCCTCGGCCTTGGCGGGCGACAAGGTCTATACGGATCTTTTTGATCTCACCGATGAAGCCGAGATGGGGCATATCGAATTGTCGCGCTCGGCGGATCTGGTGGTTGTGGCGCCGGCCACGGCGGATCTGATGGCCAAGATGGCCGGCGGGCAGGCGGATGATCTGGCCTCGACGCTTCTGATGGCAACCGACACGCCCGTTCTGATCGCGCCTGCGATGAATGTGCGGATGTGGGAGCATCCTGCGACCAAGCGCAATCTGGCTTTGCTTGAGGGCGACGGGATCGGGCGCGTGGGGCCTGATGAGGGCGACATGGCTTGTGGCGAATTCGGGCCCGGACGGCTGGCAGAGCCGCAGGCGATCTTTGACGCCATCATGGCGCGGCTGGGGGATGGCCCGTTGAGCGGCAAGCATATTGTGGTGACCTCCGGTCCTACGCACGAGCCGATTGATCCGGTGCGCTATATTGCCAACCGCTCGTCCGGGGCGCAGGGCACCGCTTTGGCGGCGGCCTTGGTGCGGTTGGGGGCCGATGTGACCTTTGTCACCGGGCCTGCGGATGTGGCGCCGCCTCAGGGCGTGCGGGTGGTGGCTGTCGAGACGGCGGATCAGATGCTGGCCGCCGTGCAGGGCGCGTTGCCTGCGGATGCGGCGGTCTTTGCCGCTGCCGTGGCCGATTGGAAAGTGCTGGGCGCCTCGGGTTCGAAGATCAAGAAGGATGGGAGCGGCGCTCCGCCAGCCTTGGCGCTGGGCGAGAACCCGGACATTCTGGCGAATGTGTCGCAGATGGAGACGGGGCGGCCCGCGTTGGTGGTGGGTTTTGCCGCCGAGACCGATGACGTGATCGCCCATGCCACGGCCAAGCGGGCGCGCAAGGGCTGTGACTGGATCGTTGCCAATGACGTCTCGCCCGAGACCGGGATCATGGGCGGCGACGAGAATGCGGTGACCGTGATTGATGCGCAGGGGGCGGAGACCTGGCCGCGCGCCTCCAAGGTGGATGTGGCCCGGCGGCTGGCCGGAAAGATTGCGGAGGCGTTGGCATGATGCCCGTTATTTCAATGACCTGGAGCGAGGGGGCGGATACGACCCTGCCATTGCCGAGCTATGAGACCGCAGGGGCTGCCGGCGCCGATCTCAGGGCGAATTTCGCGGATCGCGCCGATGTGGAACTGGCGCCCGGCGCCCGGGTTCTCATTCCCACCGGCCTGCATGTGGCGATCCCGGAGGGGTTCGAAATGCAGATCCGGCCACGCTCGGGGCTGGCGCTGAAACAGGGCATCAGCCTGGTGAACACGCCGGGCACGATCGACAGCGATTATCGCGGGCCGCTGGGCATACTGGTGATCAATCACGGGCAGGAGCCCGTGACGATCAGCCATGGCCAGCGCATCGCCCAGGCGGTGATTGCGCCGGTGGTGCAGGCCCGGTTCGCGATTGTCGCCAATCTGGATGAGACGGCGCGGGGTGTTGGCGGTTTCGGGTCCACGGGGCGCGGTTGATGCGGCGGTTGCGGCTGTTTTCCTGGGCAATCGATGTGGTCCGGGGGCTGGGTCTGATGGCCCGACAGCATCCCATGACCTTCTGGGGCACGACCGGTGCGCTGGTGCTGCTGCTTTACGTGCTGCCCGTTGAGGCGCCGTTGCGGAGGCTCGTCGGCAATGTGGTGGTGGGGCTTTTGGTGATCGGCGGTGTGGCGCTTTATACCGCCGGTCTGGCCTTTCTGAAGGACCGGGCCGATCAGACGGCGCCAAAGCCCGAGACCAAGACGCAATCGAATACCGAGCTGGAGCGCAACGCCCGTCACATCGTTTTGCGCGAGATCGGCGGGCCGGGGCAGAAACGGCTGAAGGAGGCGCGGGTTCTGGTGATTGGTGCCGGCGGGCTGGGATCGCCCGCGCTGCAATATCTCGCCGCAGCCGGTGTCGGGACAATTGGCGTGATCGACGATGATGTGGTCGAGAATTCCAATCTGGCCCGTCAGGTGATCCATACGGACGCCCGGATCGGCATGCCCAAGGTGTTTTCCGCCGAAGAGGCGATGACAGCGCAGAACCCGTTTGTGACAATTCGCCCCTATCACCGGCGGCTGACCGCCGAAATTGCGCGCGGTCTTTTTGCCGATTACGATCTGGTTCTCGATGGCTGCGACGATGCCGATACACGCTATCTTGTCAATGAAACCGCGGTGGCTTTGAAACTGCCGCTGATCTCGGGCGCGATCAGCCCCTGGGAAGGGCAGGTGAGCCTGTTTGACCCGTCGCGGGGTGGGCCTTGCTATGCCTGTGTTTTTCCTGAAAAATCTGCCGCGGGCTTGGCGCCTTCCTGTGCTGAGGGCGGGGTTCTGGGGCCATTGCCCGGCGTCATTGGCGCAATGATGGCGGTGGAAGCGGTGAAACATCTGACCGGGGCCGGCGAAACGCTTTTGGGGCGGATGTTGATTTATGATGCGCTTTATGGGGAGCAGCGTCACATCAAGGTGAGCCGCCGTGCCCAATGTCCGACTTGTGGTTAACGAATTCTGAACACATTTACCGGTAAGGCTCACTTCTCAAATAGTTTTTACAATGCTACTTTAAGTATGAGGGGCCGTTTGAAGCTACCATATGAAGAGTGCAATGAGCATATCTGACGTAAAGCAGCGCAAGATTGACCTGGCCAGCCGGGGCAAGAAATCTGTGCGCACGCAATTCGGGGCGCTGTGCTGGCGGCGCCGTGAGGGGGAGGTGCAGGTGCTTCTGGTCACCTCGCGGCGGACCAAGCGCTGGATCATTCCCAAGGGCTGGCCACAGGATCAGGCCACACCTGCCAAGGCGGCGATGACCGAGGCCTGGGAAGAGGCGGGCGTCGACGGCAAGATCCAGCCGGTTTGTTTGGGAATTTACAGCTATAACAAGGAATTGAACGACGGCAAAACCATGCCCTGCGTGGTCGCTGTCTTCCCGGTGCGGGTAAAGAAACTGCACAGTGCCTATCCGGAGCGCAACGAGCGCAAACGCAAGTGGTTTTCCCTGCAAGAGGCCGCCGAACTGGTCGGTGAACCCGAGTTGAAAATCATGCTGGGCAATTTCAATCCCGCCCTGCTGGCCGCGGCGTCCTGATTGAAATCGGACGTTAACCGGTTTACCTCATCCTTCGGACGAGGTTGAGACCATGATACGATTTGATCTGGAATGCGCGGCGGGCCACGGCTTTGAAAGCTGGTTCCCCTCCAATGACACGTTCGACACGCTTGTGGCGGCGGGGCAGGTGCTCTGTCCGGTCTGCAATTCCAAGGATGTCCAGAAAGCGCTGATGGCGCCGCCGGTGCGAGCCTCGCGCAAGAAGGCCGTCGAACCGGCCACCCAGCCCATGGTCAATTCCGACGATCCCGATCTGAAAAAAGCCGTGCAGGCGATCCGGGAGCATGTGGAGAAGAACTCCGATTATGTGGGCGACCGGTTTGTCGAGGAGGCGCGCGCCATGCATGACGGTGACGCGCCGCAGCGGTCGATCCATGGTCAGGCGCGGCCCGAAGAGGCGAAGAAGCTGATCGAGGACGGCGTGCCCGCCGTCCCGCTGCCCTTCATCCCGAAACAGAAGACGAATTAATCGTCGGGTCTGGCGAGGGAAAAGACCTCGGTGACGCGCGAATAATCGCGATAGCCCAAACGGCTCAGCGGCTGGAAGGCGGTGACGTCGAACAGGCCGTCCTTCAGGCAATCGTCGCGCATATGCACGCCGGTGACTTCTCCCAGAACCAGAAAATTTGACGCGCCTTCCAGTTTGACGATCTGGATCAGCTTGCATTCAAGCGCGGCGGGTGCCGCGCCCACCCGGGCGCAATCGATGGTCTCGCATTGAACAGCCTCAAGCCCCGCGCGGTCGAACTCGTCCACCTCGGCACCAAAGCCGCCCGAGGTCACATTCATCGCATCGCGCATCTCATGGGCGACGATATTGACGCAGAAGACGCCCGTTTCGCGGATATTGGCGACGCTGTCCTTGGTGTTGTCGCGGTCGGGCTTTGCGCTGGTGGAGGCGAACATCACCTGGGGCGGCACGTAGGCCACCGCGTTGAAAAAGGAATAGGGGGCGAGGTTGTTCGCACCATTCGATCCGCGCGTCGAGATCCAGCCGATCGGGCGCGGGGTGACGATGGCGTTGAACGGGTTGTGGGGCAGGCCGTGGCCGTCTTCGGGGCGGTAGAACATGGTTTCCTTCCGGTTTGTCTCGGGGCGCGCGCCTGTGCTAGGCCCCTTCCGAGAAAGGCAGGCACCGGGTGCGGTTACAGGCAGAAGATAAGGAAGATTACTGGGAGGTCGAGGCTCTATTCGATCTCTGTTTCGCCCCGGGCCGGGAGGCCTTGTCCTCCTACCGGTTGCGCGATGGTGTCGAGCCGGTGCCGGAGCTTTGTCTGGTGGCCCGCGACGAGGACAACATCTTGGCGGGCGCGATCCGCTTCTGGCCGGTGAAGGTTGCAGATGTGCCAGCGCTGCTTCTGGGGCCGGTGGCCGTGCACCCGACCCATCAGGGCGAGGGGCTGGGCGGGTTCCTGATCGAAGGGGCGCTGGAGCGGGCCGAGAATTGGGCGCGGGTGATCCTTGTGGGGGATGCGCCCTATTACAGCCGGTTCGGCTTCGAGCGGCTCGATGGCGTGATCATGCCGCCGCCCACCAACCCCGACCGGGTGCTGGGCCGGGCGCTGGAGCCGGGCGCGTGGCGCGGCGTGATGGGCGATGTGCGGCGCTGGGACGAAAGTTGAGGGCTTTCACCCTTTCTCAAAACCGCTACTCCCCGGCCTCCCGCCGGATCGCGTCGGATTTCTTGCGCACCAGCACAGACCGCAGATCGTGCATCGCCATCAACAGCGCATCGCTGACCTCCTCCAACTGGTCCTCGGTGGCGCGTTGCTGGGCCCAGGCGGCGGTCAGGTTCAGCCGGTCGACGGTGCGCAGAATGTCATCCACCTCGCGCCGGGCGAGCAGGGTCTGGCGTTCATCGAGCCATTCGACGATGGCGGTGCGATCCTCTTCGGTCAGTTCGCGGCCGCCATGGGGTTTGATCTCACCATTCCGGACATTGACCACGGCGATCTGATCCATCTCGATCCGGCGCATGCGGTTTTCCGCATCGACGCGGAACACCACCGCGCCGTTCTCCCTGATCCGGAAGAAGTATTTCTGCAGGCCCCCGGTCACGAGAGCCCGGCACAGAAACGCTGGATGCGGGTGAGCGCCTCGGTCAGTTGCGCGTCCGAGGTGGCATAACTGACGCGGAAGGCGGGGGAGAGCCCGAAGGCGGCGCCGAAGACCACGGCGACGCCTTCTTCTTCGAGGAGCGCCTTGCAGAAATCTTCGTCATTGCCGATGGCAGCACCCCCGGCAGAGATCTTGCCCAGACAGCCGGCGATGGAGGGATAGACGTAGAACGCGCCTTCCGGCGTGGGGCAGGTGATGCCCGCGCAGGCGTTGAGGCCGTTCACCACCAGATCGCGGCGGCGCAGGAAGGTCTCGACGGCAGGGGCGAGGAAATCCTGCGACCCGTCGAGTGCTTCAACGGCGGCCCATTGGCTGATCGAACAGGGGTTCGAGGTGGATTGCGACTGGATCTTGCGCATGGCCGCGATCAGCTCGACCGGCCCGCCCGCATAGCCGATCCGCCAGCCGGTCATGGCATAGGCTTTGGAGACGCCGTTCACCGTGAGCGTCCGGTCGTAGAGCGCGGGCGCCACCTCGGCGATGGTGGCGAATTGGAACCCCGGAAAGGCGATATGTTCGTACATGTCGTCGGAGAGGATCCAGACATGGGGATGGCGTTCCAGCACCTCCGTGAGCCCCTTCAAAGCCTCGGGCGAATAGCCGGCGCCGGTGGGGTTCGAGGGCGAGTTGAAGATCAGCCATTTGGTGCGGGGCGTGATCGCCGCCTCCAACTGTTCGGGGGTGATGCGGAACCCGTTTTCCATCGCCCCTTCGATGAACACCGGCTCACCACCCGCCAGCCGCACCATGTCGGGGTAGCTCACCCAATAGGGTGCGGGCACGATCACCTCGTCGCCCGGATTGAGCGTCGCCATCAGCGCATTATAGAGCACCTGCTTGCCGCCAACGCCGACAGTGATCTGGTCGGGCGTGTAGGTCAGGCTGTTGTCGCGGGCGAACTTCGCTGAGATCGCCGCTTTCAACTCGGCAATGCCGTCGACGGCGGTATAGCGCGTCTTGCCCTCTTCGATGGCGCGCTTGCCGGCCTCGCGGATATGGTCGGGCGTGTCGAAATCCGGCTCGCCCGCGCCCAGCCCGATGATGTCGCGCCCCTCCGCCTTGAGGCTGGCCACCAGCCCGGTGAGCGCCACGGTGGGGGAAGGCTTCACGCGGTCGAGTGTCGCAGAAAGAAAGGGCATGGTCGTCACCGTGGGATATGTGGTTTAGGGAGTGATAGAAAATGACCCATCTGCTCGCAACCCGATTGGACCTCCAATGACCGAGAGTGACGACATAAACTGGTATTCCGAAGATGCCGCCACCTTTGGCGACCGTCTGGCCGCGGCCCGCAATGCGCGCGGGATGAGCCAGAAGATGCTCGCCCGCCGCATGGGCGTGGCGCTCAAGACCGTCGAAGGCTGGGAAAACGACATGCGCGAGCCGCGCGCCAACAAGCTGTCGATGATGTCGGGGCTGTTGGATGTCTCCATGTCCTGGCTGCTGACCGGCGAAGGTCAGGGCGTGGACCTCGATGGCGAAGCCGCGATGCCGGAACTGGCTGTGCTCCTGAACGAGATGCGCGCGCTCCGGACCGAGATGCAGCGCGGCGCGGAACGGATGGGCGTTCTGGAAAAACGTCTGAAAAAGGTACTGGCAGGAAGCCTATGAGCGAAGATCACGCGACCCGGATGAAACGCCTTGCCATGCGGTCGATGCGCCGGGGCATCAAGGAGATGGATCTGATCCTGAGCCGGTTCTGGGCCGAGGAGGGCCCGGGGCTGAGCGCAGACGATCTCGATCTCTATGAGGCGCTCCTGCACGAAAACGACCAAGATCTCTATCAATGGGTGAGCGGTCAGGCAGCACCTCCGGCCCGTTTTTCCGCACTAATCGCGAGATTGGGAAAATAGTTCGGCACTTTTAACGCAATCTTGGCAAATTCCCGTCAAATCTGCCCCCTGAGCAGAAACCTAGGCCGGAGTTGCGGTATGAGTATGCACCAGACGGTTCCCGTTGATGGCGGACTGGACTATCCGAAGCACTATCTGGATAGCCTTTCGATGATCGAACGGCTGCACCGTCTTCTTCTTGATGTGATCAAGGATGAATTCGAACGATTGGGCGTGTTGGAAATCAACGCCGTTCAGGCCTTGTTGTTATTCAACATTGCCGACAATGAGGTGACGGCGGGCGAATTGCGCTCGCGCGGCTATTATCAGGGGTCGAACGTCTCCTATAACCTCAAGAAACTTGTGGACATGGGCTTCATGCACCACCAGCGCTGCGAGATCGATCGTCGCTCGGTGCGGGTGCGGTTGACCGAAAAGGGGCGCCATGTGCATCATGTGGTCTCCGACCTGTTCCAGCGCCATTCCGATGCGCTGATGCAGGATCCGGTTTTGGGCGGGGACAAGATCATGACCCTGAATGAACAGCTGGGGCGCGTGGAACGGTTCTGGAGCGACCAGATCCGCTACATCTACTAAGGCGCGGCGCGGGCAGGGCCCGCGCAGGGTTTTCTTTCCGAAAACAGTTTCCGAAATCCGGGCCGGTCTGGCCCGGCTTCCCGGTGAGGCGGGGTGAGCGCTGGCCCAGGTCGCAGGGCCAGTCGCCCGTCTTCCAGATCTGTCCGGATCCCGCGCGGATGCGCAAGACCGGCCGGGATCACCAGTGGCCGGTGTTTTCCATCGAGGCCCAGGGTTCCTGCGGCGCCAGGTGGTCCCCGCGCTGCAACAATTCGACCGAGACATTGTCGGGCGAACGCACGAAGGCCATGTGGCCGTCGCGGGGCGGACGGTTGATCACCACCCCATTGTCCATCAGATGCTGGCACATGGCATAGATGTCATCGACCCGGTAGGCGAGGTGGCCGAAATGGCGGCTGTCCGACGGAAGGCCGTCGTCCCCATCCCAATTGTAGGTCAGTTCGACGGCGGCGTTTTCCTGCCCCGGAGGCGACATGAAGATCAGGCTGAACCGCCCGCCTTCATTGTCGATCCGCCGGGTCTCGACGAGCCCCAGCAACTCATAGAAGGCCTTCGACGCCTCCAGATCCTTCACCCGCACCATTGTGTGGAGATATTCGATACCCATGATGTCCTCCGCTGTTCTCTGCCCTTCACCCTAGCCGAGCGGGGCCGGGGCACAATGGGATTCGCAACCCGCCCGTTGCGCTTGCCCCGTCGCAGCCGAGCGATTACACGGACCCCAGCGGTCCCGTAGCTCAACTGGATAGAGCAGCTGACTTCTAATCAGCAGGTTCGGGGTTCGAGTCCTCGCGGGATCGCCACTTCTTTCGATCAGAACGCGATCTGCACCTTCAGCGCCCGGCTGCGGTCGGAGGCGAGATCGAAGCCGCGCACCGCCTCCGCAAGCGGCACGGTTTCGGTGATCAGCGCACGGGCGTCGATCCGATCGGCCCGCATCATCTCGATGGCAAGGGGGAATTCGTGGTGAAAGCGGAACGAGCCCTTGAGGGTGAGTTCCTTGGCGGTCATTGCCTGCACCGGCAGGGTCATGTCGCCGCCCAGCCCCAATTGCACGATCACGGCCCCCGGCCGCAGGGCGGGCACCGCACCGGCAAGGGCGGCGGCCACGCCGGAACATTCGAACATCGCATCGAACCGGCCCTTGCCTGCCGAAAATTCCTCCAGCCCGTCTGGCGTCTCGGCCATGTTCACCACCCGGTCGGCACCCAGTTTCCGGGCCATTTCCAGGGTGAAGGGCGCCAGATCGGTCGCCACGATTTCCACCGCCCCATAGGCGCGCGCCACCAGTACCGCCAAAAGGCCGATCGGGCCGCAGCCGGTCACCAGCACCCGCTTGCCGGCAAGCGTTCCGGCCTGGCGCGCCGCATGAAGCACCACCGAAAGCGGCTCCGCCAGAGCCGCTTCGCCCGCGCCCAGGCCCTCGGCCGACACGCATTGGCTGGCATCGGCCACGAGATATTCGCGGAAGGCGCCCTGAATGTGGGGGAAGGGCATGGCGGAGCCGTAGAACCGCATGTCGAGGCAGTGATTCTGCGCGCCGCTTTGACAAAAACCGCATTGCCCGCAGGGGCGCGAGGGCGAGACCGCCACAAGTTGTCCGGTTTCAAGCCCCTCGACCCCGGCGCCCAGAGCCTCGATCCGGCCCGCCACCTCATGGCCGAGAATCATCGGCTCCTTCAGCCGCACCGTGCCAAAGCCGCCGTGGTTGTAGTAATGCAGGTCCGAGCCGCAGATCCCGCCGCGCTCCATCCGGATCAGCACGTCACCGGCGCCCGGCTCCGGCATGGCATGGTCTTCGATCCGCAGATCCTTTGCCCCGTGGGCGGTGAGCGTCTTCATGGCCGGTCTCCGGAATATTCGCCGCTTGACAGTTTTTGTTACCGATAACATCTTAGGCAAGGCCGGGCAGCCGGTCAATCCGAGGGAGGAAGGAGTCGCAATGTCGGAGATGTTTTCACTGGCGGGCAAACGGGCGCTGATCACCGGGTCGTCGCAGGGGATCGGCCTGGCGCTGGCACGCGGGCTGGCCGGGGCGGGTGCGTCGATCGTGCTGAACGGGCGCGATCTGGCCAAGCTTGACGGGGCGGCGGCCGCGCTGGCGGCCGAGGGCGCCGAGGTCGCGACTCTGGCCTTTGACGCCACCGATCACGGAGCGGTGCGCGCGGCCATCGACGGGTTCGAGGCCGAGCATGGCGCCATCGACATTCTGGTGAACAATGCCGGGATGCAGCACCGCACGCCGCTGGAGGATTTTCCCGCAGACGCGTTCGAGAAGCTTCTGCAGACCAATATCGCCAGCGTCTTTCACGTCGGTCAGGCGGTGGCGCGGCACATGATCGGGCGCGGTGCGGGCAAGATCATCAACATCGCCTCGGTGCAGACCGCGCTCGCCCGTCCGGGCATCGCGCCCTATACGGCGACCAAGGGTGCGGTGGCGAACCTGACCAAGGGCATGGCGACGGATTGGGCGCGCCACGGGCTGCAATGCAACGCCATCGCGCCGGGCTATTTCGACACGCCGCTCAACGCCGCATTGGTGGCCGATCCCGAATTCTCTGCCTGGTTGGAAAACCGCACACCGGCCGGGCGCTGGGGCCAGGTCGAGGAACTGGTGGGCGCCTGCATCTTCCTGTCTTCCGCGGCCTCCAGCTTCGTCAACGGGCACACGCTCTTTGTCGATGGCGGCATCACCGCATCGCTTTAGGAGCGCGCCATGGGTGAGACACTTGGATTGATCGGTGCGGGCGCCATGGGCGGCGCCATCGGAACCCGTCTTTTGGAGACCGGCCACCGGCTGGCGGTGTTCGATCTGGATCCGGAAAAGGTGGCGGCGCTGGTCGACAAGGGTGCGGTGGCGGCCGGTTCGGCCGCCGAAGCCGCGCGGGGGGCGGGGTTCGTGATCACCTCGCTCAATTCCGCTCAGGTGGTCGAGCGCGCGGCCTTCGGGCCGGGCGGGATTGTCGAGGGCGCGGGCGCGGGCACGGTGATCATCGACATGTCGTCGATCGATCCGGGCGCCACCCGCCGGCTGGCGGAACGGGCGGCGGCGGCGGGGCTGGCCTGGGTCGACAGCCCGCTGTCGGGCGGTGCGCCCAAGGCGCTGACCGGGGAGCTGACCCTGATGGCGGGCGGCACGGAGGAGGATGTGGCGCGGGCCCATGAGGTGTTGCGCCATGTGGCCGCGAATTACACCCATATGGGGCCGTCGGGCGCGGGCCAGACCACCAAGCTGATCAATCAGGTGCTGTGCGGGCTGGGGTTTCTGGCAGTGGCCGAGGCGACGCAGCTGGCGCTGGATGCCGGGGTGGATGCGGAGAAGATCCCCCAGGCGCTGAAGGGCGGACGGGCGGATTCGGCGCTGTTGCAGGAGTATCTGCCGCGCTTTGCCACCCGGGACTACCGGCGCACCGGGCGGATCGACAACATGGTCAAGGATCTCAACGCGGTGAATGATCTGGCGCGCGAGACCGGCACTTCGATGCCGATGACCGCGCTTTGTGGCGAGATCCACCGGATGCTGGTCGCCGCTGGTCTGGGCGGGGAAGATCAGGCGGCTGTGATGGAGTTTTTCAAGGGCGCCGGGCGCAGCACATGAGCGGCGCCCGGGTCACCATGCGCGATGTGGCCCGCGCGGTCGGCATGTCGCCGATGACCGTGAGCCGGGCGCTCAGATCCGACAGCTCAGTGAGCCTGGAGACCCGGACGCGTATTCGCGCCGCCGCCGACCGGTTGGGCTATGTCTATGACGGCACGGCGGCGGCGTTCCGGACCCGGAAAAGCGGCTTTGTCGCCCTGACCCTGCCGTCGCTCAACAATGCGAATTTCGCCGAGACCTATCGCGGCCTTTCCGAGGCGATGGCGGGCAGCGGGATGCAGTTGCTGCTGGGGGCGACAAATTATCAGGTGGAGAAGGAAGAGGAACTGGTGCGCCAGTTGCTGGCCCGCAACCCCGAGGCGCTGGTGCTGACCGGCGGGCATCACACGGCGGCGATGCGCGATCTGGTGGCAGCGCGAAACCTGCCGTTGGTGGAAATGTGGGATCTGCCCGAAGCGCCGCTGGGCCATGCGGTGGGGGTCTCGACCGAAGCGGCGATGGCGCTGGTGGTGGCGCATCTGGTGGAGACCGGGCGGCGGCGCTTTGCCTTTCTGGGCGCATCCGAGGGAACCGACCGGCGCGGGGCCGCGCGGCGGGCCGCGGTGGAGGCGGCGGCGCGGTCCCACGGTTTGCCCCAGGTGGCGTTCATCGATGCGGGACCGGCGCCTGTTTCCATGCGGCAGGGGGCGGCGCGGGTGGCGGAAATCGGGCGCGAGATTGCGGATCATGATGCGCTGATCTGCGTCTCGGATCCGGTGGCTTTCGGCGCGCTCAGCGCCTGCGCGCGACTGGGGCTCGATGTGCCGGGGGATCTGGCGATCACCGGCTTTGGTCAGTTCGAAGTGGCCGAGGTTGCGGTGCCGCAGATCACCACCGTGGCCGTCGAGGCGCACCGGATCGGCGAGGAGGTGGCGGGGCTTCTGGATGCGCTGCTGGCGGGCGAGGCCGCGCCCCGGCGGATCGAGATCGCGCCGCGTCTGGTGCCGGGGGCGACCAGCGCGCAGGCTTGATCGCGCGGGCCGCCTGCTTCATTCTGTGACCGATAACAACAGCTGTCGGCACCCCGTGACCCAAAACCCCAAACCCCCCGTGACCATGCGCGATGTGGCCCGTGCCGCTGGCGTGTCGCGGATGACCGTGTCGCGCGCGCTGAAAAAGGACAGCCCGGTGTCCGAAAAGACCAGGGCGCGCATTCTCGATGTGGTGCGCGAGATGAATTACGTGCCGGACCAGATGGCCGGCAGCCTGACCACGAAACGGTCGGGCTTTGTCGCGGTGCTGGTGCCGTCGCTCAACAACCTGCATTTCGCCGAAACGGTGCAGGCGCTGACCGTCGCGCTGGAGGCGATGGGGCAGCAGATCCTGCTCGGCCATACGGATTATGCCCGCGACCGGGAGGAAAAGCTGGTCGAGACCATGTTGCGGCGGCGCCCGGAGGCGATCGTGCTGTCCTATGACGGCCATTCCGAACGGACCATGGCGCTGTTGCGGGAGGCGCATATTCCGGTGATCGAACTGTGGGAGCGGCCGCCGGCACCGCTGCAGCACACGATCGGGTTTTCCAACCACGAGGCGGCGGCGGCCATGACCCGGGCGCTGATCGGGCGCGGCTATCGCAACATTGCCTTTCTGGGGGAGGCGGATGATGCCTGGACCCGGGGGGCGGCGCGCCGGGCCGGCTGGCGCGCGGCGATGGAGGCGGCGGGGCTTTCGGCCCACCGGCTGATGCAGATCGGCAAGCCGCCCCTGAGCATCGAGGTGGGCGCCGAGGCGACCGCGCGGCTGCTGGCGGAATTTCCCGACACCGATTGCATTTTCTGCGTCTCGGACCACCCGGCCTTCGGGGTGCTGTCGGCGCTTCAGGGTCTGGGACGCAAGGTGCCCGAGGAGATCGGGCTGGTGGGGTTCGGGAATTTCGAGGTCTCGCGCTTTGCCGCGCCCGCGATCACCACGGTCAAGGTCGACCCCCTGCGGATTGGCGCCGCCACCGGTGCGCTTCTCGCCGAAGTTCTGGGGCGAGATGCGGGTGCGCCGCGCCATGTGCCGGTGGATTTCGAACTGAGTTTTCGCGGCTCTACCCGCTAAGTGGCGGAAATTCCCCCTTTTTAAATTCTTGTGTTACCGGTCACATGCGATAGTGTGACCGGTAACAGTTCTTTGGGAGGGGGACTATGCCGAAAATTCACCTGGAGCGGCTGGTCAAGCGTTATGGGGCCGTCGAAGTGCTCCATGGCATCGAGCTTGAAATGGCCGACAATGAATTCACGGTTCTGGTCGGCCCTTCGGGCTGCGGCAAGTCGACGACCCTGCGGATGATCGCCGGGCTGGAAAGCGTGTCGGAGGGCGAGATCTGGGTCGACGGGGCGCCGGTCAGCCATCTGGAGCCGAAGGCGCGCGACCTGGCGATGGTGTTCCAGGATTACGCGCTTTATCCGCATATGAACGTCGCCCAGAACATTTCCTTTGCGCTCCGGCTGCAGCGGCGGCCGAAAGCCGAGATCGAGGCCAAGGTGCGCGAGGTGGCCGAGATGGTCGGGCTGACCGAGTTCCTGCACCGCAAACCGGGTGCGCTTTCCGGTGGACAACGTCAGCGCGTCGCCATGGCGCGGGCGTTGGCCAAGGATAGCGGGATCTTTCTGTTCGACGAGCCGCTGTCCAATCTCGATGCCAAGCTGCGCGGACAGATGCGGGCCGAACTGGCGCTGATGAGCCAGCGGGTCGAGAAGAACATGATCTATGTCACCCATGACCAGATCGAGGCGATGACCCTGGCGGACCGGATCGTGGTGATGCATGGCGGTTATATCCAGCAGCAGGGCACGCCGGAGGATCTGTTCAAGCGTCCGGTGAACAAGTTCGTTGCAGGCTTTCTGGGCTCGCCGCCGATGAATTTTCTTGATGGCGAGATCCAGCAGCGGGGCGATGGGATCTTTGTCACCGGCGCCGGTTTCGATCTGCGTCTGGACGGCCCGGTGGCGGCGGCGGCCGCATCCCATGGCGCGCGCGAGGTGACCCTGGGCGTGCGCCCCTCGGATCTGCGCCAGGATGAAGAGGCCCCGGCCGAGCGCGCGCTCGCCCTTGATGTGAAGGTCTCGGAATATATCGGCGCGCAATCGGTTCTGCTGTGCGAATGCGGCGGCGCCAAGGTGATGGTCGAGATGAATTCCGACAGCCGCATTCCACTGGGGCAAAGCCTGCATTTCGCGGTCAATCCGACCGGGGTGCATCTGTTCGACCGGCAGAGCGAGACGGCAATCCACTGACATTTTTCTAGGGAGGAAGAAAATGCTGAACATGATTAAACGGACGGCGCAGGCGGGGATGGCCGCGGCGTTGATGGCGGGGACGGCGCTGGCCAACCCCTATGCGGAGTATGAAGGCACGACGCTGATCGTGAACTTCCCGGCCCATCCCCATTACGATGCGGTGATGAAGATCCTGCCGGAATTCACCAAGGAAACCGGTATCGAAGTGGAGGTTGACCAGCTTCCCTATCTGAAGATGCGCGAGCGCCAGACCCTGGAACTGGGGCAGGACGAGGGCGAATATGACCTGATCGCCTATGTGGTGTTTTCCAAGGCGGATTACGTCTTTGCCGATCAGCTGGAAAACCTCGCCAAGTATTTCATGAACCCCAAACTGGCCGATCCCGCCTATGACGCGGGCGATCTGATCGACGGCTATGTTTACAACATCGGGTTTGTCGGCGGCTCCAAGGGCTATCTGGAAGGCAAGACCGGCTCGCTCTTCGGCATTCCCTATGGCTCGGAAACCTCGATCCTTGGCTATCGCACGGACATCTTTGAAAAGCACGGGCTGAGCGTGCCCGAGACCTATGACGAGATGCTCGAGATCGCCTGCAAGATCCCCGAACTGGAGCCGGGCATGGGCGGTGTCGCCTCGCGCGCGGCCTCGGGCCACCATGCGAGCCATGCGTTTCTCTTGCATCTGGCCCCCCTGGGCGGGCGGGTTTTCGATGATGAATGGAACCCGATCGTCAACAATGCCGCCGGTGTGAAAGCCGCCGAGGCGCTGAAATCCATCGTCGATTGCGGCCCGGAAGGCGCGAAGAACTTCGGCTTTGGCGAGGCGCTGGGCGCATTTCTGAACGGCGACACGGCGATGTTCCTCGACACCACGGTGGTGGCCGGCCAGATCAACGATCCGGCGAAATCCCAGGTGGTCGGCAAGGTCGACTGGGCGCTTCATCCGATGGGCACCCGGCGCGGCAGCCAGACCGGTGGTTTCGGCATCGGCATTCCGGCCAATGCGGAAAACAAGGAAGCCGCCTTCCTTCTGATGCAATGGCTGACCTCGAAACAGGGGGACAAGCTGGTGGCGCTCGCAGGTGGCAACCCGAGCCGGTTCTCCACCCATGCGGATGCGGATGTGAACGCCAAGTTCCCCCATATGGCGACCTTTGGTGAGGCGCTGAAACATGCCGATCCCGACTGGCGTCCGATCATTCCCGTCTGGGGCAAGATCAATGCCGATCTGGGCACTACGCTCTCGAAAGTGCTGACCGAAGACCTGGATATTCAGGAGGCGCTCGACGGGGTCGCCGAACGCACCAAGGCGGTGATGGAAGAGGCCGGGTACTACACCTGGAACTGATCCTGACCGAATGAGCGAAGATCCCGGGGCCGATGCGCGCCCCGGGGTCTTCCCACCCTGACCTGGAGGCCCGTGATGTCCATCGCCCGCGCCAACCGGCTGACGCCGTATCTCTTCATGGGGCCCGCTGCCCTGATCATGGCCATCGCCCTGATCTATCCGCTGGGCTACATGATCTGGGGCAGTTTCCGGGCCTGGGATCCGAGCCAGACGATCGGCGAGGCCGAGTTTGTCGGGCTGAAGAATTACATCACCCTCTGGGGGGACCCGAATTTCCGCGAAAGCCTCGGCGTGACCCTGCGCTTTGCCTTCTTTGTCGTCACGTTCGAGATGGTGATCGGGGTCGGGCTGGCGCTGCTGCTCGATCGCAATATTCGCGGCATGTCGGTGCTGCGCACCCTCTTTATCCTGCCGATGATGATCGCCCCCGTGGTGGTGGGGCTGATGTGGCGCTACATGTATCATCCCACGGTCGGCACCTTCAATCGCACGCTCGACGGCCTTGGCCTGCCGAAGGTGGATTGGCTGGGCGACCATGCGCTGATGAGCGTGATCATCGCCGATATCTGGCAATGGACCCCGTTCATTTTCATTCTCGCCCTGGCGGCACTGCAATCCCTGCCGCGCTCGGCTCTGGAGGCGGCCCGCATTGATGGCGCCACCGCCTGGCAGCAGATCTGGCATATCAAGCTGCCGCTGATGATGCCGGTGCTGATCGTCACCGGGCTGTTGCGGCTGATCGATGCCTTCAAGGTGCTGGAGGTGATCCTGGTGATGACAGAAGGCGGGCCGGGGCTGTCGACCGAAATCCTGGCGCTGCGGATCTCGCGCACCGCCACCGAATTCCGCGAACTGGGCGTGGCGGCGGCCATGTCGAACTACCTGCTGCTGCTGTTGCTGGGCCTGACCCTTGCCATGTTCGCCTTCACCCGCTGGCAGGAGGCCCGCGCCAACCGCATTCGCGCCGCCGCCGAGGAGGATCAGTGATGGACCAGAGTTACGAACGGCAGAACCCGGCCTTCTATGCGCTGATCGCGGTGCTGGTCTTCATGTCGGTGGGCCCGGTGCTGTTGATGTTCGTCAACAGTTTCAAGCTGGATGTGGACATCATCGGCGGCACCTCGGGGCTGCTGTTCCTGCCGACGATCCAGAATTACGAAACCGCGTTGTGTGACGTGCTGTGGTACGAGCCCGACCATATGGATTTCTGTTCGCTGAAATTTGGCGGCGCCTTCATCAATTCGCTGATCATCGCGCTGATCTCCACCGCGCTGACTTTGGTGATCGGCTGCATGGCGGCCTATGCGCTGGTGCGGTTCCGCTTCATGGGGCGCGACACGGTTTCGCTGACCACGCTGATGGTGCGCATGGTGCCGCCCGCGGTGCTGCTGGTGCCGGTCTTCGGGCTTTGGAACAATGAATTCTGCCTCGACAAGAACGGGCTGCTGGGCGGTGCGATCCGCGACGCGTTCGGCGGCCGGGGCGATGTCTGTCTGGCGGGCACCCATACGGGCATCATCCTGGTCTATGTGGCGATGAACCTGCCCTTCGTGATCTGGATCCTGCAAAGCTTCATCGTCCAGGTGCCCCGGTCCCTGGAAGAAGCCGCACGGGTCGATGGCGCGGGGCCGTTTCAGGTGTTCTTCAAAGTGGTGCTGCCGCTGATCAAGCCGGGGCTGGCGGCGGCGGCGATCTTCACCTTCCGGATCGCCTGGAACGAATATCTGCTGGCCTCCGCGCTGAGCGACCGCAACACCAAGACGGTTCCGATCCTGATCGTCAACAACATGAGCGAATTCAACGTGGAATGGGGGGTGATCATGGCCACCGGCATGCTGCTGGCGATCCCGCCGATCATCTTCACGCTCTTTGCGTCCCGCCAGATCATCACCGGCATGACCGCGGGCGCGGTCAAGGGCTGATGGACTGGCTGCTGGCCCCGATCGATGCCGCGCGCGACCATGAGGTGGCGGGGGCGGTGGCCTGGCACGCCCGGCTGATGGTGCTGGCCTGGGGCATTCTGGCGCCGTTGGCGGTGCTGGTGGCGCGGTTCTTCAAGGTGATGCCGGGTCAGGACTGGCCGCGCGAACTGGACAATCAGACCTGGTGGAAGGCCCATTGGATGGGGCAGGGGGCGGTGGTCGTGCTCACCTTTTGCGCGCTTGCCATGGTGATGCCGCCGAACCTGTCGGAGATCAGCCTGCACACGGGGCTGGGGGCGGGGCTGATCCTGCTGCTGGCGCTGCAGGTCGCCCTCGGTCTGGCGCGCGGCTCCAAGGGCGGGCCGGGGGCACCGGCGCCCGATGGCAGCCTGCGCGGCCACCACTATGACATGACCCCCTGGCGGCTGATCTTCGAGGCGGCGCACAAGACCATCGGCTATGGCGCGCTGGCGCTGGCCATGGTGGTGATCCTGACCGGTCTCTGGAAGGCCAATGGCCCGGTCTGGATGTGGCTGGTGCTCGGGCTCTGGTGGAGCGGGCTGATCTTTGTCTTTATGGGGTTGCAGCGACGGGGCATGGCGGTGGACACCTATCAGGCGATCTGGGGGCCGGACCCGGCGCATCCGGGCAATCGGCGCCCGGCCCAGGGATGGGGCATGCGGCGCATTGCGCCCGAGCAGGGACAAGGAGAGACGGAATGTTCGGAATGATCGAGGGCACCGGGTTCGAGGTGATCGACCCATCATTCGGCGACTGCCTGATCGGGCACGCGCGGGTCGAGCGGCTCTGGACCGGGGCGCGCTGGTCCGAAGGGCCGGTCTGGTTTGCCGCCGGGCGCTATCTGCTCTGGTCGGACATTCCCAACAACCGGCTTTTGCGCTTTGACGAAACCGACGGCTCGGTCAGCACCTTCCGGCAGCCGTCGAACAATGCCAATGGCAACACGGTCGACCGGCAGGGGCGGCTGGTCACCTGCGAACATCTCAGCCGCCGGGTGACGCGCACCGAACATGACGGCAGCCTCACGGTGATCGCGGACAGTTTCGAGGGCAAGCGGCTCAATTCGCCCAATGACGTGGTGGTGCATTCCGATGGTTCGATCTGGTTCACCGACCCGAGCTACGGCATCCTGATGGATTACGAAGGCGACCGGGCCGAAAGCGAAATCGGCGCCTGCCATGTCTACCGGGTGGATCCGTCGGGGACGATTGCCCGGATGATCGAGGATTACGTCAAACCCAATGGTCTGGCCTTTTCGCCTGATGAAACAGAGCTTTACATCGCCGACACCGGGATCAGTCATGACCCGGACGGCCCGCGCCATATCCGCAGGCACCGACTGGACGCGGATGGGCGGCTGAGCGGCGGCGAGGTGTTTGCCACCTGCACCGAAGGGCTGTTTGACGGGTTTCGCTTCGACCGGGCGGGGCGGATCTGGAGTTCGGCGGCCGATGGGGTCCATTGCCTTGACGCCTCGGGCGCGCTGATCGGCAAGATCCTGATCCCCGAACTGGTAGCCAATGTCTGTTTCGGCGGGCCGAAGCTGAACCGGCTGTTCATCTGCGGCACCACCTCGCTTTATTCGGTGTTCCTCAACGTCAATGGCGTCTCGCCCATCGGGGGGCGCTGAGATGCTGGTGGAGCCATCGGCGCGGTTGACCCATCAGGGCGCGCTGCTCCTGCTGGAGGCCGCCGTGGCAGAGGCGGAGGCGCTGGGCCAGCCGCAATGCATCGTGATCGTCGATGCCAGCGGTGTCGATCTGGCGGTGCTGCGGATGGCAGGCGCCAAGGTGCTGAGCCTGGAAAGCGCGCGGTCGAAGGCCCGCACGGCTGCCTCGATCGGAGCGCCGAGCGCGGAGATCCCCGAACCGGTGCGCCCGGCCATTGCGGCGGCGACCGGAGGGGCGGTGACCGGGCTTGCAGGCGGATTTCCGATCCGCGCGGGCGGCGTGCTCATTGGTGGCATCGGCATCGGATCGGGCAGCCCCGGGCAGGATTGCGCGGTGGCCGAAGCGGCACTTGCGGCATTTTCCGAAAGCTTGGGGCCTTGACGCGCGCCCCGGTCGCGGGCTGATCTGCGGGAAGATTGCAAGCCGACCCGCAGCCGTTTCGGAGCCCCTGATTTGAAAGTTCTTTTTGTTCACCAGAATTGCCCCGGCCAGTTCAAGCATCTCGCCCCGGCGCTGGCCGCCGAAGGCCATGAGGTGGTGTTCATCGGCCAGAAAGACAAGGTCACGCCTCCCGGCGTGAAGCGGCTGGAATACACGCCCCATCGCAAGGTCACGCCGAAGATGCACCCCTATCTGGTGGGCACCGAAGCGGCGGTGCTGAATGGTCAGGCGGTGGCGCGGCTGGCGTTTCAGCTGCAGGGCCAGGGGTTCAACCCCGATGTGATGATCGGCAATCCCGGCTGGGGCGAGACCCTCTACCTCAAGGATGTCTGGCCCGACAGCCCGCTGATTTCCCTGTCGGAATTCTATTACAACGGTCGGGGGTCGGATGTGAATTTCGACCCCGAATTCGCCCAGGGCCCCGACAGCCTGCTGCGCGCCCGCACCCGTTCGGCCCAGCATCTGCTGGCGGTGGAGGCAGCCGATATCGCCTACAGCCCCACCGAATGGCAGAAGGCGCAGTTTCCCACCGCCTATCACCCCAAGATCCGGGTGATCCATGACGGGATCGACGTGGTGCGCATCCAGCCCGATCCGGCCGCCACCTTCACCCTGCCATCGGGCCGGGTGCTGACCCGGAAGGACGAGGTGCTGACCTATGTGTCGCGCAACCTGGAGCCCTATCGCGGGTTCCACAGTTTCATGCGCGCCCTGCCCGGGGTGCTGGAGGCGCGGCCCGACGCCCAGGTGGTGGTGCTGGGCGGCGACGAGGTGAGCTATGGCGCGCGTCCCAAGGAGGGGGGCGCCTGGCGCGAGGTGATGCAGGCCGAGATCGGGCCTTTGCCGGACCGGGTCACGTTTCTGGGCCGCGTGCCCTATGGAGAGTTCCTTTCGCTGCTCCAGATCAGCTCCGCCCATGTCTATCTGACCTATCCTTTCGTTCTGTCCTGGTCGATGCTCGAAGCCATGGCCACCGGTGCGTTCATCATCGGTTCGGCCACCCCGCCGGTGGAGGAGGTGATCCGTGATGGGGAGAACGGCTGGCTGGTGGATTTCTTCGACATTCCGGCCATGAGCGCGCGGCTGGCCGAGGCTTTGGCGCAGCGCAATGAGGTGGAGCACATCCGCAAGGCGGCGCGCGAAACGGTGCTGGCGCGCTATGCGCTGGCCGATTGTCTGGCCCAGCAGCGCGCGTTGATCTCGGAAGCGTCGGGTCAGGGGTGACCCGTCGCGCCCGTGGCGCGCTTCGGGTCGGTGGTGGTGGCGTCCAGATGGGTGCAGATCGCCTGGGCCAGCGCCTCCGCCTCATCGGGGGCGGGGCGCAGAAGATGACCGTTGGGTGCGGCGCGCAGGGCGTCGCCCTGGGCCCCCAGATTGAACCCCAGCACCGGCAGGCCGGTGGCGAGCGCCTCATGGGTGGCAAAGGAGAAGGTCTCGGGACAGATCGACGGGATCAGCCAGAGCCCGATGTCATGGCGGCGGGCGAGATCCTCGATTTCCGCAGGCGCATAGCCGCCATGGACCCGATGGGGCGGCGGCAAGGTGAACCGGCTGTCCATCTCGCCCAGCACCACCAGACGGCGATGTTTCAGCACCGCGCCGATGGCACAGACCACGCCCGCGCCCTTGGGCTGGTTGAGGCTGCCGAGAATGCCGATGGCCCGTCCGCCGGGCGCGAGCGGCGCGGGACGGTGCGGCAGGCGGTGGGGGCGCTGGCGGATCTTGGGCTGCGCTTCCGGATAGGCAGCGGTCAGCAGGGCGGCACTTGAGGGCGAGAAGACACGGATCCGGTCGCTGGCGGTGATCACTTCGGCCCAGAGCGCGCGCCATTCCCCGTGGCTGAGCCGCGCGGGGGCCGCGATCTGATGCGCCGGATCCTCGGTCTCCGGATCGGGCAGGCCCCGGAAGGTGCCATCCGCTGCAAGGAGGTTCCAGGACGGGCTGACCGGGAAGAAATCATGCAGCCGCATCTCGGTTCGGACCGCCCGCGCCGAAAGACGGGTCAGCAGACGCGGCACGGCGGCTGGATCTTGGGCGCCGACACCGCAGGAATAGATCAGCCGGATCCGGCCCAGAAGACCCGTCAGTTCAAGGAGTTGCGCCGTTTCGCTCAGATCGCCGCCGAGGCAGGCCTCCCCGTGGTGGAGCTCCAGCCGCCAGGGGCGCGGCCCGCCGACGCGGATCACCACCAATCCGGGGGCGCCGGCCGAAAGCTCGCTGGCGATCTCCGCCTTGAGCGCGGTTTCCGCCCCGCCGCCCAGGCTGTGCCCCAGAAAGACGGGGACCGGCCGGGGGGCGACTGCGCCGAGCCAGGCAAGCCCGAGGATCAGACGGGCGGGGCCAAGGGGGTCGGCCCGGCCCCAGTCGCGCACCCGGCGGTCATATTCGGGATGGCGTCGGGCGATTTCGGCGCCCGCTGCGCGCAGGCGCAGGGCGCGTTCTTCGGGGCGAAAACTGGCGCCGCCCCGATGGCCGACGAACAGGGAGGCGAGCGCGATGTTGCGCCCGCCCGCCCGCTCCGCGCGCTGACACCAATCCACTTCTTCCCCGTAGCCGCGCCCGAAGGCCGGATCGAACCCGCCCAGACGGTCCAGAAACCGGCGGTTCAGCGCGAGGCAGAAGCCAACGCCGGTGGGCAGATCGGCGCGCGCGATCCCGGGGGCCAGATGCTGCGCCACCTGGTCGATCCGGTCCACCTGGCGAGGCGCTGGCATCGGCGGCGTGGGCGGGCCGGGGATCGAGAGCAGTTCGGCGGCGTTGGAGAGCGGGGTGATGCTGGCAATCCGACGGTCGCTGGCGAACGGGGCGAGGAGGCGCGGCAGCCACGCTTCGGGGGGCAGGGTGTCGCTGTTCAGCAGCACCACATGACCGCGGGTGAGTTTGCGCGCGGTCTCGATCCCGGCATTGGCCGCGGCGACGAAACCGCGAGAGCTTTCGAAGCGCAGGAGGTGGCAGCGCCCGGGGTGGTGGGCGGCGTGACCGGCCAGATCCGCGTGCAAAGCGGGATCATCGGAGCCGTCATCGACCAGGATCAGGTAATGCTCGCAGCCCACGCCTGTCTCGAGCCGCGTAAGAAGCCGGGCGAGATCGTCCCTTGCGTTGAACACCGGAACGATCACGGCGGGCAGGTGCCGGGGGGGCGGCGGCGGTTGCGACTCGACAAAAAGCCGGGTTGGCAGCGGCAGGAAATGGCGTTGATCGCCGAGGCCGAGCCGGTTGCGCAGGGCAAGCGCGAGGGCCGGATCGCTGTGCCGCAGATAGGCGAGAAGGGCGGGAACCTCGCGGCCCAAACGCCAGATTACCCCGGGCAGCGCGCGCCGCCGGGCCCGGCGCAACGCCCGGTCATCGGGCGGCACCAGAAGATGGGGGACCGTTTCCTCCCCGACCCGCCCGGTCAGCTGCAACACCGCGCCGGGCGCGGGGCGCGGCCAGGTCAGGTGAAACGGGCCTGCGGGCAATTCCCGGCCGGCGTCGCCCTCGAACCCGAGGCGCAGCGCGTCGGCCGTGTGCCGCCCGTCGAGCGTGACCTCTCCCGCGCGCCAGATCACCTCCGCGAGCCACAGACCGGCGCCCGAAGGCAGCACCAGGTGCAGCGGGCCCTGATCCACCCCCGCAGCGAGGTCGAGCAAACGTCCGATGCCCCGGCGGATCGCGGGCAGCAGGCGGAACAGGCGCGCAATCCACATGGGGCGGATTTAGCGGATCGAGGTTAACAGGAGCTTCACGGCGACCACCTTCGGGCCGCCTTTTTCGGGGCGTGGTAAGGGTTTGCTCACAAGTCTTTGGCAAACTCCTGCGCGCTCAACGACTAACCGGGCGATCGAGAGAGGTGACCGGACGTGCGAGACGGGCTTTGGGATCGGGCGATTGCCTTGGCGCTTCTGCCGCTGGTGCTGGGCTGTCTTGCGCTGCTCTATCTGGTGGTGGTGCCGCTTCAGGGGCGACCGTTTCTTTACGGGGCGCGGCGGATGCGGGGACCGGAGCAGGCGTTTCTGCTGTTCAAGATCCGCACCATGGAGCCGATGGATGCCGCCATCGATCAGACCCCTCTGGGCGGCGACCAGGCCTGGCGGATCACCCCGATTGGCCGGGTGCTGCGGCGCAGTCGGCTGGATGAGCTGCCGCAGATTTTCAATGTGCTGCGCGGGGACATGCGGTTCATCGGACCGCGCCCGCCGCTGGCGCGCTACGTGCGGCGCTACCCGGCGCTTTACGGGGCGGTCCTGGGGGAAACACCGCCGGGGATCACCGGGCTGGCCACCGTCTTTCTGCATGCCCGGGAGGAGCGCCTGCTGGCCACCTGCCGGACGGTGGCGGAGACCGACGCGACCTATCGGCGCCGCTGCATTCCGATCAAGGCGCGGCTCGATCTGCTCTATCGGGATCGGCGCTGTTGGACGCTCAACCTGCTGATCCTGTGGCTGACCGTTGCGCGTCTGCTTCCCGGGCGGTCGCGCGCCCGGCCGAAGCGTGGGGCGGCCCGAGGCCGGGCGCCGCTTGGTCCGGCGCGATCCTCCCGGTTGAACCCCTAGCCCGGCGGGGCCGGGTCAAAGCCGGTTCGCCAGCGCTGCCAGCCAGAGGGCACAGCCGCCGCGCCGCCGCTGGCGCCAGACCCCGGCGCGTTTCAGGGCCAGCAACCGGCTTGGCAGGCGCCCGCGCCGCGCGGCCTGAAACCGGTCCACCGTGTCGATCGCCTCGTCGGTGAGCCAGGGGCGCACCCGGTCGAGGGCGGCAAGGTTGCGGCTGTTCCAATCGCGAAACTGCCCTTGCAACAGATGTTTGATCCGCAGGGCCTGCGCCAGCAGGCTGTCATTGGCGCCAATCATGTTGCCGCCGTGCTGGCGGTAGAGCAGGGTGGTATGCGCATCATAGAGCACCCGCCCGCCTGCGCCGGTGATCAGTTGATAGACCCACCAATCATGGGCGACGATCCCGGCCGCGCGCGGGGCGGTGTCCTGCAGCAGATCCAGAGCGGCGCGGTTCATCACCATCGTATTGCCGCCCCCGATGTTTTGCACCAGGGCGTTGCCGAAGCCGGGCGGTTTGCGGAACAGCAGTGAGGGGCGGCGATTTTCGAGCTTCTCGTCACAAATCATCGTCCGGCTGACATAGATCGCAGGGGTGCTGTCCGGCACGGTCTTGAGATGGGCCAGGGCGCGGGCGAGTTTGTTGGGCAGCCAGACATCATCCTGATCGCAAAAGGCCGCATAGGGGGTCATCGGCCCCGCAACACACAGAAGATGCAGGAAATTCGCCGCATAGCCCCGGCCCGGCCCGCGGGTGACGAACGTGCGGCCCGGCGCCTCCCGCGTGCCGAAGTCCGACATCACCGGAAGCCAATCGTCCCGGCTGCCATCGTCGGACAGGATCAGCGACCAGTCGCGGTGACTTTGGCCCGCGAGGCTGCGCAATTGCTCGCCCAAAGTGGCGGCACCATTGCAGAGCCCCAGCAGGATGCAGATATGGTCCGCCCCCCGGGGCATGGCGGTGGCGCCAAGGTCGGGCAGCGGGGCGGAGCTGGAAAAATCATGCAGGTGATAGGTCATTTGTGAATCAACTCATTTCCGTGGCGCGCCAGCAGGAGGAGGCCGAGACAACTCAGCCCGAGACCAAGCCCGACGACGAACACCGGGGCGACATAATCGGCCCCGTAGCCGGGATAGACCCCGTGGCGCACCGCGCCGGTGACGTGAAAGAGGGGGTTGTACCAAAGCAGATCGGCAATCTTGGCGGGCAGATCCTCATAGAGAAACAGAACGCCCGAAACGATGAAGAGCGGCCGGGTCGCGACCTGCCACAGCCGTTCCCAGGCGGGAAAGGCGAGAAACAGATAGGCGTTGAGCAGGCCCAGCCCGAAGGCCAGCCAGGCGGCCATGGCAAAGCCGGTGGCAAGGGGCAGGGGCGCGAGATGGGCGCGGGTGTCGAAAAGCGCGAAGATCGCCCCCAGCACCAGGGCGGAGACCAGAAGCTGGGTGAGCAGGTTGAGCAGAAAACGTGCGGCAACGAGATCGAAGAGGGTCAGCGCGCCGAAGCCGAGCAGCGGGCGCGAAAAGCGGATCGCGGTGGCGGTCTTGTTCGCGACATCGTGGAACAGCATGTAGGGCAGGTAGCCGGTGGCATAGAAAAGCGCGAAGCTGACACCCAGGGAAGGCGCGCGAAAGGCCATGGAAAAGGCGAAGGACAACAGGGCGATGGCGGCAATCGGTTCGATCAGCGCCCAGAGATAGCCGCCCGGCGAGCGCCCGGAGCTGGTGACCATTTCGCGCAGCATCAAAGCAAAGATCGACCGGCCGGTGGCGTACCGGCGGGGGGAGATGTCAGGTGGCGCGCCCGGCGCCAATGTCAATCGACTGGAAACCTCCATGGTCTATTGCTTAGGCGACAGGTCTTGCCATTTCATCAACACCGGAGGCCCCATGGCCCTGCCTGAGGAAAGCGCCGGACCGGCGCAGCTGACCTATCTGCGCCCGCCTGCGGAGGCGGCGCGCCCGCGCGCGCGCCATGGGCGGCTCTTGGGCAGTTTCGCCCTTGTGGTACTGGCGCCCTTTGCCTTTGCAATGGCCTATCTGCTGGTGTTGGCGGAGGATCAATATGCCTCCACCGTCGGGTTTTCCGTCATCCGCGAAGAGGTCGGCTCGCCGGTGGAACTGTTCGGCGGCATTGCCGATGTGGCCCGGCGCGGCTCGTCCGACAGTGACATTCTTTATGAATACCTGCGCAGTCAGGAACTGGTGGCCGCGCTTGAAGCGCAGATCGGTCTCTCCGCGCTGCTGGCCAGGCCCCGGTTCGACCCGGTCTTTGCCTATGATCCGGCGGGCACGATCGAGGATCTGCGGGATCATTGGCAGCGGGTGGCGCGGATCCGCTATGACGGGGCGACCCAGTTGATCGAATTGCGCGTCCTGGCGTTCACGCCCGAGGATGCGCGCCGGATCGCGGAGGCGGCGCTGGCGGAAAGTGCGCGTCTGGTGGACCGGCTGTCGGCGATTGCGCGCGAGGACACAATCGCCTTTGCGAAATCCGAGCTGGCCCGGGCGGTGGAGCGTCTGAAAGCGGCGCGGGAGGCGATCACCGCCTATCGCTCGCGCACCCAGATCGTCGATCCTTCGGCGGATCTCGAAGGGCAGATGGGGCTTTTGTCGACCTTGCAGCAGCAATTGGCCGAGGCGCTGATTGCCGCCGATCTTCTGCGCGAAAGCACGCGGGTGAGCGATCCGCGCATCACCCAGGCGGAGCGGCGGATCGCGGTGATCGAGGCGCGGATCGAGGAGGAGCGCGGCAAGCTGGGCGTCGGTGGTGCGGGCGGGGCGGGGGAGGATTACGCAACGCTTCTGGCGGAATACGAGCGGCTTTCGGTGGATCGCGAATTTGCCGAGCAGGCCTATGTGGCCGCCCTTGCAAGCTATGATCAGGCGCTGGCGGAGGCGCGGCGCAAGAGCCGCTATCTGGCCGCCTATATCAACCCGACGCTGGCGGAGGCGTCCAAGTTTCCCAGGGTGGTGGAGCTTCTGGCGATCCTTGCCTTCGGGCTGACTGGCCTCTGGGCCTTGGGCGTGCTGATCTATTATTCGATCCGGGACCGGCGATGATCGCCCTGCGTCACGTGAGCAAGAGTTTCTATGCCGACGGGGTGGAAACGAAAGTGGCCGATGACATTTCGCTGCAGCTGCCCCAGGGCAAGGTGGTGGGGCTGATGGGGCGCAACGGGGCGGGCAAATCGACGCTTCTGCAGATGATTGCCGGGCTTCTGCGCCCCAGCGCGGGGGAGATTTCCGTGCGCGGTCAGGTCTCCTGGCCGGTGGGGTTCGCAGGTGGGTTTCATGGCGATCTGACCGGTCTGCAGAACACCCGGTTCGTGGCGCGGGTCTATGGGATCGACAGTGATGAACTGGTTGATTTCGTGGAGGAATACGCCGAATTGGGGCGCCATTTCCGGCTGCCGCTGCGGGGATACAGCCAGGGGATGCGGGCGCGGCTGGGCTTTGCGCTGTCGATGGGGATCGCCTTCGATGTCTATCTGATCGACGAGGTGACGGCGGTGGGCGATGCGGCGTTCCGGGCCAAATGCGAAGCGGCGCTGGCGGAGCGGCTGAAACACCGCAGCGCTTTGGTCGTCTCCCATTCGCTGGGGTTTCTGCGGCGGGTCTGCGATGCCGGTGTCGTGCTCGAGGGCGGGCGGGTCACCTGGCATGACGAAATTGGGGAGGCCATCGACAAGCACCGCGCGATCCTGGGGGTCTAACTTTCCCCCGGCGGGGCAGGCGCGCCGCCTTCGAAGAGCTGTGCCTGGTCATAGCGCGGTGGCGCTTCCTGCATTTCCAGATGCAGCCCGCGACCCGCGTAGGGATGGGCGCGGGCGAGCGCCTCGTCGACCTCGATGCCAAGGCCGGGGGCGTCCGGCGCCGGGATATGGCCGCGCGTGACCCGGAGCGATCCCTTGATCAGCGCGTCGTGGAACGGGGTTTCGATGGTTTCGGCAATCAGCAGGTTGGGCGTGGCGACCGAGAGATGGATATTCGCCGCCCATTCCACCGGGCCGGCATAAAGATGGGGCGCCAGTTGGGCGCCTGCTGCCTCCGCCAGCACGGCGATCTTCTTGCCCTCCCACAAGCCGCCCGCGCGCCCAAGTGCGGGTTGCAGGATCGCCGCGCCTGCCGCAAGGGCGGCGGCAAATTCCATCTTGGTGGTCAGCCGCTCGCCGGTGGCCACCGGCACCGAGGTGGCGCGCACCACCTGGGCCAGCGCCTCGGGCGCATCGGGGGACACCGGTTCCTCGAACCACAGGGGATCATGGGGAGCGATGGCCTCCGCCATGCGGATCGCCCCGGCGGGGGTGAATTGCCCATGTGTGCCAAAGAGAAGATCAGCGCGCGGACCCACCGCTTCGCGGATGCGCGCACAGAGCTTTGCGGAGGTTTCGATGTCATGGCGCGACGGCTGGTGGCCACCGCGCATCGTATAGGGCCCGGCCGGGTCGAATTTCACCGCCGTATAGCCGGCCTCGACCAGGGACAGTGCGGCTTCAGCGGCCATGTCGGCATCGCCCCAGAAGGCGGGCAGGGGGTGATGGGCCATCGGATAGAGATAGCTGTAGGCCCGCACCCGGTCATTGATTCGCCCGCCCAGAAGCGCCCAGACCGGGCAGTCGCGGGCCTTGCCGAGAATGTCCCAACAGGCGATCTCAAGCCCGGAAAAGGCGCCCATCACCGTCAGGTCGGGGCGCTGGGTGAAGCCGCTGGAATAGACCCGGCGAAAGAGCCGCTCCACATCCCAGGGGGCCGCACCTTCGAAATGGCGCCCAAAGACATCCCGGATCACCGCCTCCATCGCCACAGGCCCGACCGAGGCGGCGTAGCATTCCCCCCAACCGGTGATCCCGCAAGCCGTTGTAACCTTGACCAGAATCCAATAGCGTCCTCCCCAACCAGGGGCCGGTGGGGCCGTGACGAGAACGTCGAGATCTGCAAGTTTCATTGCGATCCGTCTCCTTCAGAAGGATGGGACATTTGGGGCAGCCAATCATCATTCGCAATCTGGGTCCAGAGGAGGCCCATGTTCTGGATCGGGTGGCGCCCGGCGTGTTCGACAATCCGGTCGACCCGACCCAGACCTTCGGCTTTCTTGCCACCCGGGTGAACGAGATCGTCGTCGCACTTTCGGGCGGCGAGGTGGTGGGGATGGCGACCGGCACGGTGTTGATGCATCCCGACAAGCCCTTCGGGTTCTTCATCAACGAGGTGGGGGTGGCGGAGGACTTTCGCCGCCAGGGCATTGGCACAAGGCTTCTGACCCGGTTGATCGATCTGGCGCGCGACCGGGGCTGCGAGGAGATCTGGCTGGCGACCGAAGGCGACAACATTGCCGCCCGGGCGCTTTACCGGAAGTTCGACACGGAAGAGACGGAAGGCATCGTCATGTATGCCTTCCGGGGGTGAGCGGCTCAGAAGACGATCACATTGCGCCGGGCGGCCCCGGCATTGGTGTCGGCGATGGCCTCGTTGATCTGATCGAGGCTCCAGCGTTTGGAGATCAGCGCGTCCAGCTCCAGCTTTCCCTGGGCATAAAGCTCGGTCAGCCAGGGAATGTCGCGGGCCAGAACCGTGTCGCCCATCTTGGTGCCGATGAGTGACTGTCCCTGCGACGACACGATGTCGGGCGCATAGGTCGCCACCTCGCCCGAGGGCGGAATGCCCACCAGCACCACCCGCCCGCCGGGGCCGAGGTAATCGGGCGAAGCGTTGAACACCGCGGTTGCACCCACGGTGACAAAGACCGCATCGGCGCCCTTGCCGAGGATGTCCTTCACCGCCTCCGCCGGGTCGCCGTCGGTCGCCAGCACCCCATGGGTGGCGCCGAAGGCCCTGGCATCTTCGAGCTTCTCGGGCAGCAGATCCACCGCGACGATCCGCGCGGCTCCCGCCAGTTGCGCCCCCTGGATCGAGTTCAGCCCGACGCCGCCGGCCCCGATCACCACCACGTCTTCGCCCGGCTGCAGCTTCGCGGCGTTCACCACAGCCCCCACGCCGGTGATAACGCCGCAGGCCAGCAGGGCGGCAACATCCATCGGCATGGTCTCGGGCACCTTCGCGATCTGGCTTTGATCCACCACCGCCCGGTCGGCGAAGGCACCGCAGAACAGGGCGCGTTTCACCTTTTCGCCCTCGGCATCCAGAAGCGGGGCAGGCGAGCGTACTTCGCCACAGATCGAGGGCAGGCCCTTGCCGCAGGTCGGGCAGGATCCGCAGGATTTGATCAGCGTGACAATGACCGTATCGCCCGGCGCGACGCCCGCGACACCGGCGCCGACCTCGGTCACCACACCCGCCGCCTCATGGCCGAAGACCGCAGGCAGGCGCCCGCCCCAAGCGCCCTCGGCAAAGGAAATGTCCGAATGGCAGACGGCGACCGCCTTGATCTCGACCTCCACCTCGCCCGGTTCGGGGGCGGGCAGCTCCAGGGTCTCGATGGTCAGGGGGGCGTTGAATTCCCGGCAGACGGCGGCGCGGATCTTGATCATGGTCTCTCTCCCTTATGGGCGCAAGCTGACGGTGTAAGCGCCGGGGATCAAGGGGGAAAATCAGGCGATCTGCCGTCTTCGCACGGGCAGGTAGATGGCGATGCAGAGCACCATGAGCGCGGCCGAGACGAGGAAGGGTGCGCCGGGCAGATAGGGCGTGGCACCGTCTTCGGCAAAACGGGCAAAGACCGAAGACATGATCAGCGGTGACAGGATCATGCCAAGCGCCGAAATCGAGGCAAGCACGCCCTGCAATTCGCCTTGCGCATCATCGCTGGTGCGTTTCGACAGAATGGCCTGCAGCGCCGGCGTGACCACGGCGCCCAGGGCGGTGATCGGCGTGAAGATCAGCGCGATCCAGCCCTGGGTGACAAAGGCCAGCACCAGAAACGCCCCGATGTTGAAGATCAGCCCGTAAAGCACCGTGCCGCCATCGCCGAACGAGCGCAGGATCAGCCGGATCAGCCCGCCCTGCACCAGGGCCATGGAAATGCCGAAGGCGGCAAGGGAGAGCCCGATCGTGCTTTCCGACCAGCCGAAGCGCGCGGTGGTGAAATAGGACCAGATCACCGGATAGACGAAGAAGGCGATCTGGTAGAAGAAATAGATCAGCAAAAGCCCCCGGATCTGCGGATTGCGCCCCACATGGGCAAAGGCACCCAGCGGGTTCGCACGGCTCCAGCGGAAGGGCCGCCGGGTGCGGTCGGTGACGGTCTCTGGCATGACGATGTAGCCGAAAACCACGTTGATCGCCGCCAGCCCCGCCGCCGCCCAGAAGGGCGCCCGCGTGCCGTATTCCGCCAGCAACCCGCCGATCATCGGTCCCAGCACGAAACCCAGCCCGAACGCCGCACCCACGAGGCCGAAGCGGGCGGCTTTTTCTTCGGGTTTCGAGATGTCGGCGATCACCGCCGTTGCCGTCGATTGGGTCGCGGAGGCCACGCCGGCGACGATCCGGCCCAGAAACAGCAGCCACAGCACCTGCGCCAAAGCCAGGATCACGAAATCCACCGCCAGTACGAAGAGCGAGCCCAGAAGCACCGGGCGCCGCCCGAACCGGTCCGAAAGCGATCCGATCACCGGCCCGCAGAGAAATTGCATCACCGCATAGACCGTGGTCAGCACGCCCCCCACCAGCGCCGCATCTGCGAGCGACACCTGGCCCACCTCCTGCAGCAAGGTCGGCATCACCGGCATGATCAGGCCAAAGCCCATGGCGTCGATCACCAGGGTGATCAGGATGAAGGCGAGGGTCGGGTTCATGCCCCCTACATAACCGGCGCTGGGCCTGCGGAAAGAGGAAGTTGAACTTTTCGGTTCACCCCTCGACCCGCACCGCCTCGGCAAAGGCGCGCGCGGTGGCCGGGGCGGTGCCCAGCTGGGCTTCGGGGTCAAAGACGGCGCTCAGGTCCAGTTCCGGATGGGTTTCGGCGGCCACATCCTGGAGCGGGCGGCGGGTTTCCAGCGCCTCGGCGATCAACTCCTTGGTCAGCGCCTGCGCTTCGGGACGGGGGCGGTCCTGGGCCAGGGCGAAGCTGAGCGCCTCGGCAAAGATCGTGCCATGGGTGGCGGCGATATGGCGGGCCATGTTGTCGCGCTTGGGGGCGAGACCGGTTGCGATTTCGGAGGCCAGGGTCAGGGCGCGGCCGGTGAGGATCAGCAACTGACCCAGGCTCAGCCATTCCGACATCCAGGCCGCGCCGTCCCGTTCCTGCCGGTGCGGCAGCGAGGAATAGAGCACCGAATTCAGGCCGACGGCCATCCGGGCAATCGCCACCAGGGCCGAGGGCGCCACCGGGTTCGCCTTCTGCGGCATGGTCGACGAGGATCCGCCGCCCGCCAGCGCCACCTCGTCGATCCCCGATTGCGACAGGATCAAGAGATCCTCGCCCATCTTGCCCAGCGAGCCGGTCAGCGCGGCCAGCCAGCCCGACAGCGCGGCGATCCCGTCCCGGGTCGAATGCCACGATCCGCCCGGATCGGTGAGCCCCAAAGCCTCGGCAAGCCCCGCGCGCACTTGCGGCCCCTTGTCGCCCATGGCCGAGAGCGTGCCCGCCGCGCCCGAAAGGCTGACGCATTCCACATCCACCCGCAGCGCCGCCAGCCGCGCCCGGTGCCGCATCAACGGTGCCCCCCAGGAGGCCACGCGGGCGCCAAAGGAGGTGACCACCGCGGCCTGTCCATAGGTCCGCGCGATCATCGGCTGCGCCGCCTCGGCCTCGGCCAGATCGGCCAGCACATGGGTCAGCGCCTCAAGCCGGCCATCCATGATCGTCAGCGCCTGGCGCAGGCGCAGGGCCAACCCGGTGTCCATGATGTCCTGGCTGGTCGCGCCCCAATGGAGGTAATGGGCATGTTCGGGCGCCTGCATCGCCTCGCGGAACATCGTCACCAGCCCCGGCACCGGCACCGCATTGGCGGCCACGCCCGCGCCCAGACCGCCCGGGTCGAGTTGCAATTCCAGCGAGGCACGGTGGATCGCGCCCGCCGCGGTTTCGGGGATCAGGCCCAGCCCGCCCTGCACCTTGGCCAGCGCGCCTTCGACCAGCATCATCGCGCGCATCTCGGCGCTGTCGGCAAAGAGCGCGGCCAGTTCAGGATCTCCGAAAAGCTTGCCGTAGATGGCGCTGTCAGCGGGGGAGGCGGGCATGGCAGATCCTTTCCTGGTTCAGGGGGAGGCGATCCGGTCGAGCGCTTTGGTCAGACCTTCGGGATCGGAGAAGAAGGGGGAATGGTCGGTGGCAAGTTCGTGGCGGCGCGCGGCGGGCCAATCGGCGCAGATGGCGCGCTGATAGGCGGGCAGAACCACGCGGTCGCGGCTGCAGAGCACATAGTGGCTCGGGGGAAGGGGGCCTTCAAATTCAAGAGGTTGCGCCATGACGGAGACGGGCTGCGGGCGCAGGTTTTTGCAGGCGAAGGCGCGGTCTTCGGCGCTGCACTGGCCGTAGAAAAGATCGGCGCCGGCCGTGCCATCCACACGGGACAACCCGCCCACACGATGCGCCACCTGATCGAGATCCGGGTTCACCGCCGTCTTGCGGATGTCGAGGAAGCGACTGCCCGGTTCGGGCACGAAGGCGGCCACATAGACGAGGGCGGCAATTTCGGAGGCGCGGGCGGCCCCGGCGAGTGTGATCGTCAGCCCGGCAAGCGAATGGCCCACCAGAATGCTGCCCGGGTTCAGGGTGTCCAGCACCGTGTCGCGATAGGCTTCGAGGGTCACGCCTTCGTCACCCGGCAGATCCACCGCCCGGGCGGTATGCCCAAGCGCGTCAAGCCGCGGCAGGATGTGGTTCCAGCACCAGGCGCCATGGGAGGCACCATGCACAAGGACAAAATCGGCCATCTCCATTCCCCGTCAGCTATGGGCAATATCTTTCAGAAACCCTAACAGATGCCTGGCGAAGGCTTCCGGCTTCTCCACCATCGGCAGGTGGCCGGCACCCCGGATCAGCTCGAACCGGCTGCCTTTGACCAGGCTCGCGGTTTCGCGCACCAGATCGGGCGGGGTCGATCCGTCCTCGCTGCCCGCGATTGCCAGGCTCGGCAGGGTCAGGGCCGATGTGGTGGTGAAGAAATCCGTCCCCGAAATCGCGGCCGAACAGCCCGCATAACCGGCATCCGGCGTCCGCGTCAGCATGTTGCGCCAGGCGGCCAGCTCGGGCGAGGCACGGAAGGGTTTCGAGAACCAGCGTTCCATCACCGCATCGGCCAGCGCTTCAACGCCGCCGGTCTCGACGGCGGCGATCCGGTCCGCCCAGAGCGCGGGGGTGCCGATCTTGGCCGCCGTGTTCGACAGCACCATGGCGCGCACCAGGTCGAGCCGCTTGGTGGCCAGCCCTTGGGTGATCATGCCGCCGATGGAGCAGCCGACCAGCACCGCATCGCGAACCTCGAGATGGTCCAGAAGCGCCTCCAGATCGGCGATCAGCGCGCCCATGGAATAGGGCGCAGCCGGGGCCGAGGACAGGCCATGGCCGCGCTTGTCATAGCGGATCAGCCGCAGCCCCGCGGGCATCAGGGGCATCACCTTGTCCCACAGCCGCAGATCGGTGCCGAGCGAATTGACAAAGACCACCGGTGCGCCCGCCGGGTCGCCGTCGTCGCGATAGTGCAGATCGGCGCCAGCGCCTTGAAACATCTCCATGAACCCTGTCCTCAGCCGAGATCACCAAACCGGTCTAGCGCCTGAGTAAAGACCGCGCCATCCACATTTCCGCCCGAGATCACCGCGATCACGTCGCCGTCGCCCCCGGCATGAAAAAGGGCCGCTGCCAGCGCCACCGCGCCCCCCGGTTCGGCCACCAGTTTCAGACGTTTGAAGGCCAGCGCCATGGCGCGCATCGCGTCATCGTCGGAGACCGCCAGCCCGGGTCCGCAAAGCCGCTCGATCACCGGCCAGGTCAGATCGCCCGCTTCCGGTGTCAGGATCGCGTCACAGATCGAGCCGCTCATCGCGGCGTTGCGCTGCCGTTTGCCTGCGGCCAGCGAGCGGGTCACGTCTTCGAAACCTTCAGGCTCGACGGGACGCGGCCGCAGGCCCGGGGCGTGCGCCTCCAGTGCCAGCGCGATCCCCGCCGTCAGCCCGCCACCGCCGCAACAGACCAGCACATCGGCCTCTTCGATCCCGGCCGCCTGCGCCTGGCCGGCAATCTCCAGCCCGCAGGTGCCTTGCCCCGCGATCACCTCTTCGTTGTCGAAAGGCTTGATCAGGCTCAGGCCCCGTTCTTCTGCCAGTGCGGCGCCGATGGCGTCGCGGTCGCCGGTGACCCGGTCATAAAGCACCACCTCGGCCCCATAGGCGCGGGTGTTGGCGATCTTCAGCGCGGGGGCATCCTCGGGCATGATGATCACCGCAGGGGCGCCCAGCTCGCGTGCGGCACAGGCGATGCCTTGCGCGTGATTGCCGGAGGAAAACGCGATGACGCCCCGCTGCCGGACCTCTGGCGGCAGCGCGGAAATCGCCGCCCGGGCGCCACGGTATTTGAACGATCCGGTCTTTTGCAGACATTCGGGTTTGATGAAAATCCGCCGCCCCGCCAGCGCATCCAGCAACGACGCATTGAGAAGCGGCGTGACCACCCCATGGCCCGCCAGCCGGGTGGCGGCGGCTTCGATGCGGGTGATGTTCATGCCAGCGCCTTGAGCCAGGCATGGATCGCGTCGAGCGCTTCGGGCTCGTCGAGAAACGGCACATGGCCGCGCCCGGGCACTTCGGCGCGGATCAGATCGGGGCGGCGGCGGGCCATTTCATCGGCGGTGGCTTTCGACAGCAGATCGGAATTCACCCCGCGGATCAGCGCCAGGGGCAGACCGGCCATGGCATCGTAAAGCGGCCAGAGATCGGGCACCGGCGTTTCGCCCGCCGCCAGGATCGCGTCGCGCAGCGCGGGGTCGTAGTTGATCTGCAAGCCGTCCGGCGTCTCGATATAATGTTTCTGCACCTCCTCGGCCCAGCGCGCCTCGGGCACGTTCTCGAACCCCTTGAGAAGCGTCGCCCGCATGGCGATGGCGTCCGCATGAGTCTTCTGCGGCGGGTTGCGCCCGATATAGTCGCGGATCACGTCGAGCCCGGCGTCGTCCAGTTCGGGACCGATATCCACCAGGCAGATGCCCGTAAGCCGCGCCTTGGCGATCCCGGCCAGCACCATGGCAATCAGCCCGCCGCGCGAGGTGCCGATCACGGCTGCCTGCTCCAGCCCGAGATGATCGAGCAGGGCGAGCGCATCGCCTGCTTCGGTGGGGATCGTATAGGTCTCGGCCCCGGTCCATTCGGACCTGCCACGCCCGCGATAATCCATCCGGATCAGGCGGATGCCCTTGGGCAGATGGGGCGCGAGATAGTCGAAATCGCTCCCGTTGCGCGACAGGCCCGAAAGCGCCAGCACCGGCATGCCGGTGCCCTCGTCGGTGTAGTGCAGGCGGGCGCCGTCGGGGGCGGAAAATTCGGGCATCAGAGGGTCTCCGCAAGGTGGGGGATGGAGGTCAGATCGGACAGGATGTGGGCGGGTGTGCCGGGCAGGCGGTCGAGCGGTTCGCCCGCGCGGTTGACCCAGGCGGTGCGGAACCCGTAGGCCGCCGCCCCGGCCGCATCCCAGCCGTTGGACGACACGAACAGCACCTCGCCCGGGGCGCATCCGAAGCGATTGCCCACCATGTCATAGACCGCGCGCGCGGGTTTGAAGATGCCCACGTCTTCCACCGACAGCACCGCGTCGAGCACGTCACCCAACTGGGCGAAATTCACCGCACCTTCGAGCATGTCGGGTGCGCCATTGGACAGAATGCCGGTCTGGTAGCCCTTTGATTTCAATACGTGCAGCATCTCGGGCACCTCGCCATAGGCCGGCAGTTCCCAATAGAGCGCCAGAAGCACTTCGCGCAGTTCCGGATCCTCAAGGCCGGAGGCCTCCATCGCCCAGTCGAGCCCGTCCTGGGTCACCTGCCAGAACGAGATGTGGTCGCCGGTGATCGCCCTCAGCCAGGTGTATTGCAATTGTTTGAGCCGCCAGTCCTGGGCCAGTTTCGGCCAGACCTCGGCCAGCCTTTCGCGCCCCGGTTCACCGGCGGCGATGCGCGCGGCGGCGGCCACGTCGAACAGCGTTCCATAGGCGTCGAAAATACAGGTTGTGATCGTCATTGGCGCCTCCCCTTGCACCCGCGCAATCTGGCACGTGCAGGCGCGGGGGGAAAGCGGCTTTGGCGGGCCCGCCGCCTGTGGTAGCATGGCCCGTGTTTTCATGGAGGAATTGATGTCTGATTTCCACGGCAAGGTGATCTGGAACGAATTGAACACCCGCGATGTGGCGGCGGCCAAGGCCTATTACGGCGCGGTCTGCGGCTGGGCCTTCGACACCGCCCCCATCCCCGGCGGCGAGGGCGATTACACCACCGCCAAACTGGGCGACGAGATGGTGGCGGGGGTGTTCGACATCACCGGGATGGAGGGGCTGGAAGAGGTGCCCGCCCATTGGATGACCTATTTCGGGGTCGAAGATGTGGCCGCTTCGGTGGCCGCCAGTAGTGCCGCCGGCGGTCAGGTGGTGCGCCCGCCCTTCGAAGTCCCGGGCGTCGGGCATTTCGCCATAGTGGTCGATGCCACTGGTGCGGTCATCGGGCTGATGCAGCCGACCGGGGAGTGACGGGGCGCCGGTGATGACGGGATGCGAAAGAGGCGGGGTCGTCCCCCATGACCCTGCCTGCTTGCAACTTTTCCCCCCACGCGGCATTCAGGATGAAAGTGCAAGGGGGTCCCCTGACCGATGATCCGACTCTACCACGTTCCGCTTTCGCCCTTCTGCCGGAAGGTCCGCCTGTCGCTGGCGGAAAAGAAGCTGGAGGTGGAACTGGTCGAGGAACGCTATTGGGAGCGCGACCCGGATTTCATCCGACGCAACCCGGCGGGCAAGGTGCCGGTTCTGAAGATCGGCGATCTGACCCTGTCGGAAAGCACCGCGACCTGCGAATATATCGAGGAACGCTATCCTGATCCGCCGCTTCTGCCGCAGGATCCCCGCACCCGCCATGAGGTGCGCCGTCTGGTGGCCTGGTTCGATGACAAGTTTCACACCGAAGTCACATCGAAACTGCTCTATGAGCGGGTGAACAAGAAGATCACCAAGGAAGGCTACCCGGACAGCGCCAATGTCAAATCGGGCTCGAAGGCGATCAAGTTCCATCTGGAATACATGGGCTGGCTTCTGGACGAACGGCGCTGGCTGGCGGGCGCCGAATTGTCGCTGGCGGATTTCGCCGCCGCCGCCCATCTGTCCTCGCTCGACTATATTTCGGATGTGGACTGGAACCTGAACCAGACCGTGCGTGACTGGTATGCCAAGATCAAATCCCGGCCCGCCTTCCGGTCGCTTCTGGCCGATGCCGTCCCCGGGTTTCCGCCGCCGCAGCATTATGCCGATCTGGATTTCTGACCCCGCCCGCCCGGTCCGATGACCGAGGCGCTCAAATCCCGTCTTTTGGCCGAAGCCCGTGACGCTGGCTTTGCGCTGGCCCGCCTCTGTCGCCCGGATGCGGTGCCCCAGGTGCCGGACCGGCTGGCGGACTTTCTTGCAAAGGGCCGCCACGGCCAGATGACCTGGATGGCCGACCGCACCCATTGGCGGTCGAACCCGGCTGCCCTCTGGCCCGAGGCCCGCACGATCCTGATGCTCGCCGAACCCTATACGCCCGAGCATGATCCGCTGGAGGATCTGGGGCGGCGCGAAAACGGCGTGATCTCGGTCTATGCGCGCGGCAAGGATTATCACGATCTGGTCAAGAAACGGCTCAAGCGTGTCGCCCGCTGGCTGGTGGCGGAAAGTGGCTGCGAGGTGAAGGTCTTTGTCGACACCGCGCCGGTGCCGGAAAAGGCGCTCGGGCAGGCGGCGGGGCTGGGTTGGCAAGGCAAACACACCAATCTCGTCAGCCGCGATCTGGGCAATTGGTTCTTTCTGGGCGCCATTTTCACCACGCTTGATCTGCCGGTGGACGGGGCCGAGCGCGACCATTGCGGGTCCTGCCGCAAATGCCTCGACATCTGCCCGACGGAGGCTTTTCCCGCGCCCTATCAACTGGATGCCCGGCGCTGCATTTCCTATCTGACGATCGAACACAAGGGGCCGGTGGATCCCGACTTGCGCCCGAAGCTCGGCAACCGCATCTATGGTTGCGATGATTGCCTTGCCATCTGCCCCTGGAACAAATTCGCCCAGACCGCCCGGGAGGCGCGCTATGGGGCGCGCGGAGATCTGGATGCGCCGACGCTTGCCAGTCTTGCACGACTGGACGATGCGGCGTTTCGGGAGAAATTCGCAGGCTCGCCGATCAAACGCACCGGGCGCGACCGGTTCACCCGCAATGTGGCCTATGCGATCGGCAATTCCGGCGCGCCCTCGCTTCTGGTCGAGGTCCAGCGGCTGGCCAATGACGCCGATCCGGTGGTGGCCGAGGCGGCGCGCTGGGCGGTGGAGCGGCTGCAGAAATGAGCGACCATGACTGAGCGTCCAGACAACCCCCTTCTGGCCATCGGGCTGCGGATTTGCGCTGTGGTGCTCTTCGTGATCATGGGCGCTTTCATCAAGGTGGCTTCGGCCGAAGTGCCCCCCGGGCAGGCGGTGTTCTTTCGGTCGTTCTGCGCCCTGCCGGTGATCGTGCTGTGGCTGATGGCGCGCAAGGAATTGTCGATCGGGTTGAAGACCAGCCGCCCGCGCGCCCATCTGGCCCGGGGACTGATCGGCTCGACGGCGATGGGGCTGTCCTTTGCGGGGCTCGGCATCCTGCCGCTCTCCGAGGTCAAGGCGATCCAGTATGTGGTGCCGATCTTCGTGGTGATCCTGGCAGCGCTGATCCTGGGGGAACAGGTGCGCAAGTTCCGGCTGACGGCGGTGGCTTTGGGGCTGGTGGGGGTGATGATCATCCTCTGGCCCCGGCTCACGGTGTTTTCGGGCGAGGCCGATCCGCGTCTGGCCCTCGGCGCGCTGATGGTGCTGGGCGGTTCGTTCTGTGCGGCGCTCGCCCAGGTCATGGTGCGCCAGATGGTGGCCCATGAACGCCCGGCCGCCATCGTCTTCTGGTTTTCCGTCGCCGCCTCCGTCCTCGCCTTTTTTTCGCTGCCCTTCGGCTGGGTGGTGCCCTCCGCAGGGGCACTGGGGGCACTTGTGGCCGCCGGGCTGACCGGCGGGGTGGCGCAGATCTTCGGCACCAATGCCTATCGCTTTGCCGATGCCAGCATCGTGGCGCCGTTCGACTATGTTTCGGTGCTGGTGGCCATCGGCCTTGGCTATGTCCTGTTTGGCGAAGTGCCCACGGGCTCGATGATCCTCGGCTCAATCATCGTGATCGCCGCCGGGGTGCTGATCATCTGGCGCGAGCGGCAATTGCGGCTTGAGCGCGGCAAGGCGCGCCCCCATGTGACCAAATACGGCTAGGGGCGCGGTCCATTCCCACTGGACCCTTGCCGCCATTCGGGCGAAACTGCGCCCATGAAACGCGATGCGCTCCAAAGCCTTACCATTGCCCCCGACGTGACCCTGCGCAGCGCCCTCGAGGCGATCGACAGGTCGAAGCGGCAGATCGCTCTGGTGGTGGATGACGACGGCCGCCTTCTGGCTACGGTCACCGATGGCGATGTGCGGCGCGGGCTGTTGCGCGGCGCCGATCTCGACGGGCCGGTGCGCGCGGTGATGCATGAAAACCCCACGGTGGTGACCGAAGGCGCGGCCCAGGCGGAGACCCGGAAGATCATTCGCGACAAGCGCCTGCAGCATGTTCCGGTGCTCGATGCGGAAGGGCGGCTGGTGGATCTGGCCCTGGCCGAAGAATTGTTTGGCGTGGCGCCAAAGGACACAAGGGTGGTGCTGATGGCGGGCGGCCTGGGCACCCGGCTCAGGCCGCTGACCGAAACCGTGCCGAAACCGATGCTGAATGTGGGCGGCAAGCCGCTCTTGGAGCAGATCATCGGGGTCTTTGCGGATCAGGGGTTCTGGCGGATTTCGATCTCGGTCAATTACCGCGCCGAGATGGTGCGCGATTACTTTGGCGATGGGTCCGATTTCGGCGTTTCCATCGATTATATCGAGGAAAAGCAGCGCATGGGCACCGCAGGCGCCCTGTCGCTGCTGTCCGAACCGCCCGAGGGGCCGTTCATTGTGATGAATGGCGATCTGCTGGTCACCCTGCAATTTGCGGATCTTCTGGCCTACCACCGGGAGAAGTCGGCGCGGGGCACCCTGGTGGTGCGCGAATACGAAAGCCAGATCCCCTATGGTGTGGTGCGCTCCGAAGACGGGTTGATGACCGGGATCGAGGAAAAGCCGGTGGAGCGCTATTTCGTCAATGGCGGCATCTATGTGCTGTCGCCCGAAGCGCTTGACCATCTGACCCCCGGGGCACCGCTGGACATGCCCGATCTCTTGCTGCGCCTGCGCGCGGAGGGGGGCAATGTGGGGGTGTTTCCGCTCAGGGATTATTGGCGCGATATCGGCCGGATCGACGATCTGGAAGCGGCGCGCTCCGAGTTCGACAGCATCTTCCGGGACTGATGGCAGAGGCGCTGACCCTCATCCTCGGCCCGCAGAGCACGGGCGGTCTCCTGCTGAATCAATTCGTGCGCGAGCAAGGGAAAGCGCTGGCGCGTGCGGGTGTTCGTGCGCTGCCGCTCAGACGGGCCGCGCCCCTCGTGCGCCGGATGAACGACGGCGCCAGACCGTTCCGCGACCGCAAGGCGGAGTTTCTCCGCGAGACCGCCCAGCGTCCGGTGGTGCTGACCGCGCTCAATGCTTTCGGACCGCCCGATACCGCGTTTCTGCAGGGCGCGCTCTATCCCGGGGCCGAGGAGATCCTCAACCCGCTGGGCAAAATGGCGGGGCTCTGCCAGGCGGTGCTGGTGATCGAACCCCTGCCGCAGTTCTTTCTCGCCCCCGGGGTCGAGCGGCTTGAGGCGCGGCTGCGGGCCACGCCCTGGGAAGTGCTCTATGAGCAGAACTGGGTCGGCCTGGCGCGTCAGGTGCTCGACCGGATGAAAGCCGCCTCGCTGCTGGTGCTGACGCCGCGGGGGATGGCGTTGCGTTCTCCGGAGGTGCTGGGGCGGCTCTTCGGCGCGGCGGCGCCCGATCTGGCCGGGCCGCACTGGCTGCTGCACCAGAGTGTGACCGAGACCGGGCAGGGGGTGCTGGAGCGGGTGCTGGCCCAAAAGGCAGCGCCGCCGGAGATGCTGGCGGAGGTCTATGACGCCTTTGCCCGGGTGCCGAGCCGGGACGACCTGCAGGCGCGGCTGGGGATCGAGAAGATCACCGCCGAACTGCTCGCCCAGCGGTTTGACGAGGATTGCGCGACACTGGCCCGGTTGCCCCGGGTCGAGGTGATCTGATGCCGGTGGTCTCCCGGCTTTTGCGGGCGACGCGGCTGGGGCGGATGCCGTTGATTGCGGCGGTGCGGGACGGTGACCGGATCTACGGCGGCCTGCCGCTGGGCGGCGCCCTGGCGGGGCTGCCGTCCGAGGCGGAATTTGCGCCGGTGGGAAAGACCCATCTGGTCGTTCTGCCCGGGGAGGCCGCCTGTCGGGCCGACCCCGCAGAAACCGAGCTTTTTGACGGCAAGGCCACGCTGGTGGCGTTCCGCAATGGCGAGCGGGCGGAGGCGGCGGCGGATTGGCTGGCCTATCACCGGGCGCAGCACGGCGCAGAGGCGGCGCTGATCTTCGACCGCGCGCCTCCGGGCTCGGATTTTGCCGAAGCCCTCGACGCGCTTGCGCCCGAGCTGCCGGTCACCGTGGTGCAGGCGGACACGCCCCTGGGCGTGCCCGGCGCCTTTGATATGCGGCATCCAGGCTTTGCTCCGGCCGCCCCCGACCGGACCCGGCCGCCCCAAGATCCCTGGCACGGGCCGATGGCACAGGCGGTGGTGGTTGAACTGCTCTGGCGGCGGTTTCTCGACCGGGCGGGGGCGGTGCTGTTTCTCGATCTGCCCGATCTGCTGCTGCCTGCCACGCCCGGTGCCTTCGAGCGGTTGCGCGACGCGCCCGATGGGCTGCTCACCGCCCGCGGCATCGAGGCCTATCCCTGGCGGCTGCGCCGGGGGGCGCCCGCGCCGCACAGCGATCACATCGCCACCCGGCGCGGTGAGCCGCGCGGGATCTTTTCCTGGGGTTGCGTGCCGGGCAAGCGCCCCGAGGGGCTTTTGCGGGTGCCCGGGCGCCAGGAACTGGCCGGGATCGCCACAAGCGCGCCGATCCCCTATGTTCGGGCCATCGGCGTGATGTTCCCCGGCACCCCGGTCAAGGCGTTGGTGCGCAAGGGGGATCTGGTCGAACAGCCGCATCTTCTGGCCGCCATGACCGACGGGTTCGGCGCCAGCCCGATCCGCCTGCCTGCGCCCGAAACCATCGCCCCGCGCCCCGCGCAGCCGCGCATTACGCTGGTCAGCGCGATGAAGAACGAAGGCCCGTTCATCCTCGACTGGATCGCCCACAACCGGGTGCTCGGGGTCGATCATCATCTGGTCTACACCAATGATTGCGCCGACGGGACCGAGGCGCTTCTCGACGCGCTGGCCCCTGCCGGCGTCACCCGCCGCGACAACCCGTTCCGCGAGATGGGCAAGGTGCCGCAATTTGCGGCTTTCAAGGCGGCGGAAAAGGAGCCGGTGGTGCGCGAGGCCGATTGGCTTCTGACACTGGATGTGGACGAATACATCAACATCCATGTGGGCGCGGGGCGGCTGGCCGATCTGATGGCGGCGGTGCCCGAAGCCCATGTGGTCTCAATGCCCTGGCGGCTTTTTGGCAATGCCGATCTCGCCCATTTCGAGGACCGGCCGGTCACCGAACGGTTCACCCTGGCTGCGCCGGCCTTTGCCCCGCGCCCGCTTCAGGCCTGGGCCTTCAAGACGCTCTATCGCAATGCGGGCCTGTTCCGCCGTCTCGGGGTGCACCGGCCCAAGGGGCTGGTCGGCGGCAAGCAGGGGCAGATCCACTGGGTCGATGGGGGCGGCAGGCTGATCCCGCCGGCCACCTGGCGGGGCTGCTGGCGGATGTCGAAAGCGGCCTGGAGCTATCAATTGGTCACGGTGAACCACTACGCGGTGCGTTCGGCGGAAAGCTTCCTGATCAAGCGCGACCGGGGCCGGGTCAATCACGTCGACCGGGACCAGGGCGCGACCTACTGGTTCCGGATGAACCACAATGCGGAAGAGGAGCGCACCATCGCGCGCTATGCCCCGCAGGTGGCTGAGGAGAAGGCGCGCCTGCTTGCGCTCCCCGGGGTGGCAGAGGCCCATGATGCGGCGGTGGGCTGGCACCGGGCGAAGATCGCGGAACTTCGCGCGCGCGAGGATCACGCAGCGCTTTTTGCCCAGATCACCGGCGACAAGCTGAAGAAGCTCTCGCGCCTGTCGACGTTTTTTGGCGCCTGGGAGCATTACCACGGTCCCGACACGATCCCCGACGAGGTGGCCGAGCGCGACCCGTCACAGCCGTTCTTCTTCACCTCGAACCCCAGCGCACGGGCCCATCCGCACGATTAGACTCAGAGGATCACCCGGTGTTCCGCCTGGCCGCGCCCGGTTTCCGGAAAGGCGAAGGTCATGCCGTGGCGGTCGGATTTCGCCGCGTTTTCCTCGCTCAGATCGAACAGGGCGGAGGTGCAGTAAAGCGTCGTCAGATCCGGGCCGCCGAAAGCGGGGCAGGAGGTGTGGGCGGCCTCGAACCCCACCTTGCCGATGGGCGTACCGTCCGGGCCGAAACAGCCGACGCACCAGGCGCCCCAGAGCGCGGTCCAGAAATTGCCCCCGGCATCGACCACCGCGCCATCGGGGGCGAGCCCCTCGGCGGTCAGATCAAGAAACACCTCCGGGTCACCCTCGGGCCAGCCATGCTCGGGCTCCAGCGGCTGGCGCATCACCTTGCAGCTGTCGGAATCGGCGAAGTAGGCGCAGGACCGGTCGGGGGCGAAGGAGATTGCATTGGGAACGTCGAGCCCGCCGAAAAGCCGGGTCAGGCGGCCCTGGTAATAGCGGTGGATCACCGCCCGCCCGCTTTCGGCCGCCTTGCCCATGGTGCTGATCCAGAACCCGCCCCAGGGATCGGCGCGGCCATCGTTCGAGCGCGTGGTGGCATCGTCGGGCTCCAGCCCCTCCACGTCTTCGCTGCGCTCGCGGTCGATGTCGAAAAGGAACAGGCGGCGTTCGGAGGCGATCAGCAATTCGCTGTCACTGACCCAACCCGCGGCCGAGACATGTTCCTTGAACTGCACCTCGCGGGGGCGTCCGCCTTCGCGGGTCAGCAATTTGCGGCCCAGAATGTCGAACCAGATCAGTTGCCCGCGTCCGGGATGCCAGAGCGGCCCTTCGCCCAGGTCGCAGCGACGGTCGTCAAAGATATCACTCACCGCTGGAACGCCTCCCAGGCGGCAACGGCGGCCTGAGCCGTGGCGGTGATTTCGCTCAGCGCCATGCCGGGTTTGTAAAGCGACGATCCGAGGCCGAAGCCATTGGCCCCCGCGCGCAGCCAGTCGCCAAAATTCTCCGGCCCCATGCCGCCGACCATATAGACCTGGGTTTCGGCCGGCAGCACCGCGCGCAGGGCCTTCAGGCCTTCGGTGCCCATCTGGAAGGCGGGAAAGACCTTCAGCCCGTCGGCCCCGTGCTTGAGCGCCGCGAAACATTCCGACGGCGTCAGCACGCCGGGAAAACTCTGCAGCGCTGCGGCCTTGGTGGCGCGGATCACCTCGGTGTCGCAATTGGGCGAGACGATCAGCTGTCCGCCTGCGTTCTTGACGGAGGTCACGTCTTCCGGCGTCAGCACCGTGCCGGCGCCAATCAGCGCATGATCCCCCACGGCCCGCGCCATCGCCTCGATGGACGACAGCGGCGAGGGCGAATTCAGCGGCACCTCGATCCGGTCGATGCCCGCCTCGATCAGCACCTTGGCAACAGCAACGGCTTCTTCGGGGTCGAGCCCGCGCAGAATGGCGATCAGGGGGCGGCTCATGGCATGTCCTTCAATCTGGCATAGGCGGCGGTGAGGCCGGCGAGCGTGGTGGCACGGGCGTCGATGGTTTCGGGGGCGGCACCCTGCAGGGTGAGGGCTGCGGCGTAATGCTGCGCCAGCCGGTCTTCGCCAATGATCACCACCCGTGCGCCCAGCCAATAGGGTTTTGCAGCGGCCAGTTCAGCGCCGATCAGCAGGCCCGACAGCCGCGCGGTGGCCCGCGCCTCGCTCAACCCCGCCAGCAACGCCTCAGCGCGGAGCGTGAAGAACCGGTTCGCCAGCGCCTCCGGGCGCGACATGGCCTCCGTGATCGCCCCCTCGAAGGCGGCATCGTCCCAGCCGGTGCCGGTGGAATGGCGCAGGACCGAGTTCCGCGATAGCAGCGCAAACATCTCGCCGGTCATGAAGCTGCGGAAACTGACCACTTCACCGGCCGAGATCTGCACCCATTTCGTATGGGTGCCGGGCAGGCAGAGCGTGCCGTCGAAATCGGCATCCTTCGCCAGATAGCCCGCGATCTGGGTTTCTTCGCCGCGCATCACATCGGCCGGGTCGGCCTGGCTGAGCCCGGGCAGAATGGCCACATCGATGCGGGTATCGTTGACCGAAGGGCGCACCGCCCCTTCACCCACGGGCGGGCAGGGGACGGCGCTATAGGGCGCCTCGACCCAGCCCTGTTTTGCGCCGACCATGCCGCAGGCCACCAGCGGGATGCGATGGGCCCCGAGCCAGGGCTCGATCAGTTCAAGCAGCGCGGGCTCGAACGCCTCGGGCGCCAGACCGCCCATCCCCTTGTCGGAACTGGCCTCGGCCCGCACCGCCCCGTCGCGGATCGCCCAGGCGCGCAGATGGGAGGTGCCCCAGTCGACGGCGATCCAGTCGGCATATGTGGTTTCGGAAGTCATGGGCGCACTGTCGCCAAATGGCGGCGGAAATCAAGCGGCTCTGGTCATGGGCGGGCAGGGCGCTTACATGGGCGCCCATGGCCGTAGATACGCTGATAGAAGATGACCGCTGGAGTGCGGCCCGCCTGCCGGAACTGGCCGAACGGGCGGTGCAGGCGGTGCTGGCCCATCTCGCCCTTGATCCCGAGGTCTGGGAGGTGGCGCTTCTGGGCTGTGATGATGCCCGCATCGCCGTGCTGAACGGTGATTTCCGCGCCAAACCGCAGCCCACCAATGTGCTCTCCTGGCCGTCGGAGGAACGCGGTGCCGCGCCGGGCGAAATCCCGGCCCCGCCCGAAGGCGGTCCGGAGCTGGGCGACATTGCCATTGCCTATGAGACCACCATGAAGGAGGCGGAAAGTGGCAAAAAACCGCCCGAACACCATATTCTTCACCTGATTGTTCATGGAGTGTTGCATCTTTTGGGCTACGATCACGAAAATGAAACGGATGCCGACTTGATGGAATCCACTGAAATCGTGATACTTGAAGCGCTGGGGGTACCCAACCCATATGCCGAGTGAACCCCGGCAGGTCGTGTAACGGAAAGGTTTGATGGGAGAGAACGGAGAGGCGTCTTCTAACGCAGCGCATGGCGCGCAACAGAAAGACACCGCAAAACAGGGCTTGCTGACACGTTTGTTCGGCGCCCGTGACACCCAGGCCGGGGATGCCCCGACCGTGGCGCCCGATGGCGCGCGCCATTCCGGCGGACTTGGCAACCTGACCCGGCTTCGGGTCGAAGACGTGATGATCCCCAAGGTGGAAGTCGTCGCGGTGCCGTCCGACATCACCAAATCCGAACTGGTCGAAGTGTTCCGCGACAGCGGGCTCACCCGCCTGCCGGTGTTCGAGGACACGCTGGATACGCCCAAGGGCATGATTCACCTCAAGGATTTCACCCTGAAACACGGGTTCGACTGCGAGGATGAGACGTTTTCACTCAAATCCATGCTGCGTCCACTCCTTTATGCGCCGCCTTCGATGCCCATTGGGGTGCTGCTGCAGAAGATGCAGTCGGACCGGATGCACATGGCGCTGGTGATCGACGAATATGGCGGGGTCGATGGCCTCGTGACCATCGAAGACCTGATCGAACAGGTGATCGGTGAGATCGAGGATGAGCATGACGTGAACGACGGCGACAGCTTCATCGAAGAGGCGCCGGGCTGTTTTCTGGCCAAATCCCGCACGCCGATCGAGGAATTCGAGGCCGAGATCGGCCAGAGGCTGCGGTTTGGCGATGATCCCGAGGAAATCGATACGCTGGGCGGTCTGGTCTTCATGCTGGCAGGCCGGGTGCCTGCGCGCGGCGAGGTGGTGAAACATCCCGACGGGCTGGATTTCGAAGTGGTGGATGCCGATCCGCGCCGGATCAAACGGCTGCGCGTGCGCACCAATATGGCCAAAGCGGCCCAGTGACCGGGGCCGCCGGGGCGCGTCCGGACCCGGGCGCGCGATCTTTCCGAAAGGACATTCTCTTCGCGCTGCTGGCCGGTCTGGCGGCGGCTCTGGGGCATGCCCCTTTCGGACTTTGGCCGCTCGCCCTTCTGGGCTTTGCCGGGCTGATCCATCTGGTGGCGCGTTCCCCGCGCCCCGGCCGTCTCGTCTGGGCCGGCGGTCTGGGCTATTTCGGCATGGCGCTGCACTGGATTGTCGAGCCTTTTCTGGTGGATATCGCCACCCATGGCTGGATGGCGCCCTTCGCGCTGGCGGCGCTTGCCGCCGGTCTTGCGCTGTTCTGGGGGCTGGCGGGCTGGTCCGCGGCGCGGCTCGGCACCGGTGCCGGCCGCCGGGCGCTGGCCTTTGTCGCACTTCTGACCGCGGCCGAACTGATCCGCGGCCATGTCTTCACCGGCTTTCCCTGGGCCTTGCCCGCCTATATCTGGGCCGAAACGCCCCTGCGGATGCTGGCCGCCCTGACCGGCTCCTATGGGCTGAGTTTCCTGACCCTGCTGATCGCCGCAGCCCCGAGCCTGATCCGGTCCCGGGCGCTGGGCGGGCTGGGGCTGGTCGCAGGGGTGGCCCTTCTCTTCGGCCTCGGCACACTGACGCTGCGCCAGCCGGTGCCCGCGCCGCTGGGGCAGGTACGCCTCGTGCAGCCCAACGTGCCCCAGGCGGAGAAATGGGACCGCGCGAAAGCACCGGGGCATTTCGACCGGCTGATCGCCCTGACCGAAGGGGCAGGGGCCACCGATCTGGTGCTCTGGCCCGAAGTGGCTCTGGTCTATCCCCTTGATCTGGCTGGCCCGGCACTGGAAGAGGGCCACCGGGCGGCCGGCACCGCGCTTTTGACCGGCATCAACCGGCGCGACGCCGAGGGGCGCTTTTTCAACGCTCTGGTCACCCTCGACGACACCGGTGCCTTGGCCGAAACCTATGACAAGGTCCATCTGGTGCCCTTCGGCGAATACATCCCCTTCCGGATCGAGCTCCTGCGCGCCATGGCGGCCACCTCCGGCTTTGGCTTCACACCGGGCGTTGGGGTGCGCCTGATCGACACGCCCCTCGGTCGTGCCCTGCCGCTCATTTGCTACGAAGGCATCTTCCCCGGCCATGTCTTCCGGGCCGGAGAGCGGGCGGATTATCTGGTGCTGATCACCAATGACGCCTGGTTCGGCAATTTTTCCGGCCCCTATCAGCATCTGGATCAGGCCCGGTTCCGGGCGGTGGAGCAGGGGCTTTCGGTGGTGCGGGTGGCCAATACCGGCGTGTCCACGGTGATCGACCCGTTGGGTCGGATGGGGGCTGCGCTGCCGCTCAATCAGGCGGGCGCGCTGGATCAGGAGGTGCCCGGCCCGCTCCGAGCGACGCTTTACGCCCGCACGGGCGATCTGCCGCTTCTGGCCGTCCTTGCGGTGCTGCTGACCACGCTCATTATCGCAAATCCGCGCAATCCCATTGCAAAACCGGCGCCAAGGGCGTAACGGCAATCAACCGCCACAACGGCTTCCTGACGTGGCGGGTTACCTTTTCAACGGAGCACCTCTCAATGAACCGCAAAAATTACACTTTCACCTCCGAATCCGTTTCGGAAGGCCATCCGGACAAGGTCTGCGACCAGATTTCGGACGCGGTCCTGGACGCGTTCCTGACCGAAGAACCCGAAGCCCGCGTGGCCTGCGAAACCTTTGCCACCACCGACCGGGTGGTGATCGGCGGCGAAGTGCGCGGCCCCGGCGAGGTGATCCAGCGCGTCGAAGAAATCGCCCGCGATGCGGTGCGCGGCATCGGCTATGAGCAGAAGGGCTTCCACTGGGCCAATATGAAGGTGGAAAACCACCTGCATTCGCAATCGGCCCATATTGCGCAAGGCGTTGATGCGGCAGGCGAAAAAGAAGAGGGTGCCGGCGATCAGGGGATCATGTTCGGCTATGCGGTGGATGAGACCCCCGAATTGATGCCGGCCCCGATCCATTATTCCCATGCGATCCTCAAACGCCTGACCGAAGTGCGCAAGGACGGCACCGAACCGACCCTGCGGCCCGATGCGAAATCGCAGATCTCCCTGCGCTACGAGGATGGCGTGCCTGTCGAGGTAACCTCCATCGTGCTTTCGACCCAGCACGCCCATGAAGATCAGACCTCGGATGACATCCGCGCCATTGTCGAGCCCTACATCCGCGAGGTCGTGCCCGGCGACTGGCTGACCTCCGACACCGAATGGTGGGTCAACCCGACCGGCACTTTCGTGATCGGCGGCCCCGATGGGGACGCGGGCCTCACGGGCCGCAAGATCATCGTCGACACCTATGGTGGTGCTGCCCCCCATGGCGGCGGTGCGTTTTCCGGCAAGGACCCCACGAAGGTGGACCGCTCGGCGGCCTATGCGGCGCGCTATCTGGCGAAGAATGTGGTCGCGGCGGGCATGGCGAAACGCTGCCTGATCCAGCTTTCCTACGCCATCGGCGTGCCGAAACCCCTGTCGATCTATGCCGACACCTATGGCACGGGCGAGGTGACGGATGCCGAAATCGAAGCCGCCGTCGCCCAGGTGATGGATCTCAGCCCGCGCGGCATCCGCGAACATCTCTCGATGAACCGGCCGATCTACCAGCGCACCGCGGCCTATGGCCATTTCGGCCGCGCCGCCGAGGCCGATGGCGGGTTCTCCTGGGAAAAGACCGATCTGGTCGACGCGCTGAAAGCCGCGATATAAGATCAGGGCAGGGCGGCCCCGCGCCGCCCGCGCCCAAGGGAAGAGCGACGGACATATGTCGGACAAGATTTTCACCGTCGCCATCGACGGCCCAGCTGCTGCCGGCAAGGGCACCATCGCGCGCGCCATCGCCCAGGGCTTCGGCATGGCCCATCTCGACACCGGCCTGCTCTACCGCGCTGTCGGACGCCGGGTGCTCGACGGCACGCCGGCGATGATCGCCGCCTCGACCCTGCGGCAGCGCGATCTGGCCCGGTCCGATCTGCGCACCCCTGAAGTGGCGGCTGCGGCCAGCGAAGTGGCCGCCGATCCGGATGTGCGCGAGGCCCTGGTGGAATTCCAGCGCGACTTTGCCCGCCGCCCGGGCGGCGCGGTGCTCGATGGCCGCGACATCGGCACGGTGATCTGCCCCGAAGCGGAGGTGAAATTCTTTGTCACCGCCGATGATGCGACCCGCGCGCGCCGCCGGTTCCTCGAGTTGCAGGCCTCCGGCCACAGCATCACCGAGGCTGAAGTGCTGGAAAACATCCGCATCCGTGACACGCGCGACGCCGCCCGCGATGCCGCCCCCATGGTGGCCGCCGAAGATGCAATGGCTTTTGATACCTCCGATCTCTCGATCGAAGAGGCGGTGGATGAGGCCCGCAAACGCGTGGCGGATGCGCTGAACGGGGGCTGAATGGCCGTTCTGCATCCCGAGATCCCCGAAGAACAGCGGCAGGCCGCAGCCCGTCCCTTGCCGGGCATTCAGCCCTTGCGTGAGGATTGGCTCCGCGTGGATGCCGCCTATGGGGGGCAGATGGCCGAACGGGCCCGCTTGCTGGCCGAACGGCGCGAGGATGTGCTGGGGCTCTGCCCCGAAGCCAAAGCCCCCGCGCGCGAATTGCTGGCCGTGGTGCTGGAAAAACTGGCGGCCCGTCCCGATTTCACCGTCGCAGGCGACAAGGTCACCCGCCCCGGCGGGACCGAGGTGACAATCAACCCCGACGACCCGCTCCACACGCTCGGTCACCTGATCTGCGAAGACCTCTGCCTCCTGCAGAAACGCGGCGAGCGTCACGCGCTGACCGGCGCCGTTCTCTGTTTCCCCGCAGGCTGGAC
>JAOXSD010000227.1 GCA_025800205.1 Silicimonas sp. | reverse complement strand
GCGGCTTTCGTGATGCTGCGCCCCTGTGCCACGCTCGACACGTCGACGCTCACCGCCTGGTGCCGCGAAAGGCTCGCCGCCTACAAATGTCCCGCCTCCTTCACCGTGCTCGACGATTTCCCGCGCACGGCGGCCGGCAAGATCCGCAAACCCGATCTGAGAGAGCTTCATGATCCATCTTAAAGAGACCTGGGTGCCGACCCAGGAGGACTTCAACGCCTTTGCAAAGGTGTCGGGCGATGACAATCCGATCCATGTGGACCCGGAATTTTCCGCCACCTCCGCCTTTGGCCGCACGGTGAGCCATGGGATGCTGATCTACACCAAGCTCTGGGGGCTTTTGCGCAAGCACCACCCCGAAGCGCGGCAGGTGAGCCAATCGACCATGTTCCCCGCGCCCACGTTCACCGGCGAGACGGTGACACTTGAAGTGCGCGAGACCGAGCGCGACCTTCTGGCCCTGCAGGCGATGCGGGTCTCGGACGGGACGGTGGTGTTCATGGCGGAAACGAGGATCGCACGATGAGCGGGACGCTTCATCTGGGCCAGCGGGCCGAACTGACCCGGAGCTACACGGCCGGGGATCTGGCGGAATTTGCAGCACTTGCGGGCACCGCCCCGGGCGAAGCCGTGCCCGAGCCGCTGCTGGGTGCGCTTTTCTCCTACCTTCTCGGGGTCGAGCTGCCGGGGCCGGGCACCAATTACCTCAAACAGGATTTCGCCTTTCCCGCGCCTGCGCCGCTCGATACGGCGCTGACCGCCTCGGTCGAGATCACCCGGATCCGGGCCGAAAAACAGATCGTGGATCTCTGGGCCTCCTGCACCACGCCCGACGGCACGGTGGTCTGCGAGGGACGTGCGCTGGTCAAGGCTGCCGACACCGGGCGGCTGCCCGCGGGATCAGCCGAGGGCTGAGCCCGCCCGCCGGGGCGCGTCCGATCTTTGGTGCAGCCCGTGGCATCCGCCGGGCAGGCTGTGGCCGTTCTCATTGAGCGGCCGCCGTTCGCCGGTGTCGAGATGGACCAGATAGGCGCCTTCGGCGCCGCAGATCACCTGCCATCCGGCCGGAACAACCTGCGCGCCATGGGCGTGGCCCGCCACCGCCCCGAGGGCGATGGTGGCACTGGTGAGAACGGCGGCAAGCCGGGCCATCAGAGCAGGAACTCGTCGGCCTCGGGACCGATCAGGCTGACCGCGTCAATGAGCGGGCCGGTGCCGTCGTTCTGCGCAGCCAGTTCGCGGAATTCGAGCCGGTCGGTGCCGCCCGATCCTTCGAGCTGGTAGGAATACGCCGTCCAGCCGCCGTTGCCGTCGGGGGTGACCGTGTCGACCAGCTGACCGCGCCAGTAGACTTCGATCCCGTCGCTGTCATCGCCGCGCTGGCGGGCCGAGAAGCTGAAGTCGAACGTGTCGCCCGCCCCGGTTGCGATGTCCTGATAGAGGTTGTCGAGCCCGCGTCCGCCATCGAGTTCCACCAGACTGCGGCCATCGGCAGCGTCGACCCCGAGGAACCCGCCGGCCCAGGCTTCGATCCCGCCTGCATCATTGGTCCAGCCGTCGACATCGCCATTGGCTGTCCAGGTGTTGTCCGCGACCGAGCTTTCCAGCCCGCCATTGACCAGCCGTTCGACCGGGTCCGCAGGAGGTTCCACGGGCGGTTCGACCGGCGGGTCCACCGGCGCCAACGGTCCGGTTTCATTGACCCGGATCGCGCTGACCTCGCCCACCAGATCGGTATCCTGCGCCCAGGCCGACTGACCGACGAGCTTGTTCGGACGGTCCACATCGGCGGGCACGACGCCTGCGCCTTCGGCCAGTTTCACGCCGTTCTTGTAGATCGCCATGGTGCCGTCGGCCTCCACCGTGGCACGCCAATTGGCGGTTTCCCCCTCGGTGATCGCACCGGCGGCGGTCAGCTTGTAGTTGATGCCGTTCTGATAGATCTCGAAATTCATGTCATTCGAGAGCCCGCGCTGACCCATCAGGATGTTGTTGCTGGATGGCCCGTCGCCGTGATCGAAGATCCGCTGCCACTGGCCTGCGCTGAGATCGTCAAAGCGCGCGGTGGCTTCGGCTTCGAAGGCCAGCGCCTCTGCGGGCGGCTCGACCGGCGGTTCAACCGGAGGCTCGACGGGCGGTTCCACAGGAGGTTCGACTGGCGGCTGGGTGCCCCCCGTGTAGCTCATGGTCACATTATCGAGCGCCGCATCCATGCCCGCCATGTTCCCGGTCGAGACATCGGCGATCCGCAGGGTGTAGCCCGTGTCGGCTGCAGCGAAACTGTGTTCGAACCGCTGCTCGCCGGTGACGGTGGCCACATAGATGGCCGCGCCGGAACTGTCGGTGATCCGGACCTCGACCGCCAAGGTGCCGCCATTGCCGCCACCGTTCTTGCCCAGATCGAAGGCAAGCGTCACCGTGCCGCCGGGGGTCAGCCCCGCAACGCTCTGCTCGACCGCGCCGCCAGTGGCAGTGCCGCCGCCGCCGAAGATCAGGCGACCTGCATCGACCTGGACCTGTTCAAAACCGTTTTCGATCACCGTCCAGCCTGCGGGATCCGGGAACGGATCCCCGGCGGTCGGGGCCGAGACCAGGGCGGAGAAATCGCCATTGGTCAGCAGTTCGACACTTTCGCCGGGATCCACGGGCGGCTCAACCGGCGGTTCCACCGGAGGCTCGACGGGCGGTTCGGGCTGATCCGGCAGGGCGCCGACCGAGCCGGTTTCATTGACGCGGATCGCGATCACCTCGCCCACCAGATCGGTGTCCTGGGGCCAGGGGCTTTCGCCGACCATCTTGTTGGCGCGTTCGATATCCGCAGGCACCACGCCGCGGGCCTCGGCCAGAACCACGCCGTTCTTGTAGATCCCCATGAAGCCTTGCGACGACACGGTGGCGCGCCATTCGGCCACCTCGCCTTCGACGATTGCGTTCTCGGCGGTGACCCCGTGAATGCGCCCGTTCTGGTAGATCTCGAACCGCATGTTGTTGGTGCCGGCCTGCTGGCTGAGCAGGATGTTGTCCTGACCCTGGCCGTTGTTGTAGTCGAAGACCCGCTGCCAATTGCCGGCCTCCAGATCATCGAAGCGCACGGTGGCGACGGCTTCGAATTCATAGCCGACCTGATGCAGCGGCGCGCCGTTCACGCCTTCGGTCACGGTGATCGGATCGGTGTCGAAGATCGGCGCCATGTCGACGCCCATCAGCGCATATTCCGACGGCACACCAGCGGTGTTGATCGCTGAGACCATCCACATGCCGGGGATGAAAACAGTGTTGGCGGGTGCTTCGACCTTGATGGTCGAGGCATCGACCACGGTGAATTCCAGGTTCACCCAGCGGGCGTCCGAGTTGCGCGCATGGGTGGCCCCGCCAACCTTGATGGCGGTGACCATCTTCAGATCATAGGCGTTCGACACGGTCAGGGTGAAGCTCTCACCGCTGTCGATGTTCCTGTCATGGCTCAGGATCTCGGGCCTCTCGGCGAGGGCACCGGTTTCGTCAAAGAGAATGTCCGGCGTGAAGATCTGACCGTTGAGGTTCTCCAGCGGGCCATGGGCGCCGCCACCTGCGGACATGATCGTGCCATCGGGCAGCACGGTGCCGGTGGAATGGTAAAGCCGGGCGAGCTGTTCATCGGCCAGATCGATCAGCGTGTTGGTTTCGGGGATCCAACGGAAGGCGCTGTATTGGGCGCCCGCGAGGGCCGCCATGTCGTCGCCGGTGCCGTAGAATTCCGACGCGATATTGTCGGTGCCGCCGGTGATGATCACCGAGCCGTCGGCCAGCATGGTGAAATTGCCGTTCGAGCGGCCTTCGGGCAGGTCGTTGACCTTGGTGAAGACCGGCGCATCGACCGAGATGTCGGCGGTCCAGAGGCCACCATCCAGATCGACCATCAGCACCTTGTCCTGGGCATACATGATCGATGGATCGACCTGGGAGGACGCGAATTGCACCGCGCCAACCTTTTCGACCGAGCCTTCCCCGGTCACATCCATGATGTAGATATCGCGGCCATTGGCTTCGATCACGACGATCTTGCCATCGGCACGTTGCCACATATGCGGGTACCAGTAAGACTGCGAATTGCTCATGTCTTCGATTTCCGCGCCCGTCAGCGCGCGGTAGCCGGTTTCCGCATTGTAGATCTCGGCCACACCCACCGGGCGGCCCTGGCTGTCGCGCCCGCCCATCACGAGGATCTCGCCCGTGTTGAGGGTCAGAGCGGAGGGATACCAACGCTCATAGATCATATCGCCCTGCTCGGCGGGCGTGATCTCCATCGTTTGGTAATCGTAGACATGGACCGCATCGATCCCCAATGCCGGGGCGATACCGTCCACACCTCGGGTATCGCCGCCAAAGATCAGCACGTTGCCCGTGGTGGGGTCGATCGCAAGTTGGGCACAAACGATGTCGCTGCCAAACTCGTTAGGCAGTTTCACGTACTCGCCGGTTTCGGGGTCGAACACGCCGTAGTGAAGGGTGTAAAACGATGCATCGCCAGAAGCGACATTGGTTTCGGCCCCAAACATGAAGACCTTGCCATCGGGGGTCACAATCGTGTGGATCGGGATCACCGGCAGGTCGAACACATCGCCCCATTCGCCATCGCCTTCCTGATCGAACCCGTCGGCTGCTTCCGCACGGTCAGGTCCATCGGGCGGCGGCCCAGATCATTGACCGCCCAGTCGAGCGAGAGGCCGTTCGAGACGGGATGTTCGACGAAGGTGATTTCAATGGTGTGCTCACCTGGGGCGAGGTTGAGCGAGACGTCATCGACCGCGTAGGGCTCCGAGGCCTTGCAGAGACAGGTGGTGGCGGCGGTGGCGGCACAGGGGCCCAGCATCGCACCATCCACATTGGCGCTGTCGAGTTGCATGACCACGCCCCCGTCGACCTTGATCACCGCCTGACCCACGACGCCGAGGTATCGGCGCGCCCGTGTCGGTCAAGGGATGCGCGCCAGTGGGATCGTCGCGTCGGCGGGCGAGTTGATGTGCGCATTGGCACCTCAGCCCTTAATTTTGAGAGATTTTTCAATAAATTTGTCGAGAAACCATAGGAGCGGTTTTGTCGGGCGGATCCCGGCCATTATCTTGCGTTTTTGGTAAAATGACGCGATCCCTCAGGGATTTTTTCGCATTTCATCGCGAAGATGACGAAACAACGGCGAAAAGCAGGCCCCGATTCGGCGGAGCCTTCAGAGACAGCCGCGCAGCTCCACCGCCCGGCCTGCGGCAAAAAGGGTCATCCGCAGATCGCTGCGCGCCAGGGCAAAGGGCTTGCCCGAGGGCGCCACCATCTCGACCACCGCCGTCAGCGCGCGCCCCTTGCGGGTAAGATCGGCAGGCGAGACCCAGATCTCGCCCGATCCCGCCTCGACCACCGCCACCTCATCGCCCGCAAGGGGGGCGAGATCGGAGCGCAGGGTCACCCGCAGCCCATCGGCGATCGGTGCGATGTCGCAGGTCATGGCGCCGGCCGCGCGGGGCCGGTCCTTCAGGGCGGCGGCCAGGGCGGCGTCGCGCCTGCCCGGGGCGGGCAGGTTGCCGCGCACCTCAAGGCGCACGGGCACGCAGATCTCCTCGCAGACCCCGATGTCGATCTCGCCGCGCAGGCGCACCGGTTTCGACGGGTCTCGGGGGGTGACGATCAGCGGAAAGGTCACCTGATCATGGTAGACGATGCTGCGGGTGCCATTGGCATGATAGACCTCGGGCACCGGGTAGCGCACTTCCACATGGGCGAGATTGCGCGAGCCCGACCAGTTAAAACTGGGCGGAATGCCCGCATCCCCGGGTGCACGCCAATAGGTGTGCCATCCGGGCGCCACCTGCAGGGTCAGACCGGCCACATGGGTGGCATCGTCCCGCCAGCCCGGCACCAGCCCTGCCCGGGCCAGATCGGAGGGCGCCTGGGCGAAAACCGGGGCAGAGAGGATGCAAAAGACGAGAAACAGGATCGCACGCATGGGTCATGGATAGCCAAAGCGGCCGGGATGGGAAAATCACATTCGGGTCAGCTTTTGTGACTGTTGTATCTAAGCCCTTGCCCGACGCGCGCTGGTGCCCCATCTTCTGCCCATGACCGCCGAAAGCGCCCCCTTGCTGGACGGGAAACTCCTGATTGCCATGCCCGGAATGGGCGATCCGCGATTCGAAAAGGCGGTGATCTTCATGTGCGCCCATTCCGAAGATGGCGCCCTGGGGCTGATCATCAACAAGCCGGCCCCGGATCTGGAATTTGGCGCCCTGCTGGAACAGCTCGATCTCAAGGTGGGTCCGCCGCGCCGGGACATCCGCGTGCATCTGGGTGGCCCGGTGGAGCACGGGCGCGGGTTCGTGCTGCATTCGGGGGATTACACATCGGAAAACTCCACCCTGCAGGTCTCGAAACGGTTCGGCATGACTGCGACGCTGGATGTGCTCGAGGATCTCGCCCGGGGCGATGGGCCGGGCTCGGCCCTGCTGGCTTTGGGCTATTCCGGCTGGGGACCCGGACAGCTGGAAAGCGAGATCCTTGCCAATGGCTGGCTGACCTGCGACGCGACGCCCGAAATCGTCTTTTCCGACGATGACGAGGCGAAATGGTCCGCCGCGCTCAGCTCCATGGGGGTCGATGCGCGCATGTTGTCGAGCGAAGCCGGGCGCGCCTGAGCCCCATTTGGCGAAATAACCCTACGTTACGGAACCTTAAACTTTTGCGCCGGAGCGGTTATGCAATAGGCGGGTTTTTGCAGGCCCGGGCCGCTGGGGAGGGCGGCTGATCCGTCATCCCCTTTTGCGACCGGGCGTGCCGCATCAGAGAGGAGCACGTGATGGACAGCACAATGCCGCAAACCGTTTGGCCGGAACAGAAGGTCGAGATCAATCCCAACGCCTATTCTTCGGTGGTCGAGATGTTCGAACAGGCGTTTCTGGCCTATCCGGACAAGACCGCCTATGTGGGCGTCGGCGGCAAGCTGACCTATCAGGAGGTCGACCGTCTGTCGCGGGATTTCGCGGCCTATCTGCAAAGCGAATTGGGGGTGAAGCGCGGCGACCGGATCGCGCTGATGGCGCCGAACCTGCTGGCCTTCCCGCTGGCGATGCTGGGCATCATCCGCGCGGGCGCCGTGCAGGTGAACGTGAACCCGCTTTATACGCCCCATGAGCTGGAGCATCAGCTGAATGATGCCGGTGTCGAGACCATCGTGATCTTCTCGGGCTCGACCCCGACCCTGGCCGAGATCATCGGCAACACGCCGGTGAAGACCGTGATCACGGTGAACCTGGCCGATGGCACCGGGGCCGAGATCCCCAGCCCGCCGGTGGATGAGCGTCTGACCAAGACCCTGCGCTTTGCCGATCTGCTGGAGGCAGGCGAGCCGATGGATTTCCATCCCGTCGATCTCAACGGTGACGATCTTCTGTTCCTACAATACACCGGTGGCACCACCGGCCTGTCGAAGGCCGCCGCCCTCACCCACCGCAATCTGGTCGCCAATACCGAGCAGACCAAGGAAGCCCTGCCCGAGGCCATGCGTCCGGGGCAGGAAGTGGTGGTCACGCCGCTGCCGCTTTACCATATCTTCGCGTTGATGGTGAATCTGATCACTTATGGTTCGCTGGGCGCCACCAATTATCTGGTCGCCAACCCGCGCGATCCCGAACAGCTGATCGGCGCTTATCGCGACAGCGGCTTTTCGGTTTCGACCGCGGTGAACACGCTGATTGCCGGGCTGGTGGCCCACCCGGATCTGGAGAAGATCGATTTTTCGAACTACCGCGCGATGATCGGTGGTGGTGCTCCGGTGCAGGAGGCGATTTCCAACCGCTGGAAGGAAAAGACCGGCCATCACATTCTGGAAGGCTACGGGCTTTCGGAAACCTCGCCCGTTCTCACTCTGAACGCGATGGGCGAAGACGGGTTCTCGGCCGCTGTGGGTTATCCGCTGCCGTCGACCGATATTATCCTTTTGGATGACAACGATAATATCGCAGGTCCAGGCGAAGAGGGCGAGGTCTGTGCCAAGGGGCCGCAGGTGATGAACGGCTATTGGAACCGGCCCGAGGAGAACAAGGCGAACTTCACCGAGGACGGTTATTTCCGCACCGGTGACATCGGCGTCTTTGACGACAAGGGCCGGTTGAAGATCGTTGACCGGAAGAAGGACATGGTGCTGGTTTCCGGCTTCAACGTCTATCCGAACGAGATCGAGGCGCATGTGGCCAAGCTGACGGAAGTGGCGGAATGTGCGGCCGTGGGTGTGCCGGATGAGAAGACCGGCGAGGCGGTGCGTCTCTTCATCGCCATCGCAGCCGGCGCCGAGTTGACCGAAGATCAGGTGATCGCGCACTGTCGCGAAGATCTCGCGGGCTACAAGGTGCCGAAGCAGATCCGGTTCATCGACGAGCTGCCGAAATCCACCGTGGGCAAGATCCTGCGGCGCGAATTGCGCGACGTCTGATCGCGATGAGACAGGCAGTTGCCCGGGTCAGGCCCGGGCAACCCGCAGGGCGACCAGCGCCCAGACCGCAAGGCAGATCGCGCCCGCCCCCGAGGTGAAAAGCGCCAGCGCCGCGCCGATCGAGCCCCCTCCCCCCAGCAGGCCCGGCAGGGTTCCGGTGACCATCACCGCCCCCATGGTGGTGGCGAACCAGAGCCCGATCAGCGCCATGGCCCCGCCCAGCGCGGTGGAAAGCCCCGGGGCGCGCGACCCGGCGGCCAGCCCTTTGCGGAAAGCGCGGATATTGCGGCCGATGTCATGGCCGATGGCCAAGAGCGATGGCACGACGAGCAGCACCAGAAGGAAGCCGACGCCGAGACCATAGGTCAGGGTGATGACGGTCGGTTTGAGGAATTGCGCGTCATTGGCCCGTTCGTAGAGAAGCGGCATCAGGCCCAGCACCGTGGTGGCCGTGGTCAGGAAGACCGGACGCAGCCGGTCGGCGGTGGCATCGACGATGGCGGGGAAGAGGCCCCGGTCTTCGGCATATTCATCCACCGTGGTCACCAGCACGATGGAATCGTTGATGATGATGCCGACCATGCCGATGAGGCCGACGACCGAGAACATCGAGAGCGGCACATCCCAGGCGTAATGGCCCCAGATCGCGCCGATGAGGCCGAAGGGGATGATCGCCATCACCACGAAGGGACGCGCCCAGGAGGCGAAGACCCAGGAGAGCGCGAGGTAGATGCCCAGAAGGCAAAGAATGAGGCCGGTCGTGGCGTCGGCGAGGAATTCGCGTTCGTCTTCGGCAAGGCCGGACATGTAGGTGGAGACGCCGTGGCTTTCCTCCAGTGCGGGCAGAAGCAGCTCGCGGATTTCTTCGGAGATTTCCTCGGCCCGTGTCGGGTCATCTTCGGAAAGATCGGCGGTGACCGAGACCACCGGGATGCCGTTTTCGCGCCGGATGGTGGAAAACCCGGTGCGCCGTTCGACCGAGACGATATCGGCAAGCGGCACATAGACCCCCTGCCCGTTGGCCTGAGGCCCGGTGCGGATCAGCATGTTTTCGAGGAAATCGGCGGTCAGTTCCTCGGCCGGGAGTTCAACGCGGATCGCCGCCGAACGGGGGCCGACCGGATAGGTGGCCGCTTCGATCCCGTTGAGCCGGGCGCGAAGCGTCGCGCCGAGCACATCGACGGTCATCCCCAGAGCCTGCCCCTGCGGTGTGAGTTCGAGAAGCAACTCTTCCTTGTCGTAACCGAGGTTGTCCTCGATCGCCGAGACCTCGCCATAGCGGGCAAGCTGGGTTTTCAGGGCTTCGGCGGCCTCTTTCAGGTCTTCGGCGGTGGCGCCCGAGAGTTCCACATCGATGGCATCGCCGCCGGGGCCGGAACGCCAGCCACGGAAACTTATGGTCTCCAGAAGCGGGTGGCTCGGGACCGCATCCTGCAATTCGGCGACAAAGGCAAAGGCGGAATAGGGGCGGAAATCGGCGTCGATCAACTCGATGGCGATGGAGCCAAGCTGATAGCGTTCCTTGGTGTCGGTGCCCGGCAGGGCGCGGCCGGTGTTGCCGCCGATTTCGCCCAGGGCGAATTTGATCGGGTTGCGGCCATATTCCTCTGCATGCCGGGCGCCGAGCGCTTCGGCCGAGGCCTGCACCTGGCGGAGGAATTCCAGCGTGTCTTCGCGTGTCGCACCCGGCGCCATGGCGAAATTTCCGGTGACCGACGAGCGTTCGGGCGCATTGAAGAAGCGCCATTTCACATCGCCCGAGATGAAGAGCACCGCCTGGCTGGCCAATGCGACGAAGGCCAGCGCAATCACCGGATAACGCGCCCAGATCACCAAGGTGATGAAGGGGCGGAAGAGCCGGTCGCGGGTATAGCGGAACCCCCGGTTCACCATCCGCGAGGGCCAGTCGTACCAGTGCCGTTTGTCCGTATGGGCCAGCGCGCCCTTCATGTGATGAGGCAGGATCAGGAAGCATTCGACCAGCGAGGCGGCCAGCACCGCAATCACGGTGATCGGGATATCGCGGATCAGATCGCCGAAGCGGCCGCCAATGGCGATCAGGCCGAAAAAGGCGATGATCGTGGTCATGGTGGCGGAAAAGACCGGCGTGAACATGCGCCGCGCGGCGTTTTCGGCGGCCTGCGTCGGGCTTTCGCCCAAATTGCGCGCCCGGAAATCCGCATGTTCGCCAACGACGATGGCGTCATCGACAACGATGCCCAGGGTGATGATCAGCGCGAAAAGCGAGATCATGTTCAGCGTCATGCCCCCCAGATACATGATCGCAATGGTCGCGGTCATCGCCACCGGCAGGCCGGCGGCGACCCAGAAGGCGGTGCGGGCGTTGAGGAAGAGAAAGAGCAGCAGCAGCACAAGGCCGAGCCCCATCATCCCGTTGTCCAAAAGCGTGTTGAGCCGCCCGGTGATCCTCTCGGCCTGGGTCCGGATCAGGGTGATCTCGACCCCGTCTGGCAGGGTCGTCTGCATTTCGGCGGCGACCTTTTCCACCTGTTGCTGCATGCGGATCGCATCGCCCTTGGCGGAGCGGTCGACGCGGATGGAAATCGCCGGGTTCTCGCCGACGTAATAGGCGCGGTCGCGGTCGACGCCTTCGACCCGCACCAGCGCCACATCGCCGATGCGCAGGGGCGTGCCATCCTCGTTGGTGCGCAACACGATATCGGCGATCTGGGTGGCCGAGCGTTTGGCAATGCCGGTGCGCACGCGGGTGGAGCCCGACACATCACCGGCCGGGTCGGTTTCGGCCTCTGCGGCAATGGCGCGGGCGATCTCCTGCATGGTCACATCATGGCGGATCAGATCGAGCGAGGAGACCTCGACGATGCTTTCGGGCGCGGCGATCCCCCGGATCGTGGTCTGGGTGATGCCCGCGGCAAACAGGCGGGTGGTGAATTCATCGGCGAAATTCGCCAGCTGATCGACACCGACGGGCCCGCGGATCACCACGTCGGTGACCCGGTCAAACCAGGCGAAAGCATAGATTTCGGGCGCCTCGGCTTCGGACGGCAGGTTGGTTTCCGCATCCAGCGCGGTCTGCACATCCTCGCGCGCCTGGGCCATGTCCCAGCCGGGTTCGAATTCGAGGGTGATATTGGCACGGCCCTCGCGCGAGGTGGCGCTGGTTTCCGTGACCCCGTCGACGGCGATGAGTGCGGGTTGCAGCACCTCGACAATGGCCGCATCCACGTCTTCGGCGCCCGCCCCTTCCCAGAAGACGCGAATGTCGATGTCGTCGACGATCACATCGGGGAAGAACTGGGCACGCATCTGGGGCGCGGAATAAAGCCCGGCCACCACCAAGAGCACCAGCAGAAGGTTGGCCGCCGTCGCATGGCGGGTGAAATAGGACAGAAGGCCGCCGGTTGCCTTGCCAAGATCACGGGCCATCGGGCGTTGCTCCTGTCCTGTGCGCCGGGGTCACATCCGGCTTTCGATACGTTCGACCATGCGGGCGGGCACGCGGTCCTTCTTGAGCGCGGTGAGCGCGCGGGCCTTGGCCGCTTCGGGCATGAACTGGTTCGCCTCGACAAAGGCCACGAGCCGGGCGCGGCGTTCGGGATCAAGGGCGAGGGTCTCGGGTTCGGCGGGCGCTTCGGCATTGCCGGGGCGAATGGGGCGGATGCGGATGCCTGTGCCCAGAAGCGGGGTGCGCTGGGAGACGACGTCGCGCCCCGAAAGCCCGCGCGCGCGGATCAGCACATCATCGCCTTCGCGGCGCAGCACCTGCACGGGTGCGGTGTCCAGCCGGTTCTCTTCGCCGACCACCAGCACGGTGGAGGCGGCATCGACGGCGGTGGCGGGCAGGCGCGCAACCCGGTCGAGCGGCGGTTCTTCGATCCGGACGCGGACGAAATCGCCGGGGCGGAAGCCGGGGGCGTCATCAAGGCGGGCGAACAGCAGGCGCCCGGTCTGGCCTTCGCCGACCGCAGCGCTTTCGCGGCTGATCGTGCCTTTCGCCTCCAGATCGACCCCAAGGATGTCGATGGAGGCGGTGACCTCGGCGCCCACCAGATCGCCGGTTTCCGTGAGCAGCCGGGTGTGCTGGGGGGTGGAGACGCGGAAGGCGACTTCGAGCGCGGAAGGGTCGATCACCCGGGCGAGGGTTTCGCCGCCGGTGACGCGCTTGCCTTCAACCACGGTGACATCGCTGAGAATGCCATCGAATTGCGCGGTGATTTCGGTGTCGGCGAGACGGCGTTCGGCCTCGGCCAGGGCGATGCGGCGGCGGTCGAGCATGGTCTTGGCCTGATCGATCCGCGCCTCGGCATTGGCGAGGGACTGACGGCGCGACAACACCGCCTGATTGGCCGAGGACAGCGCCAGTTCGGCAGTTTCGACAGCGGCGGGCGAGCCCACGCGGCGTTCGAGCAGATCCTGCTGGCGGGCCAACGCATTGGCGCGCAGGCGGGCCTGATCCTCGGCGGCGGCGATTTCATCGCCTGCAAGCGCAAGTTGGCGTTCGGCGTCGCGCAGATCGGCCTCGGCTTCGGAAAGATCGGCGCGGGCGGTGGCGACGGCGGATTGCGCCTCGACCGGATCGAGACGGATCAGCGGCGCGCCTGCACGGACCTGACCGCCCTCCTCGACCGCGTCGGAAAGCCAGATCACCTCGCCTGCGGCGGCGGCGCGCAGATCGAGCGTGCGGCGGGCCCGCAACTCGCCGAAAGTGGAAAGCACCGGGCGGATGGTTTCGGGCTGGATCGGCAGAACATTGGCGGCAAAGACCCGTTCGCGCTGGGGGCGCTGGCGGGGTTCTTCGGCCCAGCGGGCTTCGAGCGCGGTCCAGACCATGGAACCGGCGAGCGCCATCAGCCCGACGGTGAGCGCCAGGAGGAAAAGGCCTGCAAGTGATCGTCTCAGAAACCGCACAATCATCTCTTTGGTGTTCAGTGGTTTATATGTAGTGCCTTCGCCGTTTTGGCAAAGATTCAGACATAAAACGCGGGGATGCGCTATTTCCGTCGCAGATGTTCATCCAATCGGGGCATGATTTCAACGAAATTGCACGGACGGTGCCGATAGTCGAACTGACGGGCGAGGATTTCGTCCCAGGCGTCCTTGCAGGCGCCGGGGCTGCCGGGAAGTGCGAAGAGATAGGTGCCGTTGGCGACGCCGCCGCAGGCGCGGCTCTGCACCGCCGAAGTGCCGATCTTGGCCATGGAGACATGGGTGAAGACGGTGCCGAAAGCCTCGATTTCCTTTTCATAGACATCGCGATGGGCCTCCACCGTCACGTCGCGGCCCGTGAGGCCGGTGCCGCCGGTGGAAAGAACCGCGTCGATCTGTGGATCTGCGCACCAACCCCGGAGGATTTCCGCGATCTCTGTGCGGTCATCGGTGATGATCTGCCGTGCGGCGACCTGATGCCCGGCGGCTTCGATCCGCCCGACCAGCGTGTCGCCGGAGCGGTCGTCGTCAAGGGAGCGGGTGTCGCTGACGGTGAGCACGGCAAAGCGAACGGGGATGAAATCGAGCGTGTCGTCGATCCGGCTCATAGGCGTTTTCCTTCGAGAATGAGGCGCAGGGCGAGGCCGCCGAAGAGTGTGGCGGTGATCCAGCGCAGGGCGGTGTCGAGCCGCGGGGCGCGGGCGAGCGTGGTGCCGAGGCCGCCTGCAAAGACCCCGACGAACCCGTTGGTGATAAAGCCGCCGAGCGCCAGGATCGCGCCGAAGATCAGGAACTGGGCCAGCACCGGCCCGGCGGGATCGACGAATTGCGGCAGGAAGGCGAGGATGAAGAGGATCACCTTGGGGTTGGTCAGGTTCACAATCAGCCCGTCGCGGAAGGCGTGGGCGACAGGTTTCGGGGGCGCCGCCTGCCCGGGCGGTGCGGTCAGGGTCCGCCAGGCGAGCCACAAAAGATAGGCGATACCGGCATAGCGGATCCCATCGAAGACCAGCGGTGTTTGCGCGATCAAAAGGCCAAGGCCGAGCCCCGCCAGCGTCACATGGACCATGAGCCCGAGCGAAATGCCGGCCGAGGCGGCGAGTGCCGGGCGCGGACCGCCACGGGCGCCCTGGGCGAGGCAAAAGAGCATGTCGGGCCCCGGTGTCACATGCAGGACAAGGGCGGCGGGCAGGAAGGCCAGGAGCGTCAACGGCTCGATCATGCGAGATCCCTGAGGCGGGCCTGCAGCGACAGCAGATCGGCCCAGGCTTCCCGTTTGGCCTCATTGGTCCGCAGCAGATAGGCCGGATGGAACATCGGCAGGACCGGCTTGCCCAGCGCCTGCAGCCAATTGCCCCGCAGCCGGGTGATGCCGCGTTTGCCCAGCAGCGCCTGACAGGCGTGGTTGCCCATGGCGATGATCAGATCGGGGTCGATGAACTCCACGTGCCGTTCGAGAAAGGGCAGCATCATCGCCATTTCATCGGGTTTCGGATCGCGGTTCTGGGGCGGGCGCCAGGGCAGGACATTGGTGATGTAGAGCGCGGCATTGGCATCGGGCGATGTGCGCGAGAGGCCGATATGGCTGAACATCAGGTCCAGAAGCTGGCCCGCGCGCCCGACGAAGGGTTTGCCCTGCAGATCCTCGTCGCGCCCCGGTGCCTCGCCGATGATCATGACCCGCGCATTGCGCTGGCCGTCGCAGAACACAAGCTGGCGGGCGCCGCGTTTGAGATCGCAATGATCGAAGGCTTCCATCGCGGTTCTGAGCCCGTCAAGATCGGGCGCGGCCTGGGCGGCGGCACGCGCGAGTGCAACCGGGTCGACCTGTTCGCGGACAATGGGGGTCGGGGCCGGGGCGGCCTCCGGTTTCGAAGGCGTCTTGGCTTCGGTGCGGTCGACCGGTGCGTCGAGGATCGCCTCGTCCACGCCACAGGCGATCTGCCACTCAAGGGCCGCTTTCATTTCCCAGAATCCCATGGCGCAAGGGTATGTGCCGCGCGGGCCGGGGGCAATGGGGATGAGACGGTTTGCGGCAGGCGCGGAACGCAAAAAGGCCGCCCCGACGGGACGGCCCTGAAAGCGCGCGGGCGCGGGATCAGAGGATGGTCGCCTCGGTCGCCGCCCGGATGTCGTCTTCGGTCACGTCGGGCGCAGTTTCGACGATGCGCAGACCGCCCTCGACCACTTCCAGAACGCCGAGGTTCGAGATGATCAGATCGACCACACCGGCCCCGGTCAGCGGCAGGGTGCATTCCTTCAGCACCTTCGACGCCCCGTGTTTGTTGGTGTGATCCATCACCACCACCACGCGGCCGACACCGGCGACGAGATCCATCGCACCGCCCATGCCCTTCACCAGCTTGCCGGGGATCATCCAGTTTGCCAGATCGCCGTTCTCGGCCACTTCCATGGCACCGAGGATGGCAGCCGCGATCTTGCCGCCCCGGATCATGCCAAAACTCTGCGCGCTGTCGAAATAGGCGGTGCGGTCCATCTCGGTGATGGTCTGCTTGCCTGCGTTGATCAGGTCCGGGTCTTCCTCGCCCTCGAACGGGAACGGCCCCATGCCCAGCATGCCGTTTTCCGATTGCAGGGTGATGTCCTTGTCGCCCACATAATTCGCCACCAGCGTCGGGATCCCGATGCCGAGGTTCACATACATGCCGTCTTCAAGTTCCTGCGCGGCGCGTTCCGCCATCTGATTACGATCCCAAGGCATTATGCACCCTCCTTCTGACGCACGGTCCGCTGTTCGATCCGCTTTTCATGTTCGCCCTGAATGAGACGATGCACATAGATGCCCGGCAGATGGATGTGATCGGGGTCGAGCGAGCCGGTGGGCACGATCTCTTCCACTTCCATCACACAGACCTTGCCACACATGGCGGCGGGCGGGTTGAAGTTGCGGGCGGTCTTGCGGAAAATCGCATTGCCGGTCTCGTCGGCCTTCCAGGCTTTGACGATGGAGAGATCGGCGAAAATGCCTTCTTCCAGCACATAGGTTTCGCCGTCGAAGTCTTTCAACTCCTTGCCCTCGGCCACCTGGGTGCCGACGCCGGTCTTGGTGTAGAAGCCGGGGATGCCGCAGCCGCCGGCGCGCATCCGCTCGGCGAGCGTGCCTTGGGGGTTGAATTCAATCTCCAGTTCACCGGCCAGATATTGGCGCATGAACTCGTCGTTTTCGCCCACATAAGACGACATCATCTTCTTGACCTGACGGGTCTGCAGCAGGATGCCGATGCCGAAATCATCGACGCCTGCGTTGTTGGACGCAAAAGTCAGATCCTTGACGCCGCTCTCCTTGATCGCCTCGAGCAGCCGCTCGGGAATGCCGCAGAGGCCGAAGCCGCCCGCCGCGATCAGCATGTCATCGCGCAAAAGCCCGTCGAGAGCCTCCGTCGCATTGGCGTAGATTTTCTTCATGAAGGCACTCTCCCCGGAAAACTCAGGGCAGTTTCTGCCCGGCCCCTTCCGTGAAGTCAATCGCCGCAGCGCGGCAAGCCCCTGTTCCGGGCTCAATAAATGCGCGGTTTCGGGGCCGGATCAGCGGATCCGGAGGTCGGCGAAGGCGCCCTGCCCCCGGTCCGAGGTGAAGCGGATCGTGTTGCCCTTCACCTGCACCATCTGGCAATTGGCCCCCAATTCGTCACCGCCGACAAAAAGGTCGCGGCAGAAATAGCCGGATTGCCAGCGCCAGCCACCGGTGACCTGCCGGCCGAAGGCGCGGCCACGGATCTGACCATCCTCGGTGACCTGCAGACGGATCCCGAGCCGGGTCAGCGCCCGGTCCTGCACCAGATTGAGAAAGGACTCCCGTTCGGCCACCCGGTGGAAATTGTCCGCGCCGCTGAAGGAGGCGCTGGCCCCCATGAAAAGTGCAAGGCTGAGGCTCAGAAGAAGTGGCTTCATGGCGGTGGTCTCCGGCATTTTCATTGCCTACGTCGCTGCGGCCGGACCGGATCACTTTTCGCCCCGGATTTGCGCAAGCGGCCCAAGGCGGGCGCAGGCCGGGCGGCAAACGCGGTGTTTCCGCCCATGGGACAACATGGCGGGTTGAAGGCGCGGCCAAAATGCGTAAATGCCTGTGGCAAATGCGGCGCTGCGGCGTCCCCCTCTCCGAAACTGGACCCAGTTATGAAGACCAACGTCAAACTTCCCGAAATCACCTTCCACACCCGCGTGCGCGACGACAGCATCGAGGGGCCGAACCCGTTCCGCTGGCAGGACATGACCACCGCCGATTACTTTGCCGGCAAGCGCGTTGTGCTGTTCTCCCTGCCCGGCGCCTTCACGCCGACCTGTTCGACCTACCAGCTGCCCGGGTTCGAGAATGCCTTCGAGGAGTTCAAGGCGCTGGGCATCGACGCGATCTATTGCCTGTCGGTGAACGACAGTTTCGTGATGAACAAATGGGCGCAATCCCAGGAACTTAAGAACGTTCAGGTGATCCCGGACGGCTCTGGCGACTTCACCCGCCGGATGGGCATGCTGGTGGACAAGGACAACCTGGGCTTTGGCGCCCGCTCCTGGCGCTATGCCGCCGTGGTCAAGGATGGTGTGGTCGAAGCCTGGTTCGAAGAGCCCGGCCTGATGGACAATTGCCCCGAAGACCCCTACGGCGAATCGAGCCCGGAAAACGTGATGGCCTATCTCAAGGAAACGGCCGCCGTTCCGGCCGAGTAAGCCTTCCCGATCCCATGAAAAGCCCCGCCCGAGTTGCGGGGTTTTTTTGCATCTGCAGCATGTAACGGGCGGCGGCTCAGCCCGCCTCCGGCGGCGCCCCGGTCAGGGCCATAAGGCCCGCCTTCAGCGTGGCCACCGCCCGGGTCATGTCGGCGCGGGTCTTGTTGTTGTATTTGATCCCCTCGATCGCCGCGCTGATATAGTCGGAGACCGCCAGCGGATCGGTGCCGCGCGCGGCCAGGGCCTGTTCCCAGGGACGGAACAGATCGGCAATCTCATGGCGGAACATGTCGCGGCTGGCCTCGATCTCGGCCCGTCCGACCGGGTTGTGGCCGCGCTCCAGCTCGGCGGCCACGTCGGAGGCGTTGAGAAATTCCCAGGGCTCCAGCGCGAAATGCACCAGCAGGACATCCAGCTTGTCGCCCAGCGCCTCGCAGCGGCGCCACCCCTTCTGCACCTCCGCCCAGAGATCCTCGATATAGGAGCGGACCGCGCCGCGCAGCATCGCATCGGAGCCCGGAAAGGTGTTGTAGACCGTCTGCCGCGACACACCGGCCTCGGCCGCGATATCGCTCATGGTCGCCCGCGAGACCCCTTTGGCCTGATAGGCGCGCATGGCGGCCCGGGCGATGGATTTTTCCCGTTCATTCATGGGGACAACTTGACAATCCGGTCCGGGATGTCAATTTTACAAAATCTCCCGATTTGTATACCCCAACCGCAAGGAAGACCCCATGACCCAAGGACATGTCGAACGGCTGAGCCTGTCGCGCTATGCCATCCACACGGAGATCGTCATCGACGCCGCCCCTCAGGCGGTCTGGGCGGTGCTGACCGACACGGCCTCCTATCCCGACTGGGCGGCGTTCATGGTGGAGGTCACGGGCGAGATCCGGGACGGGGCGCGCCTTGGTCTTGCGTTCCAGACCAACCCGGCCAAGGAGAAGCTGGTCCGCATCGATCACGTGATTTCGGTGAGCGAAGGGAAGGAATTCTTCTGGGCCGAAAAGGGGCCCATGGGCATCTGCGACGATCATCATTTCCGTGTCGAGCCCCATGGGGACGGCCAGAGCCGGTTCGTGCAGACCGATGTGATCCGGAAGGGCATGACTCTGCTTTTGGGCGGGATGCTGTCGAAGATGTATCTGGCGGGCTACACCGCCTTCAATGCCGCCCTGAAAGCCGAGGTGGAACGCCGCGCCGCCCGGTGACGGGCCGGGGCAGACGCCCCGACCCGGGTTTGCGTATTTGAAAAGGGTGATGGGCCGGGCGCGGCTCAGTCGAGCGTGCGGACCATCAGATCGCGGGGTTTGCGGACCTTGTCCATCGGCAGGAGCCAGTCGCCCGATGGGTCGCGGTGGCCCAGCGGCAGCAGGACGACCGAGCGCAGGCCCTGCTCTTTCAGACCGAGGATCTCATCGACGGCTTCCGGATCAAACCCTTCCATCGGCGTGCAATCCACCTCCTGTTCGGCGGCGGCCAGCATGGCGAAGCCGAGGGCGATATAGGCCTGGCGGGCGGCATGGGCGTGGTTCACCTCGGCCTCGCGGGGCAGGTAGCCGGCCTTGAGGTTGGTGTAATACTCCTTGAGAAGCGGCAGGTCGCCGCGCGCTTCGGTCAGAAGATCGGTGACTTCGTCGATCCGCGCTTCGGTGTAATTGTCCCAGGCGGCGAAGACGAGCAGATGCGAGCCCTCGGTGATCTGCGCCTGATTCCAGGCCACCGGCTGGATCTGCGCGCGAATCTCGGGATTGGTGATCACAAAGAGCTCGAACGGCTGGGTGCCCGAGGAGGTCGGGGCGAGGCGCACCGCCTCGACAATCGCGTCCACCTTGTCCTGCGACACGGGTTTCACCGGGTCCATCTTCTTGGTGGCATAGCGCCAGTTCATCAGGTCTTTGAGAGTCTTGTCGGTCATTTCCGGTCCTATTGTCGCCGCCCGCGGGGCGGTATATCTTTGATACCGACGATCTATGGAGAACCGGAAAGTGCTGCAAGAAGGCACATTTCTGCGCCCCGGTCACAGAAAGGGAACCGCCATGAAAGACACCGCTGCCTGCCCCGATTGCAGCCGGATCAACGAGGTGCTGAGCCGGGTGGGTGACCGCTGGAGCGTGCTGGTGATCATCTCGCTGGCGCAATATGGCACGCTTCGGTTCAACGCGCTGAAGCGCAACCTAGGCATTTCCCAGCGGATGCTCAGCCGGACCCTGCGGGAGTTGCAGCGTGACGGGCTGGTGCACCGCGAGTATCACCCGACGATCCCGCCCAAGGTGGAATACAGCCTGACCGAGATGGGGCAGTCGTTTCGCGCGCCCGTGACCGCGCTGGGCCATTGGGCGCTGGACCATCTGGCGGCGATCGATGCGGCGCGGGCGCGGTTCGATGCGGAGGCCGAGGTGGCTCAGTAGGCGAGCCAGTTGGCCAGCACGCGCCGGGCGTTGGGCAGGTCGTTGGCCTCGGCGCGGGCGCGGGCCTCTTGCGCGCTCAGCCCGTGGTCGAGCCAGCGCCGGATCAGGCGGTGTTCCAGTTCCTGCAGCGGCTCTTCAATGAAAACCGCGTGATCCCAGTGACTTGCGAGATCGCGCCAGCCCGGTTCGTCGAACATCAGGTAATTGCCTTCGAGAACGACGTGGTTCTGATCGGCGGTCACCTGCCCCGCGCCGGGCAGGGTCCGGTCCTCCACCCGGTCGAAGAGCGGCACCGGCACGTTGGCCTGGGTTTTCAGGCGGGTGACAAGCGCGGCGAACCCGTCCAGATCGAAGGTTTCGGGGGCGCCCTTGCGCGACCGGAGGCCGAGGGCGTCGAGCTGGTCGTTGTCCATGTGGAACCCGTCCATCGGCACGAAGCCCGTCGGGTGACCGCCCGCATTCATCAGCGCCACCAGCTGTTTCGCCACGGTCGTTTTCCCGGCGGCGGGCGGCCCGGCGATGGCGATCAGGCGGCGGGTGTCGGAGGCCGGCAGGGCCAGCACCGCGCCCATGATCTGCCGCGCGCTTGCCTCGACCTGACCGGTCACGCGGCCGCCTGATCCGGGGTCTTGGCGCCGGTCATGAAAGCCACCGCATCCGACATTTCGTAATCCTTGGGGTCGATCACCGTCAGACGGCGGCCCAGGCGGTGGATGTGGATCCGGTCGCAGACCTCGAACACATGGGGCATGTTGTGGCTGATCAGGATGATCGGGATGCCGCGCGCCTTGACGTCCTGGATCAGCTCCAGCACCCGGCGGCTTTCCTTCACGCCGAGGGCGGCGGTGGGTTCATCGAGGATGATCACCTTGGAGCCGAAGGCGGCGGCGCGGGCCACCGCGACCCCCTGACGCTGACCGCCCGAGAGGGTTTCCACCGCCTGGTTGATGTTCTGGATCGTCATCAGGCCCAGTTCGGAAAGTTTCTGGCGGGCAAAATCCTGCATCGCCTTTTTATCAAGCTGGCGGAAGTACTTGCCCATGAAGCCGGGTTTGCGCATCTCGCGGCCCATGAACATGTTGTCGGCGATGGAAAGCGCCGGGCTCATGGCGAGGGTCTGGTAGACGGTTTCGATGCCGGCTTCGCGGGCGTCGATGGGCGAGGTGAAGTTGAGCTTCTGGCCTTCGAGATAGACTTCGCCCTCGTCGGGGATGACGGCGCCGGAGATCGCCTTGATCAGGGTGGATTTGCCCGCGCCATTGTCGCCGATCACGCCGAGGATTTCGCCGGGCATCAGTTCGAAGTCGCAATGGTCGAGGGCGACCACCTTGCCATAGCGTTTGACCAGATTGCGGGCGGTGAGGATGGGCTCTGTCATGTCGACACCTTTCTGATCCACTGGTCCACCGCCACGGCGCCGATGATCAGCGCGCCGATCAGCAGGAAAGTCCATTGGGCGTCCGCACCCAGAAGGCGCAGGCCGAGGGTGAAGACGCCGACGATCAGCGCGCCGAAAAGCGCGCCCAGCACCGAGCCGCGTCCGCCGAAGAGGGATATGCCGCCGATCACAACGGCGGTGATGCTTTCGATATTGGCCAGCTGGCCGACGGTGGGGGAGATCGAGCCGATCCGGCCGACCATCGCCCAGCCTGCGAAGGCGCAGATAAGGCCCGAGAGCAGATAGACCGACATCAGCGTGCCTTTGACGTTGACGCCCGCCAGTTCGGCTGCTTCCGGGTCGTCGCCCACCGCATAGACATGGCGCCCCCAGGCAGTGTGTTTGAGCGCATAGGCCATGGTGAAAATGAGGCCCAGCATGAAGATCACCCCAAGGGTGAGGGTGGCCCCGCCCACGGGAAACTTGGTGCCGAAGATCTGCAAAAGCGGCGCATTGTCTTCGATGTCCTGGCCGCGAATGGTTTCATTGGCGGAATAGAGAAAATTCGTCGCCAGCACGATCTGCCACATGCCCAGGGTGACGATGAAGGGCGGCAGTTTGACATAGGCCACCAGCCAGCCGTTGATCGCGCCGCAGATCATGCCGACCGAAAGGCCCGCGAGAATGGCGATCTCGACGGGCAGACCGTAGCGGAAGGTGAACTGGCCCATGACCACCGAGGACAGCACCATGATCGCGCCCACCGAAAGGTCGATGCCTGCGGTTAGGATCACCACGCTCTGGGCGGCGGCGACGATGCCGACGATCTGCACCTGTTGCAGGATCAGGGTCATGGCGAAGGGCGAGAAGAAGCGCTGGCCGATCAGCATGCCGAAGAGCACCACCGAGGCCACCAGCACGATGAGCGGCACCAGCGCCGGGTTCACATGGAGCGCGTGTTGCAGTCGCCCGACGATCCCCTTCTGATGATCCTCGAACTCGGCCACGCTTTCTTGCGAGCCGTCGAGACCTTTTTCAAAGTCACTTTGCGGTTGTGTCGTGGACACGGTCCCCTCCCCGGTTCACCGCCCGCGCGGTGGTCTTCCTCAATGGTTGCGAGGGGCGCACCCGCCCCCCGCATAATGTTTCAGATCAACCCCAGCAGAGGGCAAGACCTTCTTCGGAGGAAATCGACGGCACGCCGTCCACCGGGTTGTCGGTGACAAGGGCGACACCGGTGTCGAGGAACTCCTTGCCTTCGGTATTGGCCGGCAGGGTGCCATCCTTGGCATATTGAGCAATCGCCTCGATGCCCAGCGACGCCATCAGGAGCGGATATTGCTGCGAGGTGGCCCCGATGGCGCCATCGGCCACGGCCTGCACGCCCGGGCAGCCGCCATCGACCGAAACGACGATCACGTCATCGACCTTGCCGAAATCCTTCAGCGTTTCATGGGCGCCGGCAGCGGCGGGTTCGTTGATCGTGTAGAGCACGTTCACGCCGTCATCCATGGTCAAGAGGTTCTCCATGGATTTGCGGCCGCCTTCTTCATTGGCGTTGGTCACCTCGTTGTTGATGATCCGCGCGTCCGACTCGTCGCCCCATTTGGCGGGATCGGCGAGATCGATACCAAAGCCCTGCAGGAAGCCCTGGTTGCGAAGCACACCGACGGTGGGCTGCGAGACGTTGATGTTCATCATGCCGATCTTGGCCGAATTGGTGTCACCAATGGTGCCTGCGGCCCATTTGCCGATCAGCTCACCGGCGAGGAAATTGTCGGTGGCGAAAGTGGCATCGGCCGCATCGATCGGGTTCAGCGGCGTATCCAGCGCAATCACCAGAAGGCCTGCGTCGCGGGCCTGTTTCACGGCGGGCACGATGGACGAGGTGTCGGAGGCGGTGATCAGGATGCCCGAGGCACCGTCGAGAATGCAGGTCTCGATGGCCTGCACCTGGGTTTCATGGTCGCCGTCGATCTTGCCTGCGAAGGTCTTGAGCGTGACGCCCAGTTCCTCGGCCTTGGCGGCCGCGCCTTCGCGCATCTTGACGAAAAACGGGTTGGTGTCGGTCTTGGTGATCAGGCAGGCGCTGGTGTCGGCCGATGCGCTGATCGTGGTCGCAGCCAGAACGACTGCGCCCGCGGTAAGAGTTCTAATCATGGTGTCCTCCCTAGACATATGTCGGCAGCGGGCAGACCCGCTGACGCATGGTTAACTTAAGTGCGATTCGTCGGACCGGTCAATTACTAAATCACTCTGATTTATTATTGACAGCGGGCGGCTCGGCCCGTCATGTGAGGCCCGGGGGTGCGCTGCGATGACGGATCATGCTCAGATCGACAGGGATGGAACGGCCCGCGACCAGGGGTCGAACCAATCGGGCATGCGCGACCGGAACGAGCGGCTGGTGCTGACCATCCTGCGCCGGCAGGGCGCGCTGCCCAAGGCCGAGATTGCCCGGCGCACCGGGCTGTCGGCCCAGACCGTGTCGGTGATCATGCGCGCGCTTGAGGCGGACGGGCTGCTGAGCAAGGGCGAGAAGCTGCGCGGTCGGGTCGGGCAGCCCTCGGTGCCGATGGAGCTGGCCCCCGAGGGCGCGCTGTTCTTCGGTCTCAAGGTGGGGCGGCGCAGTGCCGATCTGTTGCTGGTGGATTTCGTGGGCCGGATTCTCGACCGGCGCCACCTGACCTATCGCTACCCGACCCCGGCGCAGACACTGGATTTTGCCCGCGACACGGTGGCCGAGCTGATGGCGACCCTCAGCCCCGCGCAACAGGGGCGCATCGCGGGGCTGGGGATCGCCAGCCCGTATTTCCTCTGGGAATGGGGCAATGCCATCGGCGTCGACGAAAGCGAGATGTCGGCCTGGCGCGGTTTCGATCTGGAGGCCGAGGTCGGGCGGCTCTTCGACTTTCCCGTTCATCTGGGCAATGACGCTACCTGCGCCTGCGGGGCCGAGCTGGTCTTTGGCACGGGCCCGCGCCCGCGCGACTTTCTTCATATCTACCTGGGCTATTTCGTCGGCGGCGGCGTGGTGCTGAACGACAAGCTCTATGTGGGCGCCTCCGGCAATGCCGGAGCCATCGGGCCGATGCCGATCATCACCGCAGACGGCACGCCGTCACATTTGATGGAGGTTGCCTCGCTGATCCGGCTGGAGCAGCGCCTGCTGGCGGCCGGCGGTGATGCGGCGCAGATGTGGAACAATCCCGAAGCCTGGAATTTCGATCAGGCGGTGGTGGATGCCTGGCTGGACGAGGCGATCCCGGCAATAGCCAACGCGGTTCTCGCTGCGATCTCGATCATCGATTTCCCGGCCATCGTGATCGACGGCTCCCTGCCGGGCGAGATCCGGACCCGGATTGTCGAAGGGGTCGCGGCCCATCTGGGGCGGCTCGATCCCTCAGGGCTGATCCTGCCCGAGATCCTGCCCGGCACCCAGGGTCATGCGGCCCGGGGGCTGGGTGCGGCCAGCCTGCCCCTGTCAAAGAGATTCATGCTGGAGACGTGACCCGGAACCGCCCGTGAAACGGCAATTCGACGCAGGGTCACTTTTCGCCCCGCTCCTTGCCGGATCGCTTTGCAAATCCATTTCAAATCGTGCCAAGGTCGCCCGAGAACTAAGCAAGGTCTGAACGTGTCGCTATTCCTCATTGTTGCGCTGCCGTTTTTCGGAGCCCTTCTGCCGGGCCTGATGAATTCCGCCGGGCGGGCGGCCTGTGGCGGGCTGACCTTCATGGTGACGCTTGCGGCCTTCATCGGGCTGCTGACCAACCTGCCCAGCGTGCTGGCCGGTGAGGTGGTCACCGCCAGCCTGACCTGGATGCCGGCCCTGGGGCTGAACTTCACCCTGATGCTCGATGGGCTCGGCTTCTTCTTTGCCTTCCTCATTCTCGGCATCGGCCTGCTGATCATCGCCTATGGGCGGCACTATCTCAGCCGCGAGGATCACATGGGCGAATTCTTCACCTATCTGCTGCTCTTTCAGGGCGCGATGGTGGGGATCGTGCTGAGCGACAACATATTGCTTTTGCTGGTGTTCTGGGAGCTGACCTCGCTCTCGTCCTTCCTGCTCATCGGCTATTGGAAACACCTGCCCGAAGGCCGTCAGGGTGCGCGGATGGCGCTGACCGTGACCGGCATGGGCGGGCTTTCGATGATCGGCGGCATGCTGATCCTGGGCCAGATCGCGGGCAGCTATGACCTGAGCGTGATCCTGCAGAACCGCGAGGCGATCCAGGCGGATCCGCTCTATCTGCCTGCGCTGATCCTGATCCTGATCGGCTGTTTCACCAAATCGGCGCAATTCCCGTTCCACTTCTGGCTTCCCCACGCGATGGCGGCGCCGACGCCGGTGTCGGCCTATCTCCATTCCGCCACCATGGTGAAAGCGGGCATCTTCCTGATGGCGCGCATGTGGCCGGTGCTGGCGGGCACACCCGAGTGGTTCGTGATCGTCACCACGGCCGGTCTGGTCACCATGGTGCTTGGCGCTGTCATCGCGCTGTTCAAACACGATCTGAAGGCGCTTCTGGCCTTTTCCACCGTCAGCCATCTGGGGCTGATCACCATGCTTCTGGGCACCGGCACCGCCTTTGGGGCGATGGCGGCAATGTTCCACATCCTGAACCACGCCACGTTCAAGGCAGCACTCTTCATGTCCGCGGGCATCATCGATCACGAGACCAAGACCCGCGACATCCGCCGTCTGGGCGGGCTTCGGACACTGATGCCGGTGACCTTCGGGATCGCCACGCTCGCCGCTTTGTCGATGGCGGGCCTTCCCTTCCTCAATGGCTTTCTGTCGAAGGAAATGATGCTGGAAGAGACGACCCACACCACCCTGTTCGGATCGCCGATGCTGGTGCCGGTGCTGGCCACCATCGGGTCGCTCTTTTCCGCCGCCTATTGCTTCCGCCTGATTGGCCACACCTTCCTCGGGCCGGTGCGGGAGGATTATCCGGCCAAGCCTCACGATCCGGGCCCCGGCCTCTGGCTGCCGCCTGCGATCCTCGTTGTTCTGGTGGTGGTGATCGGCGTCGCCCCGTTCCTGGCCGAGCCCTTCGTCAAGATCGTCACCGCCTCGGTGCTGGGTGACGCCGCCGAGGTGCCGAAGGCCTATTTCAAGATCTGGCACGGTCTGGTGCCCGCGCTCTACATGTCGGTCGCAGCCCTCATCGGCGGCCTGATCCTGATGGCGGTCTACAAACCCCTGCTGGCCCTTTGGGACGCCACACCGCGCCCCGAGGCCAAGGTGATTTTCGACGCCATCGTCGAAAGCGCCGCCGCCCTGGCCCGCGCGGTGACCGAAGCGCTGCACAATGGCGCCTTCACCCGCTATGCGGCGGTGGGCGTGGCGGCGATCCTGGCGGTGGGCCTCCATGCCTGGAGCACCGGAACGATCGGCGCGCCGACACGGCCCTTCGAGATGCCCGAACTGGTGCCGATGGCGGGCTGGGCGATGCTGGTGGCGGCGACGCTGGCGCTGGTGCTGCTGCACCGGAACCGCTTCATGGCGCTGATCCTGATCGGCATCGTGGGCTTGATGGTCTCGCTCGGCTTCGTGCTCCTGTCGGCGCCCGATCTGGCGATGACCCAGTTCACCGTCGAGGTGGTGACGATCATCCTGATGCTGCTGGCGCTGAATTTCCTGCCCAAGACCACGCCGATGGAAGGCTCGGCCCTGCGCCAGATCCGCGACGCGGGCTTGGCCATCGCGGGCGGGCTTGCCGCCTTTGCGCTGGCCTTTCATTTCCTGATGCGGGAGGCGGTGACCACGCCGATCTCGGAATTCCACCTGGCCAATTCCTACAAGGGCGGCGGCGGCACCAATGTGGTGAACGTGATCCTGGTGGATTTCCGCGGCTTCGACACCTATGGCGAGATCATCGTGCTCGGGATTGCAGCGCTTCTGATCTATGCGCTGACCGAGACGCTGCTGGACGGGCCGGTGCGGGCCAAGCTTCTGAACCGGGTGCCCGATCAGCCCCAGGGCGGCAACATGCATCCGATGATGATGGTGGTGCTGACCCGGGTGATGATGCCGATCGTGCTGCTGGTCGGTTTCTACATCTTCCTGCGTGGCCACAACGAACCGGGAGGCGGCTTCATCGCGGGTCTTGTGGTCTCCATCGCCGTGGTGATGCAATATATGGCCAGCGGGTTTTCCTGGGCCTCGGCCCGGCTGCGCTATCCCTATCACGGGGTGATCGGTGCCGGCGTGCTGGTGGCGGGGTTGACCGGCATCGGCTCCTGGTTTGTCGCGAAACCCTTCCTGACCTCGGATTTCACCTATGTGCGCATCCCGCCCTTCCACGAGTTTGAACTGGCCACCGCCGCGCTTTTCGACGTGGGCGTTTTCCTGGCCGTGGTGGGGGCGGTGATGCTGTCGCTGGAAAGCTTCTCGCGGCTGGCGCGGCGCGCCGACATGGAAGACAGCGAACATGCAATGGACATCGATCCGTCACGGGGTGATGCGCCGGAACAGGCGGGAGGCTGAGATGGAATTCCTTGTTGCCTCGGCCATTGGCGTTTTGACCGCCGGCGGGATCTACATGGTGCTGCGCCTGCGCACCTTCCCGGTGATCCTCGGGATTTCGCTGCTGACCTATGCGGTGAACATCTTTCTCTTTTCTTCGGGGAGGCTCGCCATCGGCGCCCCGCCGATCCTGCAGAAAGGGGTCGAGACCTATACCGACCCGCTGCCCCAGGCGCTGGTGCTGACCGCCATCGTGATTTCCTTCGGCATGACCGCGGTGATCGTGATGGTGTCGCTGGGCGCGTTCCTCGGATCGGAGGATGATCACGTGGATGATCAGCCCGAGACGGAGGAGCGCCAATGACCCATTGGATCATCGCCCCCGTCGTTCTGCCGGCCATGCTGGCGCCGTTCATCGTTCTGGCGGCGCGCTATCACATCGGCATCCAGCGGGTGTTCTCGGTGGCGGGCGTGCTGGCGCTGATCGCCATCGCATTGGGCCTGACCCTTGCCACGTCGGATGGCAGCGTGATGCTTTATCAACTGGGCGACTGGGCAGCGCCCTTCGGCATCGTGGTGGTGGGCGACAGCCTGTCGACGATGATGGTGCTGCTGACCGCCGTGCTGGCGCTTTTTGTCCTGCTCTATGCCATCGGTTCGGGCTGGGATGACAGGGGGCGGCATTTCCATGCGCTGTTTCAATTTCAGTTGATGGGGATCATGGGCGCGTTTCTGACCGGAGACCTGTTCAACCTCTTCGTATTCTTCGAAGTCCTGCTGATCGCGTCCTACGGGTTGATGATCCACGCGGGCGGCAATGCGCGGCTGCGCGCGGGCGTGCAATATGTGCTGTTCAACCTGATCGGCTCGACGCTTTTCCTCTTTGCGCTGGGCGCGCTCTATGCCGAGACCGGCACCCTGAACATGGCGGATCTGGCCGAGCGGGTGGCGCTGATCGATCCTGAGGAGACCGTGGGCATCCGGATCACCGCCGTGCTGCTTCTGCTGGTCTTTGCCATCAAGGCCGCGCTGGCGCCGCTCCATTTCTGGCTGCCGTCGAGCTATGCCGAAGCGCCCGGACCGGTCGCCGCCCTCTTTGCGATCATGACCAAGGTGGGCGCCTATGCGATCATCCGGGTCTATACGATGGTCTTCCATCCCGAGTTGGAGGTGACCGCTGGCCTGCATGACCTCTGGCTGCTGCCCGCGGCGCTCATCTCGCTCGCGCTTGGCATGATCGGTGTGCTGGCGGCGCGCAAGCTGGACCGGCTGGTGGCGTTTTCCGTCATCGGTTCCATGGGCATGGTGATGGTGGCGATTTCGCTCTTTTCCGAGGCCAGCATCGCCGCTGCGCTGTACTATATCGTCCATTCGACCCTGGCCGGCGCGGCGCTGTTCCTGATCAGCGATCTGGTGCGCCATGGCCGTGGCAATCTGAGGCTCACCGCCCAGGCGCCGATGGCGGGTGCGGTGCCGACGGCGGCGCTGTTCTTCCTCGCGGCCATCGCCATGGCGGGCCTGCCCCCCCTGTCGGGCTTTCTCGGCAAGCTGCTGGTGCTCGATGCGGCCTTCGACACCGACACGATGGTCTGGGTCTGGGCGGTGGTGCTCACATCGAGCCTGGTCAGCATCCTCGGCTTCGCCCGCGCGGGCAGTATGCTGTTCTGGAAGGCGCGCAGCGTGACACCGGAGGAGGGCGCACCCGCGCCAGACGCGCCGCCGCTGTTGTCCTATGTGGCGGTCGGCGGGCTGATCACCCTGCTGGTGGCGCATACGGTGTTTGCCGGTCAGGTGCACAGCTACACCGGCAATCTGGCGATGCGGCTCTTTGCGCCGGAAGCCTATATCACCACAGTGACCACCACGCCGGGCAAGCTGAGCAAACCCAAAACGGAGGAGCACTGACATGGCGCGATTGTTGCACTGGCTGTTCCCCCATCCGCTGCTGACCCTGATCCTGGCGGTGGTCTGGATCATGCTGCAGAACGAATTTTCGGCCGGCATGGCGGTCTTTGGCGTGATCCTTGGCACGATCATCGCGCGGGCCACCGCGATCTGGTGGCCCGACCCGCCCGCCGAATTCAAGATGGGCCGGATGATCGCCTATTGCTTCGTGGTGATCTGGGACATCATCACCTCGAACGTGCGGGTGGCCTGGATCGTGCTGACCGTGCCCAATTCGAAACTGAAACCGGCCTGGATCGCGGTGCCGCTGGAATTGCGGCAGCCCGAAGCGATCACCATCCTTGCGGGCACGATCACCCTGACCCCGGGCACGGTGACCTCGGATATGTCGGACGAAGGCCACAGCCTGCTGGTTCACGTGTTGCACACCGATGATCCCGAAGCGGTGCGCGACGAGATCAAGCACCGCTATGAGCGCCGATTGATGGAGATTTTCTCATGATGCTGGCGGAGACGTTTTTCGACATTTCGCTGATGGTGGCGATCAGCATTCTCGCCCTGGGTGCTGTGCTCTGCATGGTGCGGCTGGCGATCGGGCCGACCATGGCGGACCGGATCCTGGCGCTCGACACGATGGTGATCACCGTGCTGGGGATGATCGTGGCGCTCGGCATCCAGCAGGGCACGCAGATCTATTTCGAGGTCACACTGCTGATCGCGATGCTGGGCTTTGTCTCCACCGTGGCACTGGCGCGGTTCATCCTGCGGGGGGATATCATCGAATGAACCTGATCGTTCTGGGAAATATCGTCACCGCGGTGATCCTGCTGATCGGGGCGGTGTTCATCCTGATCGCGGTGATCGGGCTGATGAAGTTCAACGATCCGATGACCCGGCTGCACGCGCCCACCAAGGTGGGGACGATGGGCATGGGGATGATGCTGCTGGCCTCGGTGGTGCATTCCTTCGTGCTGGGCGAAAGCTCGATGCACGAATTGCTGATCCTGGCGTTTCTGTTCGTGACCGCACCGATTTCGGCCAATTTCATTGCCAAGGTGAACCTGCACAAAAGGACCTGCGTGCCGCCGCCGGAGCCACAGCAGGACGAAATCTGGTCGACCTTCGACGTGCCGGATCAGAAGTGAGGCCGGTCTGCGGCGCCCTGATCCGGGCGCCGCACTGGGATCGGGCTCAGGCCCGCACCAGTTTTTCGTAGGATTCGGTCATTTCGCGGGTGAGCGCGCCCACTTCGAAGTTGTAATCGCCGATCTGGCCCACCGGTGTGACTTCGGCGGCCGAGCCCGTGAGCCAGCATTGTTCGAAGCTTTCCAGCTCCTCGGGCATGATCACGCGCTCATTCACCTTGACCTGCCGGTCCTTCAGCATGCCGATCACGGTCTGCCGGGTCAGCCCATTGAGGAAGCAATCGGGATTGGGCGTGTGCACTTCGCCATCTTTGACGAAGAAGATGTTCGCGCCCGTCGCCTCGGCCACGTAACCGCGGTAATCCATGAAAAGCGCATCCGAACAGCCCTTGGCCTCGGCCGCATGTTTCGAGGTGGTGCAGATCATGTAGAGCCCGGATGCCTTGGCATGAACCGGGATCGTCTCGGGCGAGGGGCGTTTCCACTTGGCGATGTCCAGTTTCGCGCCCTTGAATTTCGCATCGCCATAATAGCTGCCCCATTCCCAGGCGGCGATGGCGAGCTGCACGGGGTTTTTCGCCGAGGCGACCCCCATGTCTTCGCCGACCCCGCGCCAGGCGACGGCGCGCACATAGGCGTCGGAGAGGTTGTTCGCGGTCAGCACCTGCTGTTTGGCGGCCTCGATTTCGTCGACCGTGTAGGGGATCTGGAAATCCAGCTCGCCTGCGGAGAAATGCAGCCGCTCGGAATGCTTGCGCGACAGGAAGATCTTGCCGCCATAGGCCCGTTCGCCTTCGAAGACGGAGGAGGCATAATGCAAAGCATGGGTCAGGATGTGGATATTGGCCTCCCGCCAGGGGATCATTTTGCCATTCATCCAGATCAGTCCATCGCGGTCGTCATACCCAGCCATCGCCGGCCTCCGTTTTTCAGATGTTGCGTGAATAGTTCCGCTTCGGTCGTAAAGTTGCGGAAAATTCCACCTCGGCTACAAGTTGCCTCTTGGAATGTCAACAAGGCTGACATAAAATCACTGCAAGTGGCGAGGGTGACATGACCGATAACAGTGGGCCGCAGGGCAACGAGACGCTTCTCTTTCTGACCGATGAACAGCTTCGAAAGGGCATCGAGGCGATGTTTTTCGCCTATCGCGGTTTTACCGCCGATCCCGACCGGATCCTGACCGAGCGGGGTTATGGGCGCGCCCATCACCGGGCGATCCATTTCATCAACCGCACGCCGGGGACGACGGTGAACAACCTGTTGTCGATCCTGGGCGTGACCAAGCAGTCGCTCAACCGGGTGCTGCGCACGTTGATCGAAGACGGGCTGGTGCAAAGCGAGGTGGGCACGCGGGACCGGCGGGAACGACATCTTAACCTGACCGAGGCAGGGCTTGCGCTGGAGCGCGAATTGTCCAATGCACAGACGCAGCGGATGCGCAGCGCCTTCCGCCAGACCGGGCCCGAAGCCGTGGCGGGATTTCGTCAGGTGCTGGAGGCGATGATGGACAGTGACTTGCGGCGCCATTACGCGCGGCTGAAGGAAAGCGAAGCCTGATGGAACCCGATGCCCACTTGCTGATTGTCGATGATGATGAACGCATTCGCGGGCTGTTGCAGAAGTTTCTGATGCGCAACGGGTTTCTGGTGTCGACCGCGCGGGATGCGGCCCATGCGGATCGGGTGCTGAGCGGGCTGGATTTCGATCTGATCGTGCTCGACGTGATGATGCCGGGGGAGGATGGTGTGTCCTTCTGCAAGCGTCTGCGGGAGGATCGTGCGGTGCCGATCCTGCTTTTGACCGCGAAGAACGAGACCGCCGACCGGATCAAAGGGCTGGAGGCGGGTGCCGACGATTATTTGGCGAAACCGTTCGAACCCAAGGAGTTGCTCTTGCGGATCAATTCGATCCTGCGCCGGGTGCCGCCGTCGGAGCCGGCCGATACCGCGCCCAAGATGATCTCGCTGGGCGAGTTTCGCTATGATGTGGAAAAGGGCGTGATGTGGCATGGCGAGGATCCGGTGCGGCTGACGGCGACCGAATCGCAGCTGATGCGGATTTTTTCGGCGCAGCTGGGTGAGGCTTTGAGCCGGGCCCAGCTGGTCGAGGAACTGGGCCGCGATGGCGGGCAGGCGCAGGAACGGGCGGTGGATGTGCAGATCACCCGATTGCGGCGCAAGATCGAGGCGGATCCGAAGCAGCCGCGGTATCTGCAGACCGTGCGGGGTGCCGGCTACATGCTGGCGGGCGACTAGGTCAGCGCGATTTTGACGCCCAAGACGCCGATGGCGGCCCCGAACACCCGATCGATCGAGGTTTTCAGGCGGGTGTAGGCGCGGCGCGAGCGTTCGAAGGAAAAGAGCCGGGCGACGCCTGCGGTGCAGGCCAGTTCGTCGAGGAAGATCACCAGCAGAAGGGCGGCCATGATCCAAGGCGCAGTGCCGGGGGGCACGGTGCCGACAAAGACCGCGCCGAAGAAGACGGCGGGTTTCGGATTGGCGAATTGGGTGGCGAGGCCCAGGCGCAGGGCGGACCAGGCGGAGCGGGGCGCGGTGTCTTCGGTGATCTGCGGCAGCGGCTCGGGCGCGTGGCGCCACATCTGGAGCGCGATCCAGAGAAGGAAGATCCCGCCTGCGAGTTTGAAGCCCCAGAGGACGCCGGGGGCGATCTCGAAGAGGAGGGCGAGGCCGAAGAGGGCGGCGACGGCCCAGGTGACGGCGCCGATGGAGCAGCCGAGCGCGTAGAAGAACCCCGGGCGCATGCCTTCTGTCGCACCGATGCGGGCGGACATCAGGATGGTCGGCCCCGGCGTGGCGGCGGCGATGAGGTGCAGGGCCCAGGCGGCGAGGAAGGCGGTCAGTGTCATGGGATGGGCCTTGCCAGATTGCGCGAGATTTGTGAACAGGGGTCATGACCCTGATCTACTGGAACGAGGCCGCGCTGGCCCATGTCACGCCCCCCGGTCACCCTGAACAGGTGGCCCGCGCCGAGGCGGTGAAAGCTGCACTCTCTGAACTCGATGGCCTCGACTGGCGCGATGCCACGCCTGCCGACCGCGCGGAGGTGGAGCGGTGCCATCCGCCCCATCATTTCGACCGGATCGCGGCTACGATCCCGGCGCAGGGCCATGCTTCACTCGATGCGGATACTCATGTGGCGCCCGGCTCGCTCGATGCCGCTTTGCGCGCGGTGGGCGGCTGCAATGCTGCCGTGGATTCGGTGCTGGCGGGGGAGGCGAAGACTGCCTTCAACCTGATGCGACCGCCCGGCCACCATGCGGAGCGCGAGACGCCCATGGGGTTTTGCCTGTTCGGGACCGTGGCGATTGCCGCCAAGCGCGCGCTCGATCATCACGGGCTGGAACGGGTCGCGGTCTTGGATTTCGATGTGCATCACGGCAATGGGACGCAGGATCTGCTGTGGGACGAGCCGCGCACGTTTTTCTGTTCGTCGCATCAGATGCCGCTTTACCCGGGATCGGGGGCGACCCATGAGACCGGTGCCCATGGCAATGTGCTGAACGCGCCCCTGCCGCCCATGTCGGGGGGCATCGAGGCACGGCGCGTCTGGGGCGACGTGATCCTGCCTGCGGTGGATGATTTCGCCCCGGAACTGATCCTGATTTCGGCCGGTTTCGACGCCCATGCGGAAGATCCGCTCGCCAATCTCAACTGGGAAGTGGAAGATTTCGTCTGGATCACCCGTGCCATCTGCGAAGTGGCCGAGGCCCATGCCAAAGGTCGCGTGGTCTCGACACTGGAAGGCGGCTATGATCTGGACGCGCTCGCGGCTTCGGCTGCGGGTCATGTTTCGGTGCTGAAGGAGCAGAACGGATGAGCGACACGCCGGTGGACAAGATGAGCTTTGAAGACGCGATGCGGGAATTGGAAACCGTGGTCGGCCAGTTGGAAAAGGGCGATGTGCCGCTTGAGGATTCGATCAAGCTCTATGAACGCGGCGCCGAGCTGAAGGCCCATTGCGCCAAGAAGCTGGCCGAGGCCGAAGAAAAGGTTGCCAAGCTGACGCTTGACGGCAATGGCACGCCCACCGGCACGGAAATGGTCGACCCCGGGTGAGTTTCGCAGACGATCTGGCAGGCGATGCCGCCCGGATCGGGGCGGTGCTGGATGCCGAATTGGCGCGCCTGCCTGCGGGCGTGATCCGGGACGGGATGCGCTATGCCAGCAATGGCGGCAAGCGGTTGCGCGGGTTTCTGGTGTTGCGGTCGGCGCGGCTCCATGGGGCGGATGAAGCCGGTGCGCTGTTGGCGGCGGCGGCCATCGAGGCGATGCATGCCTATTCGCTGGTTCATGATGATCTGCCGTCGATGGATGATGACGATCTGCGCCGAGGACAACCGACGGTGCACCGGAAATGGGACGAGGCGACCGCCGTGCTGGTGGGCGATGCGCTGCAGACTTTTGCTTTTGATCTGTTGTCGCGGGAGGCGGTGCATCCGGATGCGTCTGTTCGGGTCGCCCTGATCGCATCCATGGCGAAAGCGGCAGGTGCCGAGGGCATGGTGCTGGGGCAGGCTCTTGATATTGCGGCCGAAACTGCGGATGAACCACTGACTCTGCCTGAAATCGAACACCTGCAGGCGGGCAAGACCGGCGCCTTGATCGAATGGAGCTGTGCCGCCGGTGCGCATCTGGGCGGGGCGGATCCGGCGCCGATGACCCGCTATGCCTCGGCCATTGGCCGCGCCTTTCAGATCGCCGATGACATTCTCGATGTCACCGGCGACGAGGCGAAGGCGGGCAAGCGGTTGCAGAAGGACGAGGGTGCCGGCAAGGCGACTTTCGTGTCGCTTCTGGGGCTGGAAGGGGCGAAAACCCGGGCGCGGGATTTGGTCGCACAGGCGCTGCACGAACTGGCCCCATATGATAAGGAAGCTGATCCTTTGCGTGAGGCTGCAGGTTTTGTAATCTCGCGCGACTTCTAACCGCCTCGGAGACCTCCGGTGACCGAACGCCCGAAGACCCCCCTGCTGGACCGCGTGGCGTTGCCTGCGGATCTCAAGACCCTGTCCGATGGCGAGTTGCAGCAACTTGCCCATGAACTGCGCGCGGAAACGATCAGCGCGGTCAGCGAAACCGGCGGGCATCTGGGCGCGGGTCTGGGGGTGGTGGAACTGACCGTCGCGCTCCATGCGGTGTTCGACGCCCCCCGCGACAAGCTGATCTGGGATGTGTCGCACCAATCCTATCCGCACAAGATCCTGACCGGGCGCCGCGACCGGATCCGCACCCTGCGCCAGAAGGACGGGCTGTCGGGCTTCACCAAGCGAACCGAAAGCCCCTTTGATCCGTTCGGCGCCGCCCATAGCTCCACCTCGATCTCCGCCGCCCTCGGATTTGCCACCGCGCGCGATCTGGGCGGGTCCTGCGAGACCGGGCTGGGCGATGCCATCGCGGTGATCGGCGACGGGGCGATTTCGGCGGGCATGGCCTATGAGGCGCTGAACAACGCGGGCCATCTGGGCAAGCGGCTGATCGTGGTGCTGAATGACAACGACATGTCGATTGCGCCTCCGGTGGGCGCGATGTCGTCCTATCTTTCAAGGCTTTATGCGGGCGATCCGTTTCAGGCCCTGCGTTCGGCCGCGAAGGATGCGGTGAACCTCCTGCCGGAGCCGTTCCGCGAAGGCGCGAAACGCGCCAAGGATATTCTCAAGCAGAGCGCCTTTGGTGGCACCCTGTTCGAAGAGCTGGGGTTTTCCTATCTCGGGCCGATTGACGGGCATGATCTGGACCAGCTTCTGCCGGTTCTGCGTACGGTGAAGGAACGTGCCACCGGGCCGATCCTGATCCATGCGATCACCCAGAAGGGCAAGGGCTACGCCCCCGCCGAGGCGGCCAGCGATAAGCTGCACGGGGTGGCGAAATTCGATGTTGAGACCGGCAAGCAGGTCAAACCGCCCAGCAATGCGCCAAGCTACACACGGGTTTTCGCCCAAAGCCTGATCGAGGCGGCGGAGGCGGACCCGAAGGTGGTCGGCATCACGGCGGCGATGCCGGACGGCACCGGGCTGGAACTTTTCGGCGCGCGGTTTCCGGCACGGATGTTCGATGTGGGCATTGCCGAGCAGCATGCGGTGACCTTTGCCGCCGGGCTGGCGGCGGGCGGCATGAAACCCTTCTGCGCGATCTATTCCACCTTCCTGCAGCGCGGCTATGACCAGATCGTCCATGATGTGGCGCTGCAGAACCTTCCCGTACGGTTCCCCATCGACCGCGCCGGTCTGGTGGGTGCCGATGGGGCGACCCATGCAGGGGCGTTCGATACCGCCTATCTGACCTGCCTGCCCAATATGGTGGTGATGGCGGCGGCCGATGAGGCCGAGCTGAAACATATGGTGGCCACGGCCGTCGCCCATGATGCGGGGCCGATTGCCTTCCGCTATCCGCGCGGTGAAGGGGTAGGCGTCGAGCTGCCCGAGCACGGCGAGGTGCTGGAAATCGGCCGTGGCCGGATGATCCGCGAGGGCAAGGGCGTGGCGATCCTGTCCTTTGGCACGCGGCTTTCCGAGGCCGAGGCGGCCTGCGACGCGCTGGGCGCCAAAGGGATCACACCGACGCTTGCGGATGCGCGTTTTGCCAAACCGCTCGACCGGGATCTGATCTTGCGTCTGGCGGCGGAACACGATGCGCTGATCACCATCGAGGAGGGCTCGGTCGGCGGGTTCGGCAGCCATGTGGCGCAGCTTCTGGCGGAAGAAGGCGTGTTCGATGCGGGGTTTGCCTATCGCTCCATGGTGCTGCCCGATCAGTTCATCGATCAGGCCAGCCCGCGCGACATGTATGACGAGGCCGGGCTCAACGCCGAGCAGATCGAGACCAAGGTGCTTGAGGTGCTGGGCGTGGCGCAGGTGGGCAAGCGGGCCTGAAAGGCCTCCCTAGCCTTTGTCGATCTTCTTTTCGATGCTCTCCAACCGCCGCAGGATTTCCTCGCGGTATTCCTCGGTGGCGGCGACCTCTTCTTCCGCATGGGCGTCCTGCATCGAGTTCACGATCAGGCCGACCACAAGGTTGAGCGTGGCAAAGGTGGTGATCAGGATGAAGGGCACGAAGAAGGCCCAGGCCATGGGATAAACTTCCATGACGGGCCGCACGATGCCCATGGACCAGCTTTCCAGCGTCATGATCTGAAAGAGCGAATAGGCCGAGCGGCCGAGCGTGCCGAACCAGTCGGGGAAGGCGGTGCCGAAGAGTTTCGTCGCGATCACCGAGGCGATGTAGAAGATCAGCGTCATCAGGCCAAAGACCGAAGCCATGCCGGGCAGCGCGGTCAGGAAGCCTTCGATCACCCGGCGCAGGCGCGGCAGGGTGGAGACGAGGCGGAGGACACGGAGGATGCGCAATGCGCGCAGAACCGAGAGGCCGCCGGCATCGGGGATATAGGAGATGGCGACGACGAAGAAATCGAAGAGGTTCCAGCCGTTGCGGAAGAACTTTGTGCCGCGGGCATAGAGTTTGGCGATGATCTCGGCGGTGAAGATCGCCAGGCAGATCCGGTCGATCCCGATGATCACCGGGCCCATGGTGGACATCAGCGTTTTCGAGGTTTCCATGCCAAGGACGATCGCGTTCAGCACGATCACCCCAATGAGCGCATATTGCACATCGCTGCGGTCGAGAAAATCGGAGAGGCGCGCGCGGACAGACATGGAACCCCCTTTGCTGGTTGCCCATTCCATATGGCGCCGGACGGGGCGGGCGCAACCGGGTTGGCGGGGATTAGCCGGTTTCGTTGGCCAGAAGGGCGGCCAGCCCGCTGCGGTAATCAGGGTAGCGGAGCGTGACGCCCAATTCGTGTTTGATCCGGTCGTTTCTTACGCGTTTCGATTCCGCATAGAAGGAGCGCGCCATGGGGGACATGTCGGCCTCTTCAAAGGGCACCGCAGGGGGCACCGGCAGGCCCAGCAATTCGGCGGCATGTTCGATCACGTCCTGGGGCGGGGCCGGGTCGTCGTCGCAGAGGTTGTAAACAGCACCCGGGTTGGGCTGGTCGATGGAGGCTTCCAGCACCGCGCCGATGTCTTCGACGTGGATGCGGCTGAACACCTGACCCTTCTTGATGATGCGCCGGGCGGTCCCCGCCCGCACCTTGGCGAAGGGGCCGCGACCGGGGCCATAGATGCCCGCCAGCCGGAAGATATGAAGCGGCAGGCCCAGCGCCTGCCAACCCGCCTCTGCCTGCACCCGCGCCTGGCCGCGTTTGGTAGCCGGTGTGAGGGCTGCGTTTTCATCGACCCAGCCGCCCTGATGGTCACCATAGACACCGGTGGTCGAGAGATAGCCGACCCATTTCAGATGGCTGGCGGCCTTCAGCGCCTCTTCCATCGCGGCCAGCACCGGGTCGCCGGTCTTTCCCGGGGCGACAGAGGTCAGAAGATGGGTGGCCTCTGCAAGGGGCAATTCCGCGCCGGGCCAGATCAGCGGTTCGATCCCTTCTGCGCGCAGCAGTTCGGCTTTGTCTTCGGAACGCGTGGTGCCAATGACCCGCCAGCCGCGCGCCAGAAGGCGCGGCGCCAGGGCGCGGGCGGAAAATCCGTGCCCGATGGACAAAAGCACCGTCATGCCCCCTCCCCCGTCCGGTCCACATGGCCCAAATCGCGCTCCGGCCAGACCTTGTCGCGAACCCGGCGTTTCAGTTCCTTGGCGTCGGGAAAGCCGCCATCGACGGTTCGGTCCCAGATCACCTCGCCATTCACCGTGATCACGAAGACCCCGCCAGGCCCGGGAATGAGCGCCACACGCCCCAGATCTTCACCAAAGGTCGACAGAAGTTCCTGCGCCATCCAGCCGCTGCGCAAAAGCCAGTTGCATAGGGTGCAATAAGTGATCTCGATTTCGGGTTTCATGGGCGCAAGATGACGGAAATTGCCGCCGGTGCAAGGGGCCGGGCGAGACCCCCAAATCTTGGGGTGCGGGCGTGACAACCCCGGCGAAAACGCCTATATTTTGGGAGCAAAGAACAAGGAAAAACCACATGGCAGAGGGCAATGCGGCCGCCGCGGAATATGGCGCCGATTCCATCAAGGTTCTCAAAGGCTTGGAAGCGGTCCGCAAGCGCCCCGGCATGTATATCGGCGACACCGATGACGGCTCGGGCCTGCACCATATGGTCTATGAGGTGGTCGACAACGGGATCGACGAGGCACTCGCCGGTCATGCCGATCTTGTGACCGTCACCGTGCATGCGGATTCGTCCGTTTCCGTGCGCGACAACGGGCGCGGCATTCCGGTGGATATTCACGAGGAAGAAGGCGTGTCTGCCGCCGAGGTCATCATGACCCAGCTTCATGCAGGCGGCAAATTCGACCAGAATTCCTACAAGGTGTCGGGCGGTCTGCACGGGGTCGGCGTCTCGGTGGTGAATGCGCTGTCGGATTGGCTGGAACTGCGGATATGGCGCGATGGCAAGGAACATGTGGCCCGGTTTGAGCGCGGTGAGACCGCGAAACATCTCGAAGTGGTCGGCGATGCTGTTGGCGAAAAAGGCACAGAAGTGCGGTTCCTCGCCTCGACCGACACATTTTCGAACCTCGATTATTCCTTCAAGACGCTGGAAAACCGTCTGCGCGAACTGGCGTTTCTGAACTCGGGCGTCCGCATTCGCCTGCGTGACGAACGGCCTGCGGAGCCGGAGGAGAGCGAGTTTTTCTTTGACGGCGGTGTGCGGGAATTCGTCCGTTACCTCGACCGGTCGAAGACACCGCTGATCGAAGAGCCGATCTTCATCTCGGGCGAAAAGGACGGGATCACGGTCGAGGTCGCCATGTGGTGGAACGACGGCTATCACGAGAATGTCCTGCCTTTCACCAACAACATCCCCCAGCGCGATGGCGGCACGCACCTTGCGGGCTTTCGCGGTGCGCTGACCCGGACGCTGAACCATTATGCGGGTGTCTCGGGGGCGGCGAAGAAGGAAAAGGTCAGCTTCACCGGCGATGATGCCCGCGAGGGTCTGACCTGCGTTCTGTCGGTCAAGGTGCCGGATCCGAAGTTTTCTTCGCAGACCAAGGACAAGCTGGTCTCGTCCGAAGTGCGGCCTGCGGTCGAGGGGCTGATGAACGAACGGCTTGCCGAATGGTTCGAGGAAAACCCCGCACCTGCCAAGATGATCGTGACCAAGATCGTCGAAGCGGCGCTGGCCCGCGAAGCGGCGCGGAAGGCGCGCGAGATGACGCGCAAGAAATCCGCACTCGATGTGGCCTCCCTGCCCGGCAAACTGGCGGATTGTCAGGAAAAGGCGCCCGAGAAGCGCGAATTGTTCCTCGTCGAGGGTGACAGCGCCGGAGGCTCTGCAAAACAGGGTCGTGCGCGCGCCAATCAGGCTGTGCTGCCCTTGCGCGGCAAGATCCTGAACGTGGAACGCGCGCGGTTCGACCGGATGTTGTCGAGCCAGGAGATCGGCACTCTGATCACCGCCCTTGGCACCGGGATCGGGCGCGACGAGTTCGATATCTCCAAGCTGCGCTATCACAAGATCATCATCATGACCGATGCGGATGTGGACGGCGCCCATATCCGGACGCTTCTGCTGACGTTCTTCTTCCGGCAGATGCCCGAGATCATCGAGGGCGGCTATCTCTACATCGCCCAGCCGCCGCTTTACAAAGTGGCGCGCGGCAAGTCCGAAGTGTACCTGAAGGACCAGCCAGCCCTGGATGATTACCTGATCGAGATGGGGATCGATGGCGCCGTGCTGCGGCTCGCCTCGGGCGAGGAAATCGTCGGGCAGGATCTGTTGCGCGTGGTGGGCGAGGCCCGTCAGGTGCGGCGCGTCTTGCAGGCGTTTCCAACCCATTACCCCCATATGATCCTGGAACAGGCCGCCATTGCGGGCGCGTTCCGCGAGGGTCAGGCCGATGCGGATCTGCAGGGCACTGCCGACGCGGTCGCCGCCCGCCTGAACGCCGTGGCCGTGGAATACGAACGCGGCTGGCAGGGCCGGATCACCCAGGATCACGGCATCCGGCTCACCCGGTCCTTGCGCGGTGTGGAAGAGGTGCGCACCCTTGACGGGCCGATCCTGCGGTCGGGCGAGGCCAAGCGCCTGGGCGCCTATACCGACGCGCTGCAGGAGGTCTATGGCCAATCCGCCAAGCTGATCCGCCGCGATCGGGAACTGCCGATTCACGGACCGCTGGACCTGCTGTCGACCATCCTTGAGGAAGGCGAAAAGGGCCTGTCACTCCAGCGTTACAAGGGGCTGGGCGAGATGAACCCCGATCAGCTCTGGGAAACCACGTTGGATCCCGAGGCGCGCACGCTCTTGCAGGTCAAGGTGGAGGATCTGGCCGAGGCCGATGATCTTTTCACCAAGCTGATGGGCGATGTGGTGGAGCCACGTCGAGAATTCATCCAGCAGAACGCGCTGAGCGTCGAAAATCTCGACGCCTGATCTTTCGGGCACCCGCCATCCGTGGCGCGGGTGCCCCCCTCTCGGCGAAATTTGACCCCTGCGTCAATCCATCCTTAGCGCTTTCCTAATTTTCCGGTGATATTCGGAATTCGGAATGCTTGGAGAGACGTTGTGTGGCCTGCCCCACCCCTTGTGCGTGATACGCGGTTGCGCTTTGTGCTGATCGTGACCCTGATGTCGGTGACGGCGTCGGTGCTGATCACGCTGGCCCTGTTCTGGGAGCTGACCCCGCACGCGCTTTATCCCGCCGTGGCCGTGCCCCTGCTCGTGGCGCCGGTGGCCTCGGGCTATTGCGCCCATCTCTACCACCGGCTGAAACGCCTCAATGCCGAACTGGCCTTCGCCTCCTCCCATGACCTGATGACCGGGCTTTTGCAGCGCGGCTCCTTTTTCAAACTGGCCGAAGACCTGCCCGAAGGTCAGGATGTGACGCTTGTGGTACTTGATATTGATCATTTCAAACAGGTGAACGACCGGTTCGGCCATATCGCGGGCGACAAGGTGATCATCGGCGTTGCAGAGGCGATCAGGGCCGCTGCGAAAGACGGGATCGCCGCCCGGTTCGGCGGTGAGGAATTCCTGATCCTGCTGCCCGGCGGCGCCCGGTCCGTGGCCGAGACGATCGAGGACCTGCGCCTGCGGATTGCCGCGCTCGACTTCACCGAACCGGGCCTTGCGGTGACCATTTCGGCCGGGCTCAGCCACACCAAGGGCGGCGCCGATCTCGATGAGGCGCTGCGCCAGGCCGATGCGGCGCTCTATGCCGCCAAGGAACAGGGCCGCAACCGGCTCTGCGTGGATACGACAGGCACGCGCAGGACGTCGGTTCTGCAATTGGTGCGGGGGTAGGCCGGCTCAGAGCTGTGCAGATGCACTGCAGACATGTTGCAATTTTTCGATTTTTGCAACATGCTCGGCGCGACATGATTCAAAACCCTGCGATTTGCGACATGTTTGGGATGCATGCTTAAGCCGACTTACGAGATTCCGGAACTTCCTCTGGAGGTCGATGTCGAGTCGCGCCCGGTGCTGAAATCGGTCGCGCGGGCCTATCGGGCGCTGTCCGACATGCGACGCGAAGCGGCGAAAGTTCCAAACCAGGGAATCCTCATTGATACTCTCTTTCTGCAAGAGGCGCAGGCATCATCCGAGATAGAGAACTATATCACGACACAGGAAGATGCGTTTACGATTGGATTGAGTCCGCACAGCATGCTGGATCCGGCCCAAAAAGAGGTTGCGCGATACCGCGATGCGCTCTGGAGCGGTCACAATGCTCTGATAGACTCGCAGGGCCTCATCACGACCAACAGCCTTGTGCACATGTTCCAGCTTCTCAAGCAATCGACGGATGGTCTTCGGACAGTTCCCGGAACAACCCTGCAGAACGAATACACCCGCGACATTGTTTATGTCCCGCCACAGTCCCGGCAGGACATACAACGCCATATGAAACGACTTGAGGCGTTCATCAACCTCCCCGAGATCTGTGATTGGGATCCGCTTGTGAAAATGTGTGTGATTCATCACCAGTTTGAGAGCATCCACCCTTTCCCGGATGGAAACGGTCGTGTTGGGCGGATCCTCAATATTCTCTACCTGGTGCAGCAAGGCTTGCTGGACATTCCGATCTTGTATCTGAGCCGGTACATCACCCAGACAAAGTCGGATTACTATCGGCTTCTCCAGGCCGTGCGCGATGATGGTGTGTGGGAGGAATGGCTACTCTACATGCTGCGCGGGATTTACCTGACCGCCATAGAGACGGCGGAATTGCTTCATGGCCTCAATGGCCTGCTGACCGAATACAAGCGCGAAATTCGTGAAAATCACAAGAATATCTACTCACACGAACTGCTCAACAATCTCTTCCGCCATCCCTATACGCGCATCGATTACGTGGCAAAGGACACAGGCGTTGGCCGACAGACGGCGGCGCGGCATCTGGATGCGCTGGACGCCGCTGGGCTGGTGAAGAAACAGAAAGTCGGAAGAGACAATTTCTACATCAATACGCCGCTGGTCGAGCTTCTTCTCGCACGGCCGAACATGATGGATCGCGAAACCAAGGGCTGAAATAGAACAGGCCCCAGTCAAACAACCGGGGCCTGCCTCGTGTCTCGAAAGAGGCGCAGATTACTCTGCGTCTTCCTTCTTCTCTTCCTTGATCTCTTCGCCGCTCTCCTGGTCGACCATCTTCATGGCGAGGCGCACCTTGCCGCGGTCGTCAAAGCCGAGAAGCTTCACGAAGACTTCCTGGCCTTCCTTCAGCACGTCGGACGGATGGTTCAGGCGGCGGTTTTCGATCTGGCTGACATGCACGAGGCCGTCGCGCTTGCCGAAGAAGTTCACGAAGGCGCCGAAATCGACGATCTTCACGACCTTGCCCTTGTAGATCATGCCTTCTTCGGGCTCGGCCACGATCGCGTGGATCATGTCATAGGCCTTCTGGATGGCTTCGCCGTTGGGCGAGGCGATCTTGATCACGCCATCGTCGTTGATGTCGACCTTGGCGCCCGACACTTCGACGATCTCGCGGATCACCTTGCCGCCCGAGCCGATCACTTCGCGGATCTTGTCGGTGGGCACGGTCATGGTTTCGATGCGCGGGGCGTGAACCGAGAATTCGCCAGCACCCGAAAGCGCCTTGTTCATCTCGCCCAGGATGTGCATCCGGCC
>JAOXSD010000232.1 GCA_025800205.1 Silicimonas sp. | reverse complement strand
AACTTGCCGGTGGTGTCGTAGATTTCCGGCTCGGCTTCGCGGCTGAGGTTGATCGTCTTGGCGTAGCAGCCGCCTTCAAAATTGAAGATGCCGCGGTTCGACCAGCCATGTTCGTCGTCACCGATCAGAACCCGGTTCGGGTCGGCCGACAGCGTGGTCTTTCCGGTGCCCGACAGGCCGAAGAACACGGCGGCGTCGACCGGATTGCCTTCGGCATGGTTGGCCGAGCAATGCATCGGCATCACGCCTTTTTCGGGCAGCATGTAGTTCAGAAGCGTAAAGACCGACTTCTTGTTCTCGCCGGCATATTCGGTGCCGCCGATCAGGATCAGCTTGCGGTCGAAATTCATCGCGATCACGGTGTCGGTGCGGCAATTGTGACGCTCGGGATCAGCCTTGAAGGTCGGGCAATTGATCACGGTGAACTCGGGATCGAACCCGTCCAGTTCATCGCGCTCGGGACGGCGGAGCATGTGGCGGATGAAAAGCGAGTGCCAGGCCAGTTCGGTGACCACGCGCACGTCGAGCCGGTGGGCGCTGTCGGCGCCGGCATAGAGATCCTGAACAAAATAGTCCCGGCCCTTCATATGCTCGATCATGTCGTCATAGAGGCGGTCAAAGCCTTCGGGCGACATGGCGCGGTTGTTGTCCCACCAGATATGGGCGTCGACCGAAGGGGTCTTCACAATATGTTTGTCGTTGGGCGAGCGGCCGGTGAACTTGCCGGTTTCGACAAGGATCGTGCCGCCATTGCCCAGCTCGGCTTCGCCACGGCAGACCGAGGCCTGCACCAGAGCGGGCTCCATCAGGTTGTAATGCACCTCGCCCAGCCCGGTGATCCCCTGGGCTTCGAGTGTCTTGTTCGGATTGACCCGGCCTGTGTTCATGTCCCACGCGCTCCTGAAATAATTACGGCCCGTCCCGGGGCCTCACTGTTCCTATAGAGCGCTTGATACACTGGTGAGAAGGGCCGCACCTAACAGTTAGCGCCACCAAATCGCCGATTTTCTTAGGTTAGCGCCACCATCCGCCGCCGATCTCCGGCTGAGCGGGAAAACTGCGGCATATTAGTCATTCAGAAACAAAAATACCGTTCTCATGGCATGGCGAATGATGTGATTCGCACATTATTGTTGAATTACCGCAAGGCAGACACGATTATGCCCGAAAAATGACACCGTATAATGCGCCAACAATAAGGCGTTTATGAGCAGTAAAGGAACTATCCATGTCCAGAATCGCGCTGGTCGATGACGACCGGAATATTCTGACGTCCGTATCGATGACGCTCGAAGCCGAAGGGTTCGAGGTCGAGACTTACAATGATGGTCAGGCCGCGCTCGACGCTTTCAACAAGAAACTGCCCGATATGGCGGTGTTCGACATCAAGATGCCCCGGATGGACGGGATGGACCTGCTGCAACGGGTGCGTCAGAAAACCTCGATGCCGGTGATCTTCCTGACCTCCAAGGATGACGAGATCGATGAGGTGCTCGGCCTGCGCATGGGTGCCGATGACTACGTTAAGAAACCGTTCTCGCAGCGCCTGCTGGTGGAACGCATCCGCGCGCTTCTGCGCCGTCAGGAAGTGATCGCGGGCGATGGCGAAGGCGTGGAAGTGGATGCGGCTCAGGTCATGGTGCGGGGCGAATTGCGGATGGACCCGCTGCGCCACTCGGTCACCTGGAAGAACCGCGAGGTCTCGCTGACCGTCACCGAATTCCTGCTGTTGCAGGCCCTGGCCCAGCGCCCCGGCTTCGTGAAAAGCCGCGATCAGCTGATGGATGTGGCCTATGACGATCAGGTCTATGTGGATGACCGCACCATCGACAGCCATATCAAGCGTCTGCGCAAGAAGATGCGCATGGTCGATGATGAATTTTCCGCAATCGAAACACTTTACGGCATCGGATACCGCTACAACGAAGAGTAGGGGCCGGGTGCTTCGGCGGGGGCCGACATGGACGGAAGCAAACCAGCACACCGGGGCGATGTTGTCCTGGGAGAAGACTGGCTAGGGGCAGACGCCGCAGCAGAAAGCGTGGCGCGGGCCAAACGGGACGGGCGCGGTGTCATTGCGATGAACCGCTCGCCGCTCGCACGCAAGATCATCACCTTCAACCTGTTGGCGATCCTGGTCTTCGTGGTGGGCGTGCTGTTTCTCAATCCGGTGCGCGACAGCCTGGTGTTCCAGCGCGAAGCGGCCTTCACTTCGGAGGCCGAGCTGGTCGCGGGGTTCATCGGGGCCGAGGCGGGCGATCCGGTCGCGGTGCTCGAAGGCCTGAGCCGGCCTGCGGGCGCGACCGTCTTCCTTTATGATGGACAGGGGCGCCTGATCACCACGGTCGACGTGCCGCAGGGCGCAGAGGGGCAGCAGCGCCCCGGCGGCCAATCCACCATGATCACCGATTTCCTCGACACGCTCTGGTCGGGCGTGGCGCGGCTGGTGGGGCAGGATGTGGGTCGCCCGGCCGCCGAGACCGACAATGCGGTCTTGGTCAAGGCGCTGGTCTCCGCGGCCCTGAAGAACGGCACGGAGGTGCGCAGCGCCCCCGATCTGCACGGCAACACGATCTTCACCGTCGCCACCCCGATCACGACCGGTGGCGCGACCACCGGAGCCCTGGCCATGGCCAGCGCGGCAGGCGAGATCGACGCGCTGGTGCGCGCCGAGCTGGAACAGATCCTGCAGATGTTCATCATTGCCATTCTGGTCTCGGTCGGGCTCAGCCTTGTGCTGGCCTCGACCATCGCCAATCCGCTGTCCGACCTGGCCGCCGCTGCCGAGATCGGGCGCGAGAAGAATGCCCGCAAGTTCAGCCCGAACCGGGTCCGCATTCCCGACCTGACCGCGCGGCCCGATGAAATCGGGCGGCTGTCGGGGGCGCTGCGGGGCATGGTCACGGCGCTTTACGACCGGATCGACGCGAATGAACAATTCGCCGCCGATGTGTCCCACGAGATCAAGAACCCGCTGGCCTCCCTGCGCTCTGCCGTGTCCTCCCTGCGCATGGCCAAGCGCGACGACCAGATCCAGAAGCTGCTTGATGTCATCGAACATGACACGATCCGGCTCGACCGGCTGGTCAGCGACATTTCCAACGCGTCGCGCCTCGACAGCGAATTGGTGAAAGAGGATGAGGCGCCCTTTGATCTCCTGCAGATGATCGGCAATCTTGCCGATTACCTTGGCAACGAAGCGCGCGAGAAAGGCGTCGAGTTCATCACCGACATGCCGTCGGAACCGATTGTCATCGAAGGGCTGGAAAGCCGCCTGGCGCAGGTCTTCGTCAACCTGCTGACCAATGCGATTTCCTTCTGCGATGATGGCGATGCGATCCGGGTCTGGGTGCGCAAGCGCGAAAACCGGGTTCTGGTGGTGGTCGAGGATACCGGCCCGGGCATTCCCGAACAGGCGCTGACCAAGATCTTCAACCGCTTCTATACCGAGCGTCCGGTCGATCATTTCGGCAACAATTCCGGCCTCGGCCTGGCGATTTCCAAACAGATCGTCGAAGCCCATGGCGGCGTGATCTGGGCCGAAAACATCCGTCCCACCGATGCCGATGTGGCCTCCGAACCGCTGGGTGCCCGCTTCGTCGTCGGCCTGCCCGTCTGAGCGCCGCCCGTGGGAACCCTGGTCCATGCCAGTGCCGTGGCGTTGGGCGAATGCGGTTTGCTGATCCGGGGCAGGTCCGGGGCGGGCAAATCCGCCCTGGCCCTTGACCTGATGGCGCGCGGGGCCCATCTGGTGGCCGATGATCAGGTTATGCTGGAGCCCACCGGGGCCGGGTTGCAAATGTCCGCGCCCGCCACGCTGACCGGCCGGATCGAGGCCCGCAATCTGGGGATCCTGACCGCCGCCAGTGCCCCTGCGCTGGCGCGCTATGTGGTCGATCTCGACCGGGTCGAAACCGCGCGTCTGCCGGAAGCGCGCGAAACCGTGATCGAAGGAACGCCCCTGCCGCTCTTCTACCGGGTTGAGAGCGCCGCATTCCCGTCTATGCTTTATGTTCTGTTGCAAGGAGGCCTTGCGTGACCGCGTCCGCGCCTGATGACACAGGGATCAAGACCGTTCTGGTGACCGGGGCCTCGGGCGCCGGGCGCTCCACCGCAATCCGGGCGCTGGAGGATCTTGGCTTCGAGGCGATCGACAACATGCCCCTGTCCCTGGTCACCCGGCTGTTCGACAGCCCCGAGGCGATGCCGCCGCTCGCACTTGGCATCGACGTGCGCACCCGGGATTTCTCGGTCGATGCCTTGCGGGAGATGCTCACCGTTCTGGCCGCTGAACCGGAGCGCGAGATCGAGGTGTTGTTTCTCGATTGCCGCCCCGACGTGCTGACGCGGCGCTATTCCGAGACCCGGCGCCGCCACCCGCTCGCCCCGGCCGAAACGCCGGTGATCGGCATTGCGCGCGAAATGGAGCTGCTGGAGCCGGTGCGCGAAGGCGCCGATCACCTGATCGACACCTCCGACATGACACCACACGATCTCAAGGCCGAGATCGAACGCCGGTTCGGCGCCGAAAGCAGCGGAAATATGGCCCTGTCGGTGGAGAGTTTTTCCTACAAGCGGGGCCTGCCGCGCGGCGTCGACATGATCTTTGATGTCCGCTTTCTGGCCAATCCCCATTGGCAGGCGGAATTGCGCGCTCTCGATGGCCGCGACGGGGCGGTGGCTGATTATGTGGCGGCGGATGCCAGGTTTGCAGAGTTCTTTGACCGGCTGCAGGGCCTGGTGCTGAGCCTCCTTCCGGCCTTCAAGGCGGAAGGAAAAACCTATCTTTCCGTCGGACTTGGCTGTACCGGTGGACAACACCGATCCGTTGCCGTAGCGGAGCGGTTGGCGAAAATGCTTGCGGATCAGGGATGGCAGGTGTCCATTCGTCACAGGGAACTTGAGCGACGTGGCCATGGTGCGTCGCACAAAGTGGGGACGGCCGGGTGATCGGTATTGTAATAGTGGCTCATGGAGGCCTGGCGCAGGAACTTCTGGCGGCTGTCGAACATGTGGTCGGCCAGCAAAAGGCGGTGCGCGCCATCCCCATTGCGCCCGATGAGGATCGCGGCGCCAAGCAGGACGAGATCTGCGCGGTCGCCAATGAGGTGGATGCCGGGGCGGGGGTGGTGGTGGTCACCGACATGTTCGGCGGCTCGCCCTCGAACCTTTCGCTACGGGCCTGCAGCCCGTCGGACCGCAAGATCCTCTATGGGGCCAATCTGCCGATGCTGATCAAGCTGGCCAAGTCCCGACACAAGCCGCTCGACGAGGCGGTCAAGGCCGCGCTTGCCGCCGGCCGCAAGTATATCGACAGTTTTGAAGGCAACCCGTGAGCACCATGACCCAGAGCCGCACCCTCACTATCGTCAATGAAAAGGGGCTCCACGCCCGGGCCTCGGCCAAGCTGGCGGAACTGGTCGAAGGGTTCGATGCCGAAGCGATGGTGGCCAAGGACGGGATGGAAGTCACCGGCGACAGCATCATGGGTCTTCTGATGCTGGCCGCCTCCAAGGGCACCTCCATCGATGTCACCACTTCGGGCGCCCAGGCCGATGCTCTGGCCGATGCGATCGAGGCGCTGGTGGCCGACCGATTTGGCGAGGATATGTAAAGCGTGGCGCAGCCTGCAACCAACTCGCCCGGCGACCGTGCCGATGACCAGGATGGTTACATCCCCTATGACAAACGCCGTCTGAGCTACGCCAACACCTTTCCCCATGCGGGCAAGCGCGCGGTGATCCGCACCATGGAATGGGTCACCGGCAAGTTCAGGCTGCTGCGCCTGATCCGGCGCTTCGAATCCGAAGGGGTCGAGACCGGCCAGGGCTTCTGGCCCCATGCGCTGGGCGTGATGGGGATCACGCTGGAAACGCCCGAAGACGAAATCGCCCGCATTCCCGCCACCGGGCCGGTGATCGTGGTGGCCAACCACCCCCACGGGCTGGTCGATGGCATGGTACTGGCCGAGCTGATCGGCCGGGTGCGCACCGATTACAAGATCCTCACGCGGTCGCTTCTGACCGGCATTCCCGAGATCGAAGAGTTCATGATCCCGGTGCCCTTTCCCCACGAAGAGGATGCCATCGCCAAGAGCCTCGAGATGCGCAAGACCGCCATGGCCCATCTGGCCGCAGGCGGTGTGGTGGTGCTCTTTCCATCGGGCGTGGTGGCCTCGTCGGACACCTGGTGGGGCCCGGTGATCGAGCGGGACTGGAACCCGTTTACCGCCAAGATGGTGATCAAATCGGGCGCCGCCGTGGTGCCGATCCGCTTCCCGGGCGCCAATTCACGCCCCTATCAGATCGCCGACAAGATCAGCGCCACCCTGCGTCAGGGCCTGTTGCTTCATGAGGTGGTGCATGCGCTGAACCGGCCGCAACGGCCCCATATCGGCGAGGCTTTCGCGCCGGAAGAGATCGAGGCGCGGCGCACCGCGCCGCGCGAGTTGATGGATTGGATGCGGGCCGAGACGCTGGCGCTCGGCCGCGATTGATCAGCGCGTCGGCACCGGCGGATCCTGCCGGTAATCATAGAACCCGCGCTGGGATTTGCGCCCGAGCCACCCGGCCTCGACATATTTGGTCAGAAGCGGGCAGGGCCGGTACTTGGTATCCGCCAGCCCGTCATGAAGCACGTTCATGATCGCCAGACAGGTATCAAGCCCGATGAAATCCGCCAGTTCCAGCGGCCCCATCGGGTGGTTGGTGCCCAGCTTCATCGCACTGTCGATGGACGACACCGAACCGACACCTTCGTAAAGCGTATAGACCGCTTCGTTGATCATCGGCATCAGGATCCGGTTGACGATGAAGGCCGGGAAATCCTCGGCGGTGGCCGAGGTCTTGCCCAGCCGGTCGACCACGTTCTTCATCGCCGTGTAGGTCTCGTCATCGGTGGCGATGCCGCGAATGAGCTCCACCAGCTGCATCACCGGCACCGGGTTCATGAAGTGGAACCCCATGAATTTCTCGGGCCGGTCAGTGCGGCTCGCGAGCCGGGTGATCGAAATCGAGGAGGTGTTCGAGGTCAGGATCGTCTGGGGGCCCAGATGGGGGATCAGATCCTCGAAGATCGCGGTCTTGATCGTCTCGCGTTCGGTGGCGGCCTCGATCACCAGATCGGTCTTGCCCAGATCCGACAGGGTCAGCGTGGTGCCGATCCGGTTCATGGCGCCCTTGGCCTCGGCCTCCGAGATCTTGCCGCGCCCGACCTGGCGACCCAGGTTTCCTTCGATCTTCTTGACCGCGGCATCGAGCGAAGTCCGGTCGATGTCATTGAGTAGAACGTCGTAACCTGCAAGCGCAAAGACATGGGCGATCCCGTTGCCCATCTGCCCCGCGCCGATCACGCCAACCTGATTGATATCCATGGAATGTTTCCTTTCGCGGAGACAATATTCTGGCCCGCAATCCCTGCGCAAGGGCGTGCGATCCCTAAAATCCTTCCTTTAGGGGAATGGTAAAGCGTTGCGGTCAGAGTGCCAGTCAACCTCTCTGGACATGGGTGGAATCTTTTGGTGAAGGACCGGACCACAACAGCTGCAACGCTTGATTACCAGTATTGCACCTATGAGGGCTGTCGGCTCAACTTTCGCGGCCCCCCCACGGCGTTGGAGGATCCCTATATCGCGGTGCTGGGCGGGACGGAGGTGTTCGGGCGCTTCGTCACGCGTCCCTTTGCCGCGCTGTTGCAGGACACGGCCGGCATGCCGGTGGCGAATTTCGGCGTCGCCCAGGCCGGGCTTACGCTTTTTGCCGAAGAGCCCTGGCTCCTGGATGTGGCTTCGCGGGCCGATGTGACGGTGTTGCAGATCCTCGGCGCGCAGAACATGTCGAACCGGATGTACTCGGTGCATGCACGGCGCAATGACCGGTTTCTCGCAGTCTCACCCCGGCTGCGCGAACTCTATCCGATGGTGGATTTTGCCGACATCAACTTCACCGGCCATCTGATCGAAACCCTGGAAGCGGAGGAAGACGCCTTCGCCCAGGTGGTGGAGGAGTTGAAATGGGCCTGGGTGCAGCGCATGCGCCGGGTCACCTCGCTGATCCAGGGGGATGTGGTTCTGCTCTGGATGTCCGAGCGCAGCCCCGATGAGCGTGGGGCCGATCCCCACGGGGCAGAACCTCATTTCATTGATCGCCAGATGCTGGAAACCCTCGCGGCGGAGGTCTCGGGGATCGTCGAAATCGTGACCGACGCCTCGTCATCGAAGCTGTCCGAAATGGTACTGGTGGAGGAGGAGGAAGAAGCGGCGCTGCAATTGCCGGGGCCGCAGGATCATCTGCGCACGGCCGAAGCGCTAGGGGTCGAGATCGACCGGCTGTTGGGAACGGGCCCGCTGTCGCAGGCCCGTTCCTGGTAATCAGAGCTTGTCCGTCAGTTCCGGAACAGCTGCAAAGAGGTCGGCGACCAGACCGTAATCGGCCACCTGGAAGATCGGTGCTTCCTCGTCCTTGTTGATCGCGACGATGATCTTCGAGTCCTTCATGCCAGCCAGGTGTTGGATGGCGCCCGAGATGCCCACGGCAACGTAAAGATCGGGGGCGACCACCTTGCCGGTCTGACCCACCTGCCAGTCGTTCGGGGCAAAACCCGAATCGACCGCAGCGCGGGACGCGCCCACGGCAGCGCCCAGCTTGTCGGCCAGTTTCTCGATGATGGCAAAGTCCTCTTCCGAGCCCACGCCACGGCCGCCCGAGACGACGATGCCGGCGCTGGTCAGTTCGGGACGGTCGCTTTCGGCAACCTTGTCTTCGACCCATTCCGAGACACCGGGGTTCTCGGCGGCACCGATGGTTTCGACCGAGGCAGACCCGCCTTCACCGGCAGCATCGAAGGTCGAGGTCCGGATCGAAACGACCTTGGTCGCGTCCGAGGATTTCACGGTCTGGATTGCGTTGCCCGCGTAGATCGGGCGTTCGAACGTGTCCGCATCGACCACACCCGACACATCCGAGATCACCATCACGTCGAGCAGCGCGGCCACCCGGGGCAGCACGTTCTTGGCGTCGGTGGTCGCGGGGGCGACGATGTGGGAATAGTCACCGGCCAACGAGGCCAGCAGAGCGGCAGTCGGTTCCGCCATGCGGTGACCGAGCGAAGCGTCTTCGGCAACCAGCACCTTGGACACGCCGTCGATCTTGGCGGCAGCTTCACCCGCTGCGGCAGCAGAGCCACCGGCGCAGAGCACGGTGATGTCGCCCATGGCCTTGGCGGCGGTGACCGCCTTGGCGGTGGCGTCCAGGCTCAGTTCGCCATCATTGACTTCGGCAAGAAGAAGAACAGCCATCAGATTGCCCCCGCGTCTTTGAGTTTCGTAACCAGTTCATCGACCGAACCGACCATTTCACCGGCCTTGCGGGCTTCGGGTTCGGTGGTCGAGACGATTTCCAGCCGCGGGCTGACGTCGACGCCGTAATCGGCCGGCGTCTTTTCGTCGAGCGGCTTCTTCTTCGCCTTCATGATGTTCGGCAGCGAGGCATAGCGCGGCTCGTTCAGACGCAAATCGGCGGTGATGATCGCGGGCATCTTGACCTTGATCGTCTGCAGACCGCCATCCACTTCGCGAGTGACCACGGCGCTGTCGCCGTCGACCTTCACTTCCGAGGCGAAGGTGGCCTGAGCCCAGCCGGTGAGGGCTGCCAGCATCTGGCCGGTGGCGTTCATGTCATTGTCGATCGACTGCTTGCCGCAGATCACCAGACCGGGGGTCTCTTCGTCGATCACACCCTTCAAGAGCTTGGCCACCGCCAGCGGCTCGATGTCCTGATGGACGTCATCGGCGGCGACGATCAGGATCGCACGGTCGGCGCCCATGGCGAGCGCGGTGCGGAGGGTCTCCTGAGCCTGCTTGACGCCGATGGACACGGCAACCACTTCGCTGGCCACGCCGGCCTCTTTCAAGCGGATTGCCTCTTCGACGGCAATTTCGTCGAATGGGTTCATGGACATTTTCACATTCGCAAGATCGACACCGCTGCCATCCGATTTGACCCGGACCTTCACGTTGTAGTCGATCACGCGTTTGACAGGCACAAGCACCTTCATTTGCGTAACTCCCTTAGCAAATCCAAGCCGGGTGTAGCGAAGCCACCCGGATTTTGACAGTCCAAAATCGACGCAGGGGCAGCCTGAGACGCCGCGTTATGAGGCAAAACCGACGGATTCGGAGGTGACGGATGCCCGGGCCGGGCGCGATATGCCGCAGTCGGGTGAATCACATGGCATGACGCCGCTCGCCTCGCGCTGCTCCGGTCTCGGCGGTTGCTTGCCGAGGCCCCGCGCGGCCCGCGTCGGCGGTTGCCACGGACCCGATCGTCCGCGATGCGGTGCGGAAAGATAATTGGCTTTTTCCGGCTTGCGGACGGGCCGGATGATTGTTTCAGCACCGCGCGTCAGGGGGTTGGAATGTGGTCGCTTTCCCAAACACCGTTCTGTCCGAAGAACCCGAGTTCTATTCGCTGATGCACAGCTTGCCGCAGATTTGTGCAAGCCTGAGAGCCTGCGATGGTCGAAAAAATAAAATCGAGATTCGTCTTGGGGGTTGTCTGAGTCAATAGCAAAGGCCGTTTGCTCCGCCCAACCGCGAGGGCTAACGTGAACCCACGATTCATTTTCGTCCTTGGGGGACATGTTTGATGGGACTGGGCAGTGGCGTCGGGGAAGTGGCTCCCGACGAAGCGTGGCGTATTCTTGAGAGTAACAAAGCTGCCCGCCTTATCGATGTCAGAACACGCGCCGAATGGGGTTTTGTCGGCGTTCCTGACACCCGGGAACTGGACCAGACACCGCTCTTTGTGGAGTGGGCTTCCTTTCCCGGCATGTCCGTAAACCCGGCTTTTGCCGCAGAGGTCGAGGCAGCGCTCGGATCGGAGACACCGGGCCCGCTGCTGTTCCTCTGTCGCTCCGGCGCGCGGTCCTTGCAGGCCGCAATGGCGGTGACCGACCATTTCGCCCATGCGGGCAAGGAGGTCACCTGCCTGAACGTCGCCGAGGGGTTCGAGGGGGATTTGGACGTGACGGGACACCGGGGCAGCCAGAATGGATGGAAGGCCCGGGGGCTGACTTGGCGTCAGTCTTAATTCAGAGGGTGCAGTAGGCCAAAAATGACAGAACAAACCTGGGGTGAGGTTCGCGAGAACCTTCTATCGACTGTTGGCAAAAACAACTATGTGAACTGGATCGAACCGCTTGAATTCTCTGGACTTGAGGGCGGTGTTGCGACCTTTTTCGTGCCGACGCATTTCATGGGCGACTGGGTGTCGCGCAACTTCGGTGACAAGATTCTGACCGAGTTGGCCAAGGCCGGCGAGAAGGTGAGCCGGGTGGAGTTTTCCGTGCCCCGCGCGCCCGTGGTCCAGAAGGCGAAACCCTCCGCAGGGGCCGAACCGGCCGCACCCGCGGTGAAGACGCCCGCGGTGCCGGTGTCGACCGGCGGCGAGCTGCCCGGCGCGCCCCTTGATGCCCGTTTCACCTTCGACAGTTTCGTGGTCGGCAAGCCCAACGAAATGGCCCATGCGGCGGCCCGGCGGGTGGCCGAAGGGGCGGCGGTGACCTTCAATCCGCTCTACCTCTATGGCGGCGTCGGCCTCGGCAAGACCCACCTGATGCACGCCATCGCCTGGGAATTGCGCAACCGCTCGCCCGAGCTGAAGGTGATCTATCTCTCGGCGGAACAATTCATGTACCGCTTCGTGCAGGCGCTGCGCGACAAGGACATGATCAGCTTCAAGCAGATGTTCCGCTCGGTCGATGTTCTGATGGTGGATGACGTCCAGTTCATCGCCGGCAAGGAAGCGACGCAGGAAGAATTCTTCCACACGTTCAACGCCTTGATGGATCAGAACAAGCAGATCATCATCTCCTCCGAAGTCGCGCCCACCGCGATCGAGGATATGGATGACCGGATTTCCAGCCGCCTGCAGGCCGGTCTGGTGGCGGATCTGCATCCGACGAACTATGAATTGCGTCTGGGCATTCTGCAGCAGAAGGCCGAGCAATTCGCCGATCAGTTCCCCAATCTGGATATTCAGGACGGGGTGTTCGAATTCCTCGCCCACCGGATTTCGTCGAATGTCCGGGTGCTGGAAGGGGCCCTGATGCGGCTTTTCGCCTTCGGCTCGCTGGTCGGGCGGCAGATCACCCTGGACATGACCCAGGATTGTCTGGCCGATGCCCTGCGCGCCTCGGATCGCAAGATCACCATCGAAAGCATTCAGCGCAAGGTCTGCGACCATTTCAACATCCGGATCTCGGATCTGGTGGGGCCGAAACGGGTTCGCAGCATCGCCCGACCGCGGCAGGTAGCGATGTATCTCTGCACCAAGCTCACCTCGCGTTCGCTGCCCGAGATCGGGCGCAAATTCGGCGGCCGGGACCACACCACGGTCATCCATGCCAAGCGCAAGATCGAAGAGCTGATGACCCAGGACAGCCAGATTGCCGATGACGTGGAAATGCTGCGTCGCACGCTTGAGGCCGGATGATCGAAACCCTGCCTTGGCTGCTGATTGCGGCGCTGATCATCGGGATCGCCAAGGGCGGGCTGGCCTCGGCCGCCGCCCTCGCGGTCCCGTTTCTTGCGATCTTCATGAACCCGCTGCAGGCCGCCGCCCTGGTGTTGCCGGTGCTGATCACCACCGATGTGGCCGCACTCTGGCTCTATCGCAAGGATGCGTCGCGCCGGAACGTGCTGATCCTCCTGCCGGCCATGTTCGCTGGCATCGCGCTTGCCACCCTGATCGTGCCCTATGTGTCCGAGCCGCTCCTTCTCGCCTTCACCGGTTGCGTCGGGCTCTGGGCCGTCTTCCGACGCTGGTTCCAGAAGGACACCACAACGCCCCGTGACGCCGAGGTCGTGCCGGGCCTGATCTGGGGCGGCATCGCCGGCGTGACCACTTTCATCACCCATTCGGGCGCGCCGCCGACCCAGGCCTATCTCCTGCCTCAGAACCTGCCCCGGATGATCTTTGCCGGCACTATGGCGATCACCTTTGCGCTGGCGAATTTTGCCAAGATTCCAAGCTATTACGCCCTCGGTTTCTTTGATGGTCTGAACTGGGGGCTGGTGGCGGGCCTCGCCATTGTCGGACTCATCGGTGTGGCGGCCGGGCGCTGGCTGGTCAAGGTGATGTCGGACAAGGTCTACACCCGGGTGATCGAGGTTCTGCTTCTGATGTTGTCGCTGATTCTCCTGACCAAGGCGGGGCTCACGCTCTTTGGCGCGCCTGCCGCTTGACGCGCCCCGGCGCTTTCGCAAAAGTCCGGCAAAACCATTGCAACAGACGGGAAAAACGGTAGTTTGACCGTCCCGGGACAGCAGAAGGCAGGGGCCATGGAATTCTCGATCGAACGCGCGGCACTTCTCAAGGCGGTGGCACAGGCGCAATCGGTGGTCGAACGCCGGAACACGATCCCGATCTTGGCCAATGTGCTGATCGAGGCGGAGGGCGATCAGGTCTCGTTCCGCGCCACCGATCTCGACATCGAGGTGGTCGATCAGGCCCCCGCCAAGGTGACCCGCGCGGGCGCCACTACGGTCAGCGCCATGACCTTCCACGAGATTGTGCGCAAACTGCCCGATGGCGCGTTGGTGACGATCACCGACGATGGTGCGGCAGGCCGGATGACGGTCGAGGCCGGGCGCTCGAACTTCTCGCTCGCCACCCTGCCGCGCGAAGATTTCCCGGTGATGGCCTCGTCGGAATATGAGGCGAACTTTGCCGCCCCCGCGCCCGTGCTGCGGCGGCTTTTCGACAAGTCGAAATTCGCCATCTCGACCGAGGAAACCCGCTATTATCTCAATGGCGTCTATATGCATGTGGCCGACGCGAATGGCGCGCAGGTGCTGCGCTGTGTCGCCACCGATGGTCACCGTCTGGCGCGGATCGATGCCGAATTGCCCGAAGGCGCGGGCAACCTGCCTGGCGTCATCGTACCCCGCAAAACCGTTGGCGAATTGCGCAAGCTTCTCGATGATGACGAAGCCCAGATCGCGGTCAGCGTCTCGGAAACCAAGGTCCGTTTCGCCACGCCGGGCATCACGCTCACCTCCAAGGTGATCGACGGCACGTTCCCCGACTACACACGGGTGATTCCCGCAGGCAACACCAAGCGGCTGGAAGTCGACGCGGCCGAGTTTGCCCAGGCCGTGGACCGGGTCGCCACCGTGTCCTCGGAACGCTCCCGCGCCGTCAAACTCGCCCTCGACGAAGACCGGCTGGTCCTCTCGGTCAACGCCCCTGATGCGGGGGCTGCCGAGGAAGAACTGGCGGTCGCCTATCCCGACGAGGCGCTCGAAATCGGGTTCAACGCCAAGTACCTTCTGGAAATCGCCAGCCAGGTGGACCGGGAAAACGCGGTCTTTCTGTTCAATTCCGCAGGCGATCCGACCCTGATGCGCGAAGGCAATGACGAAAGCGCGGTCTATGTCGTGATGCCGATGCGGGTGTGACCGGGCTCGCTGTCAGGGAACTGACGCTCTCCCATCTGCGCTCGCACCGCCGTACGGAACTGGTGCTCGATCCGCGCCCCGTGGCTATTTTCGGCGCCAACGGGGCGGGCAAGACCAACATTCTCGAAGCCGTCTCTCTCCTTTCGCCCGGGCGCGGGTTGCGCCGTGCGGGGGCCGAAGAACTGATCCGGCGGCCCGAGGCTTTGGGCTGGAAGGTTTCCGCCATTGTTGAAAACGCGGGTCAGCTGCACGAGCTGGACACCCGCGCCGAACCCGGCCAGTCCCGTCAGGTGCGGATCGATGGCAAGACCTCGCCGCAGGTGGCGCTTGGTCGCATCGTGCCCATGGTCTGGCTGATCCCGGCCATGGACCGGCTCTGGATCGAAGGCGCCGATGGCCGCCGCCGCTTTCTCGACCGGATCACCCTCAGTTTCGACCCGGCCCATGGCGAGGCGGTGCTGACCTATGAAAAGGCGATGCGCGAACGCAACCGGCTCCTCAAGGACATGGTGCGCGACGCCCATTGGTATGTGGCGCTCGAACGCCAGATGGCCGAGGCGGGCGCCCGGGTGATCGCCAGCAGGCGCGCCGCACTTGCCCGTCTGACCGAAGCACAGCACGGGGCCGAAACCGCCTTTCCCGCCGCCGAATTGTCGCTCACCCATCCCGATACCGATCTGCCCGACGCCGCCGAAGACCTTGCAAGCCTTCTCGAAGACAACCGCCATCGCGACCTGCGCGCGGGCCGCACGCTGGCCGGTCCGCACCGGATGGATCTTGCGGCACTCTATACCGACAAGGGCGTCGCCGCCGGGCTCTGCTCCACCGGCGAACAAAAGGCGCTTCTGATTTCTCTGGTCCTGACCAATGCCCGCGCCCTGTCCCAGGATCGCGGCGCGCCGCCGCTCATTCTGCTCGACGAGGTTGCCGCCCATCTCGATGCCGGTCGCCGCGCCGCTCTCTATGACGAGATTTGCGCGCTCAGGGCCCAGGCCTGGATGACCGGGACCGGAGAAGAGCTGTTCGCCGATCTGGGCGACCGCGCCCAATTCCTCGATGTGACCGAGGCCGAGACCGGCAGCAACGCGCGGCTGGCCCCCAAGGGATGAGCCGACATAAATTTGCCGCACCCATGGTATAGCGTGACCAGGGTTCGGAGAGAGGGACGCGGGATGCGTGTTTGTCTGGTGCTTTGTCTGACGATGCTTTCGGCCCTGGCCGCCGGGGCCCAAGGCGGTGAAAAGGCCCTGTCGAAACTGTCCACCGCCTATGAGGCGCGCGGCTGGGAGGCGGTCGGGCGGCTCAATATCGGGCGCAACGGTATGTGCACCGGCGCGCTGATCGAGGCGGATCTGGTGCTGACCGCCGGCCATTGTCTTTACAGTCAGCGCACGGGCAACACGGTTGATCCCCGGTCGATCACCTTTCTCGCCGGCTGGCGCGAGGGCCGGGCGGCGGCCACGCGCAAGGTGCGCCGGGCGGTGATCCATCCGGAGTATGTCTATTCCGGCTCGCGCACCAATGAAACGGTGCAGCACGATCTGGCGATTCTCGAACTCGAATCGCCCATACGCCTCAGCACGATCCAACCGTTCCCCGTGGGAAAGCGGCCGCGCAAGGGTGCCGATGTGGGCGTTGTGTCCTATGCCAAGAACCGGGCAGACACCGCCTCGATCCAGAAACTCTGCCACGTGCTGGCGCGCCCCTCGGGCACGCTGATCCTGTCTTGCGATGTCGATTTCGGGGCCTCCGGCGCGCCGGTCTTCGCCGATATCGACAATGCGCCCCGGATCGTCTCGGTGGTCTCCGCCATGTCCGAGATCCGGGGGCGTCCCGTGGCCTTTGGCACCCGGTTGGCAAAACCGTTGAAGCTGATGCGCGAGATGCTCCGCGAAGGGGCGGTGCTGAATGACGGCGCCCCGGCCACGGTCAGTGCCAAGCGCAGCAAGCCGGTCAAGGCGGGCAAGCCACGCGTGCTGCGCGGCGGCAGCGGCGGCACATTCCACAAACCGTAACCCGGCTTGACCTTCGCCGCAGGCCCCGGCTTTCTGGGGTGATGATCCTGCGTCTTGTGTTCCTCATGGTGATGGCGCTTCCGCTCCGGGCCGAACCCGGGCTGGAGGCGGCGGGCCGTCTCGAGATCGTCGGGCGCGGCGGCACCTGTTCAGGCGTTCTGGTGGCGCCCGATCTGATCGCCACCGCCGCCCATTGCATCACCGGCACCGATCAGGTGTTCCGGGTGGGCGACGGGCTGAGCGGCGCGATCTTCCTGGTCGAACGGCTGGCGAAACATCCGCTCTATGAGCAAAGCGGCGCCCGGGCCGAATGGAAATACCGCTTCGACATCGCGCTCGGCCAATTGGCCAGGCCGGTGCCGGGGGCGCGGGCCACCCCCTTGCCGCTGGGCGATGAGGCGCGGCCGGGCGAAACGCTTCTGCTGGTGTCCTGGAAACGGGACGGAACCGATCGCCCACGCCTGCGCGACTGCGCGGTGGTCGAGGGCGCATCGGGGCTGGTGACCCTGGGCTGCAAGGTCGAGGGCGGCGAAAGCGGCGCGCCGGTGCTGCGCCGCACCGCCACCGGGTTCGAATTGGTGGCGATCATCTCAAGCCGGCTGCAGCGCAACGGCCGCCATCTGGCCCAGGCCTCCGACGTGCGTCTGCGCCTGCCGCCGCTTTTCGATGAATTGCGCGCCCGCCCTTGAACCGCCGAAATCCGCTTCCTAGGTAAGTTTCATCGGACGCCGCAATCGGGTCCGACACCAAACGTAACGCGGGTCTTCGCCCCTTGTGGGAAGGCTCAAACCTATCGCTCTTAGGAGGATATTCCATGCGTAGAATGGATCTTGCACCCCTTTACCGTGCCACTGTCGGCTTTGATCAGATCGCCGACCTGATGGACCGGGTTCTGACCGACAATGCGTCCGCCCCGTCCTACCCCCCTTACAACATTGAAAAAACCGGCGATGATGCCTGGCGGATCTCGATTGCCGTCGCAGGTTTCTCGGAAGACGACCTGTCGGTCGAAATGCGCGAAAACGCCCTTCTGGTCGCCGCCCGCAAATCCGAGGACAGTGCCGAGCGCACCTATCTGCATCGCGGCATCGCCAACCGCGCCTTCGAGCGCCGCTTCACCCTGGCCGACCATGTGCGCGTCTCGGGCGCAAGCCATGTGAACGGCATGCTGCACATCGATCTTCTGCGCGAAGTGCCCGAGGCGCTGAAACCCCGTCAGATCGCCATCACCAATGGCGCTGAGGTCGAAGCCAAGGCCGTCGAGGCCAGCTAAGACCACCTGGCACGCCGCCCTTTCCCCCTTGGGCGGCGTGCCTTCATCTCTTTGAAAATACGCGCGCCGCAGGCAGCCGAACCGCCTGCGGTGCGGCTTTATTCCCCGTAGGGCACCCAGACAGTCTTCAACTCGGTTGCGGCTTCCAGGAACGCTTCCGACGTGTTGGCTTTCCAATCCCAGGCGCGCCCGTGATTGACCCATGTGCGCTTGAGGTTGCCCGCGGCTTCCCGCTCGATCACCGCCGAGAGATCCGCCCCCGAAAAGGACCAGACCGCATCCAGATCCATATGCCCTGCCGCCTGCGCGGCCAGGTCTGCGTGATCGCCGGTCAGGATATTCACCACACCCCCCGGCACGACCGAGGTTTCCAGCACCTGATAGAAATCCGTGAGTGCCAGCGGATAGGGTTCCGACGCCATCAGCGTGATCCGGTTGCCCATGGCCATGGCCGCGCCAATGAGCGTGACGGGCCCCAGAAGCGACGCTTCATCAGGCGCGAAAGCCGCGATCTTGCCCACCGGTTCGTGCATCGCCAGCGCCACGCCGCGCAGGGGCACGCCCTTGGCGCGCCCGTCATACTTGTCGGCCCAGGCGGCCCAGGTAAAGAGCCGGTCGACGCACGCCTCCACCTCCGCCGCCCCCTGCCGCTTGCCGGTCATGGCGTCGATGCGGGCGGCAAATTCGCCGGCCCGCGCCGACAGGTTCTCGCCCATGTAATAGAGGATCTGCGCCCGCAGATGGCCGGTGGTCTTGGACCAGCCCTTGGCCCCGTTCATCGCCTCGACCGCATTGCGCAGATCCTTGCGATTGGCGAGCCCGACCTCGCCCAAGGGCTTGCCGCGCGGCGACCAGATCTGACGGGTATAGCCGCCATCGGGCCGTGCCTGTTTGCCGCCCACATAGAATTTCGCCGTGCGGTCCACCGGCGCGCTTGCCACGCCATCCCCCGCCGCGTGCGGCGCAATCCGCGTCAGCGCGCGGGTCTTGCCCTTCGCACGCGTATAGGCCCGCAGACCCTCCCAACCGCCTTCGCGCCCAAAGCCGCTTTCGCGCACACCGCCGAACCCGGCCGCCGCATCGAAAAGGTTGGTCGCATTCACCCAGACCACGCCCGCCACCAGCTTCGGTGCCAGATCGAGCGCGAGGTTCACATTCTCGGTCCAGAGCGTCGCCGCCAGCCCGTAGCGCGTGTTGTTGGCCAGCTCCACCGCCTCGCCCGGCGTCCGGAACGTGGTCGAGACCAGAACCGGGCCAAAGATCTCCTCCTGCATCAGCGGATCGGAGGCGGAGAGGCTGGAAATCAGCGTCGGCGGATAGAAACACCCCTTGTTCGGCATCTCGCAGGCGGGCTGATAGACCTCACCCGAGGCGCTGGCCACCTTGGCCTTGATCGCCTTCAACTGCACCGGATCGACCACCGCGCCCACGTCTATGCATTTGTCCAGCGGATCGCCCAGCCGCAGCTTGTCCATCCGCGCCTTCAGCCGCCGGGTGAAGTCTTCGGCAATCGCCTCATGCAGCAGAAGCCGCGAGCCCGCGCAACAGACCTGCCCCTGATTGAACCAGATCGCATCCACCAGCCCCTCGATGGCGCTGTCGATATCGGCGTCGTCAAAAACGATATAGGGCGACTTGCCCCCCAGCTCGAGCGTCAGCGCCTTGCCGGTCCCCGCCGTTGCGCGCCGGATCAACCGCCCCACCTCGGTCGAGCCGGTGAAGGCGATCTTGTCGATCCCGTCATGTTCGGTGATCAGCGCGCCGGTGGCCCCGTCGCCGGTGACGATGTTCAGCACCCCCGCAGGTAAACCCGCTTCATGGGCGAGTTCCGCGAACAGGAGGGCTGTCAGCGAAGTATATTCTGCCGGTTTCAGCACCACCGTATTGCCCATGGCCAGCGCCGGGGCCACTTTCCAGGCCAGCATCAGAAGCGGGAAGTTCCACGGGATGATCTGCCCCGCCACGCCCAACGCTTCGCGCCCGGGCAGTTCATCTTCCATCAACTGCGCCATGCCCGCGTGATAGTAGAAATGCCGCGCGACCAAGGGCACATCGATGTCGCGGCTTTCCCGGATCGGCTTGCCGTTGTCCAGCGTCTCCAGCGTCGCAAAGAGCCGGGCATGTTTCTGCACCATCCGCGCCAGCGCATAGAGCACCCGCGCCCGCGCCTTGGCATCCGCGCCCCAGACCTTCTGCGCCGCCCGCGCCGCCGCGACAGCGGCGTTCATGTCGCGCTTCGTGCCCTGGCTGATCTTCGC
>JAOXSD010000208.1 GCA_025800205.1 Silicimonas sp. | reverse complement strand
GAGGGGCTTTGGTTTCTGATCGCAGCCGCTTTCGTCGCGGGCATGGTGCGCGGCTTCTGCGGCTTTGGCACCGCCATGGTCTATCTGCCCGTGGCGGGCCAGTTTCTTGGCCCGTTCGAGGCGATTATCTCGATGATGGCGATGGACCTGATCGCGCCGATGATCCATGTGCCGCGCGCCATGAAAGACGGCCATCCCGGCGATGTGCTGCGCCTCAGCCTTGCCGCCGCCATCGCCGTTCCTGTGGGGGTTCTCGTGCTCTCCGTGGCCGATCCCGACATTTTTCGCTGGACCGTCTCGCTGGTCGCGCTCACGCTCCTGACAATCCTGATCGCCGGCCTGCGCTACCGGGGCACCATCACCAAGCCGATGATCTACGGCACCGGGGCGGCGGGCGGCTTTCTGGGCGGTGCGGCCGGCCTGCCCGGGCCGCCGGTGATCCTGCTCTACATGGCCTCCACGGCGCCCGCCGCTGTGGTGCGGGCCAACAACACCATGTATCTGATCGTGGCCGATGCGATCATGGTCGCGGTGCTCTGGCTGCGCGGGTTCCTGACCGCCTCTGCGGTGGTGCTGGGCGGCTTGCTCATCGCGCCCTATCTGGCGGGCGTCTGGATCGGGGGACGATTGTTCCGCCCGGAACTGGAACTCTTGTATCGCCGCATCGCCTACGCGATCATTGCCACATCGGCGATCACCGGCCTGCCGATCTGGGATTGAGGACGCGCCATGCGGATGAACGAAGTCAGCTATAACGACGCGCTGCCGATTGATGGCTATGGCCCCGGCTTCTTCCGCATCGGCGGCGAGGTGATCGAAGGCGCACTCGCGGTGCTGCCCTCGGGCATTCTGCCCTGGGCCGGGTTCGAAGACGCCGAAACGCTTCTGAAGGCCGCCCCCGATGTGGACGTGCTCCTCATTGGCACCGGTGCCGAAATCGCCCATATCCC
>JAOXSD010000199.1 GCA_025800205.1 Silicimonas sp. | reverse complement strand
CGTTTGCGCCCCATGACGCCGGCCACCAGATGGCCGGAATGGACGCCCACGCGCAGGCCGAGGCTGAGACCTTCGTCACGGCTGATCCGGTCCACCGCGCGGATCATGTCGGCGCCGAGTGCGCAGAGAGTGGCGGCGTGGTTGGCGCTTGCCTCATGCAGGCCGGCCGCCACCAGATAACCGTCGCCCATGGTCTTGATCTTTTCGACCCCGTGTTGATCCGCAAGCCGGTCGAATTCGCCGAAAAGCCGGTCCATGAAGGTGATCAGGTCGGCCGGCGCCCGGGTTTCGGAATAGCGGGTAAACCCTTCGAGATCGGCAAAGAGCACGCTGGCCTCGGGCACGTGTTCGGCGATCATCCCGTCATGTTCGGTTTTCAGCCGCTCGACCACGCCCGGCGGATAGACCGCGGCCATCAGCCGGTCGACCTTGGCCTTTTCCCGCTCCACCTGTTCTCGCACCCGGGTGAGCTGGATATAGGCCGAGCGGAACATGAAATAGAGCAGCAGTGTGCCCTCCATGGTGACTTCGGCCTCGATCCGCGCCGGAATGCCCTTGCCGGGACGCTGGAAGATCAGACCTTCCGGGTTGTCGGGCGTGATCGCCAGATCCCAGCGGATGTCCGGCAGATAGGGGTCGATCACGTAAAGCGCGATCAGGGTGACCGCCGAGATCCCGACCCATTTCAGCGACCGTTTCGGGCCCAGCACGACCACGGCGGCGCAGGGGATGATCATCAGCGCGAAATGGTCGCCTTCGGCGGTGCCATTGAGTGTCATCGAGAAGGTCATGAAGGCGAAATAGCCGGGCACCAGCGCGTTGAAGAGCGCCTCCACACTGCGTTTGCGCCAGAAATACCACAGCGCGTGCAGCTCGATGGAAATGACCACCAGATCCAGCCAGCGCAGGAAAGGAGAGCGGCCTGGTTCGGGGATCATCGAGATTGACAACAGAGTGATGGCGACCACCACGATGGTCGACATCGCCTTGAGCCGCCGTGTGCGTTCGTCATCGCCGGGGTTCTGGCCAAAACGGATCTGGTCGTGGATCGCGGGCAGGCTTTGCCAGCGAGCGGCAAGGGCGGCGTGGGCTTTGGCCATGGATCAGGCCGTGAAATCCGGCTGGGCGGTCATGAAGGTCTTTCCGAAAATGATCGCTCTATAAAAGCGCCGGATCTGCCGCTTTGCAAATCCGCAATCCGTCTTGACAGGCAAAGGCGTCAGCGGTCATGTGGCGGCGATGGTTCTCGTGGGCGACTCGGCCTGCGGGATGAAAAGGGAACACGGTGCGGCACCCCGGTGCCAAATCCGCGACTGCCCCCGCAACTGTGAGCGGTGAGCGACCCGAAGACACCACTGGGCGATGGCCCGGGAAGGTTCGGGACAGCCTCGACCCGCAAGTCAGGAGACCTGCCATCTCCGGTGCGCCAGCGCCGCAGTCACCTTCAATCCTCGGGCGGGGTGCCTCGGGAACGGAGCGACAAGATGGACCAGACAGGCCCGATGACATCGCCGGTTTCCAATCACCGCCCCCTTGCGCGGAGGGCGCGATGCTTTTGGAACATACGATCAGCCAACTCGACATCGGCCATGTGCCCCCGGAACAGGCGAAAGAGCTAGGGCATTTGGGATATATTCAATGGCTGGGCGCGCTGCCCGGCACGGCAAATTACATCCGCGAAGCCACGCGCGCCCTTGAGTTGGCGCAGCCGTTCCGCTGGAACTCGCCCGCCATTGCCGTCTTTTGCGACCTGCTGAAGGCCTCGACCCGGGGCGCGCCGCGCGCGCTTGATCTGCAGATGCGGAGCCGGCAGCGGCGCGGCGGATCGCAGGCGCGCAGGCTCTCCTTTTGACCGATCTGGTCGCCTCCGGCCCCGGCGCGCGTCTGGCGCTTGAGGGGGCAAGCTGGGCGCCCAAGGGGGCCCGCGACCCGGTGCTGCATCCGGTGAGTTTCACGCTTGAGCCGGGGCGCACCCTGGGCATTCTGGGCCCCAATGGCGCGGGCAAGACCACGCTTCTGCGGCTGCTTTACCGCTACCAGCGCCCCACGGCCGGCAATGTCGCGGTGGATGGTGCGGATATCTGGGCGCAATCCGCCCGCAGTGTGGCCCGCAAGGTGGCGGCCGTGTTGCAGGAGCAGCCGACCGACTTCGCCCTGACCGTGCGCGAGATCGTGGCGCTGGGCCGGACCCCGCACCGCCGCGGCTTTGGCGGCGGCGGTGGTGCGCGCGATGGCGAGATCATCGAAGCCGCCCTTGACCGGCTGGAGCTCCACGGCTTTGCCGACCGGTCGCTGGGCACGCTCTCGGGCGGCGAACGCCAGCGGGTCATGGTGGCCCGCGCGCTGACCCAGGAGCCGCAGCTTCTGATCCTTGACGAGCCGACCAACCATCTCGACATCCGCCACCAGCTTGAAGTGCTGGCGCTGATCCGCGACCTGCCCCTGACCATCGTGACCTCGCTCCATGATCTGAACATGGCGGCAGGCGCCTGCGACGACGTGCTGCTGTTGAAACGCGGCCATATGCTGGGCTTTGGCGCGCCCGAGACCGTGCTCAATGAAACTTCCGTATCGGACGCCTTCAGCGTCGCCGCCAGGCGCGAACGTCTGACGCCCAGCGATACGGATCACCTGACTTTTCATCTCCAACAAAGGACCCCTTGAATGAAGACCATCCTGTCCGCAGCTGCGGCCCTTCTGGTCGGTGCCGGGATCGCGGCCGCTGAAACCACGGTGCAAAGCTGCAACCGCTCTGTAACCTTCGACGCGCCGCCCGAGCGTGCGATCTCGAACGATGTGAATCTGACCGAGATGATGCTGGTGCTGGGTCTCGCCGACCGGATGGTGGGCTATACCGGCATTTCCGGCTGGAAAACGCTGGATGAAGAGATGACCGCCGGTGTCGAGGCCCTGCCCGAACTGTCGGCCAAATATCCTTCGAAAGAAGTGATCGTGGGCGCGGATGCGGATTTCTTCTTTGCCGGTTGGAACTACGGCATGAAGGTGGGCGGTGAAGTCACGCCCGAGACGCTCGCGCCCTTCGGTGTCAAGGTCTATGAGCTGACCGAAAGCTGCACCCATATCATGGACAAGGACAAGGCCAGCATCGAGGACATGTATGCCGACATCCTCAACCTGGGCCGGATCTTCGAGGTGGAAGGCAAGGCGCAGGCGCTGGTCGAGAGCTATCGGGACGATCTGAAATCCTTCACCGATGGGCTGGACACCGGCGAGCCGCTGCGGGTTTTCGTCTATGACAGCGGCGAGGACACGCCCTTCACCGCCGGGCGCTATGCCATGCCGACGGCGCTGATCGAAGCGGCCGGTGGTCGGAACATCATGGATGATTTCGAGAAAAGCTGGGCGACGGTCACCTGGGAAGAGGTGGTGGAGCGCAATCCCGAAGTCGTGGTGATCGTGAATTACGGTTCCGTCACGGCGGAAGAAAAGCGCGCCTTCATGATGTCGAACCCGGCCTTTGCCGAGTTGGATGCGGTCAAGAACGACCGGTTTGTCACCCTGGAATATGTCGAAGCCACCCCCGGCCCGCGCAATATCAAAGCGGTGAAAACCCTCGCCGGCGCTTTCTGGGGCAAGTAAAATGGTGAGCGAGACTGCGATTTCCCCCGCAAAACCAGTGCGGCGCGGCATGGCGCCGGGTCTTCTTCTGGCCGGTTTCGTGGTGCTCGCGGTCTCGCTCTCCTTTGCAATTTCGCTGGGATCGGTTTCGGTTCCTTTGTCGACGGTCTGGGGCGTTCTGGCCAACAAGTTCGTACCCGGATTGGTCGAAGAAAGCTGGAGCGCGGGGCGGGCGGCCATAGTCTGGGAAATCCGGTTCCCGCGTGCGCTTCTGGCCATGATGGTCGGGGCCGGACTCGCGCTGGTGGGCGCCAGCCTGCAGGCTGTCACCCGCAACCCGCTGGCCGATCCGCATCTTTTGGGCATTTCCTCGGGCGGGGCCTTTGGCGCGATCCTCGCACTGTTGCACACCGGCCTGTTTCTGGGCCTTCTGACCGTGCCGCTGCTGGCGTTTTTGGGCGCGCTGATGGCCACTGCCATTGTGCTTGGCGTGTCGCGCTTTGCCGATGCCACCAGCGCCGACCGGCTTGTGCTGGCCGGTGTGGCCGTCTCCTTTATCGTGATGGCCGCGGCCAATGTATTGATTTTCCTTGGGGATCCCCGTGCATCGCACACGGTCGTCTTCTGGATGCTGGGCGGGCTTGGCCTGGCGCAATGGGGGCAGCTTGCCTATCCGCTGGTGGTGCTGCTGGCCTGCGGGGCCTGGCTTCTGAGCCAGTCGAATGCGCTCAACGCCATGAGCATCGGCGATGAAACCGCT
>JAOXSD010000173.1 GCA_025800205.1 Silicimonas sp. | reverse complement strand
CACCTATGTGAAACCCGAGGATTGGAACGCGCTGATTGCCTCCGACGACGTGGCCGTCATCGACACCCGCAACGATTACGAAGTGGAAATCGGCACCTTTCAAGGCGCCATCGACCCCGAAACCCGCAGTTTCCGCGAATTCCCCGCCTGGTGGGAGGCGAACAAGGCGCGCTTCGGCAACAAGCGCATCGCCATGTTCTGCACCGGCGGCATCCGCTGCGAGAAATCGACGAATTTCCTGCTGGGTCAGGGCGTTGACGAGGTGTTCCACCTGCAGGGCGGCATTCTGAAATATCTCGAAGAGGTGCCCGCCGAAGAGAGCCTCTGGGACGGCGAGTGCTTCGTTTTCGACCAAAGGGTCTCGGTCGGTCACGGGCTGGTCGAAGGGGATTACGATCTCTGCCACGCCTGCCGCCGCCCGCTCAGCGCCGACGACAAGGCGCGCGATGCCTATGAAGAAGGCGTCTCCTGCCATCGCTGCATCAATGAATATGACGACAGCGACCGGGCCCGGTTCCGCGAGCGGCAGAAGCAGATCAAACTGGCCCGTGCCCGGGGCGAGGTGCATCTGGGCGAGGGCTGACCCCTTGCCCGCACCGGGTTCACCGGGCATGATTCCCGCAACCACTGGCAGGATCCGATGACCGAGCAGGCCCGATCCAATTGCGGCAATTGCGGTGCTGCGCTGCCCAACCGGCTGGCGCAGGCGCGGATGGTGACCTGCGACCATTGCGGCTCGACCTCGGTTCTGCGCGACAAGGTGTTCGAGATTGCCGGAACCGGCGGCGAGATGTTCGAAACCCCGTCTCTGGTCGAGATCGGCGTGCCGGTGGTGGTCAAGGGGCTGGAGCTGCTGCCGGTGGGGCTGGCGCGGTTTTCCTACGGGCGCGGCACCTGGGACGAGTTCTGGTGCCTTGATGGTGCGGATGGTCTCTGGCTGAGCGCGGACGAGGGCGATTATGCGCTGGAGCGCGCTCTGCCGCAGGAGCATTGGCCCAACGGGACGCGGCCGTCCCTGGGCGGCGAGATCGATATCCGGGGCGAGGTGTTCCGGGTGAATGAGGCGGAAACCGCCACCTGTGTGGCGGTGCGTGGCGAATTTCCCGAAGAGCTCGAAATCGGCGAGGCCCATCTCTATTTTGACCTGATCGGCCCCCACGGACAGATCGCTACCTATGAAAGCTGGGAAGGCGGCGAGACCTGGTCGGCGGGCCATTGGGTCGATCCCTGGGAGGTGCGGCGGGCATGAGCGTGTCGAGCTTCAACTGCACCCAATGCGGCGCGGGCCTTGATGTGCTGGGCGGCGGTCGGGTGAAGAGCCATGTCTGTTCCTATTGCGGGGCCGAGTTGGATGCGCAGGACGCGTATCGCGTGATCCGCCAGTACCGCGACATGGACCGGCCCAAGACACCGTTCGATCTGGGCATGGTGGGCGAGCTTTGGGGCGTGCCCTTCACCGTGATCGGCACCATGGGGATGAGCGAACGCCATGGCGGGCAGAGCTGGCATTGGGTCGAACATCAGGTGTTTTCGCCGACCCACGGCTATGGCTGGCTGAATGTGGAAGACGGGTTTGTGAGTTTCACGCGGAAATCGCGCGAGGCCTCCTATCCCGCAGGCGTTTCGGAGCACCTGATCGAGACGTCCGAGCACCGGCCTTCCGTGCGCTTTCAGGGCGAGAGCTTCACCTATTATGCCTCGGGCATCGCGCGGCCGACCTTCATCGAGGGCGAGTTCAATTTCCGCCCCGCGCTGGAGGATCGCATCCGCTATGTCTCGCTTCTGGGCGGTGAGAGGATGCTGGACATTCTCGACAGCGGTGGAGAGCGGGAATACGAGGTGACGCGCCTGCCCGATCAGGCGGCCCTTTTCGAGAGTTTCGGGGTGGCGCCGGACCGGATCCCGCGCAGCTATGGCACCCATCCGCTGTCCGTCATCACCCGGTCGCCGGACCAGCTTTTCGCCCGCAACCTCGCCATCGCGGCAACCGTGGTGGCGCTGGTGCTCGGCTTCTTTTTCACCTTCAAGGGCGAGGTGATCGCCCAGACCGAACAGACAAGGGCCGCGCGGAATGTGGAACTTCCTTTCACGGTGACCAAGGAAACCGGGCTGACCGAGATCGAGATTTACGCCGATGCCTATAATTCCTGGGCCTGGTTCGAGGCGGAACTGGAGGGCGGCGAAGGCGATCCCATCGCCATCTTCGAGACGGGTGTGGAATATTATTCAGGCAGCGACTGGACCGAGGGGTCGCGCGAGGTCCGCACGCGGCTCGACCTGCCGCCGGGCGATTACACGCTCTTTCTGGAAATGACCGAGGCTGAGGTGGACTGGACCGGCGGGCGCAAGGCCGATCGCTATTCCGCAACCGTGCGCCAGGGGGTGGCCAATGCCATGTGGCTTTGGGGGGTGGCGGCGATCACCGGCGTGGTCGCCTTTCTGTTCCTCGGTCAGCGGTATTGGCATCACAAATCCCGCTGGGCGGGCAGCGACTGGAGCGACGAATGACCCCGGTGCGCGTGGTGCTTTTTATTCTGGTGCTGGCCCTGCTGCTGTCCGGCACATGGATGTCGCTTCGGGGCGTCTGGGGCGAAAGCACGTCCGTGATATCGACCCGCACCGGGTCACCGGGCGGCGGATACCTCTTGGGCGGGCGCGGCGTGAAATAAGGAGAAAGACATGTTTCAGGAAATCAATCCGGCCGAGGTGATCGAGACGATCTTTTACGTCTTTCTCGGCCTCACCCTTCTGGGGATCAGCTGGAAGGCCATCGAATGGCTGACGCCGTTTTCCCTGCGCAAGGAAATCGAGGAAGATCAGAACATGGCCATCGCGGTGCTGATCGGATCGCTGTTCATCTCGGTGTCGCTTCTGATCGGGGCGGTGATCCTCTCGTCATGAGCGACGCCCCCCGGCTGAAGGAAGGCCAGGCGCTCTGGCTGCTGGCGGCGACCTTTGCGGTGGCCGTGGCGGGGCTGATCTATGAGCTGATCGCGGGTGCCGTGTCGTCCTACCTTCTGGGCGACAGCGTCACGCAATTTTCCCTCGTCATCGGCATCTTCATGACCTCCATGGGGCTCGGCGCCTGGGCGTCGCGCTTTGTCACCCGGGCCGAGCGCGGCTTCACCCTGTCGCAGATCCTGCTCGGCCTCGTCGGCGGCTTCTCCGCGCCGATGCTGTTCCTCGCCTATGGCTATCTCGACGGGCTGCAGGGCGTGCTTTTTGCCATCGTCATCGCCATCGGTGCGCTTTCGGGGCTGGAAATCCCGCTGATCACCCGCATTCTCACCGAGCGCCGGGCGATGGAGCACACGCTGTCGAACGTGCTCACCGCCGATTACGCCGGTGCGCTGGTCGCCGCCGTGGCCTTCCCCTTGCTGATCGTGCCGCAACTGGGGTTGATGGCGGCGAGCCTGGTCTTCGGGCTGTTGAACCTGATGGTCGCGGGCGTGT
>JAOXSD010000217.1 GCA_025800205.1 Silicimonas sp. | reverse complement strand
CTGCCGCCATTCCAGCTGGCCCAACCATCGAGCACATCGCGGGAATTGGAATAGACGTAAACGCTGCCCTCGCAGACCGGCAGGATATGGGTCATGAAGCGGCCGACCATGTCGAAAAGCTCATCCAGCGACCGGCTCGATTGCAGCCACTCGTTCAGCTCGCCCAGAAGCCGCACCTCGCGCGCCATCTGAAGCTGGGCTTCCAGCAATTCCCGCTCGGTCACCGTCTGTGCATTGAGCCGCCGCACCGCCACCCGGTTGGCCCGACGGATCACCAGCACGATGGCCGTCACCAGCCCCAGCACGGTGGCGCAGATCACACCAAGCCCGATCCGCACCCGCAGAATGAACGTGTTCCGGATGTCGGTAATGTCGGTAAAGAACTCGATCGCACCCAGAACCTCACCATTGCGCACCACGGGGGTGAAAATCTCGGCCACCTCGCGCAAACCGCCTTCTTCGCGGGCAACTGCATGAAGGTCGAAATCATCCACCTCGGACGGGCGCACCGCCATATGGGTGTAATAGTCTTCGCCCGTTGCGATGATATCGGCGAAAAAACTCGCGGATATGGTGCGACCGATCTCGTCTTCGTTCGAAGACCAGAAGACCCGGCCCTCGCGGGTGAACAGCGCAAATCGATAGATGTCGGAACTCAGCGTGATGTTCTTGAGGAATTCCTTGTCAATCTCGGTCAGCCAGCGGTTCTCGAACACCGACTTGCCCGCCGCAAGACGGGTGATCACCCGGGTCTCCCAAAGATGCGCCTGAGTCTTGATGTCCCGTTCAAGCATCTTGTCCACGATCACCGTCGGGGCCATGGTGACCAGCCCGAAAACCCCGGCAAAGGTTGCGATGCAAAACACCACCAACGCCAGCCCCTTGAGTGCGGACCGGGAACGTTTGAAATCCGTCACGTCTAATTCCTTGCAATAGACTTGGAAACCAGCCTAGGAAAAAGGTGTTAACAGGCGGCCCTGACAGGGGCGCAAAGCGCCAAGAATTTTAGGCAACCGGTTTGAGCTTTGGGGGGCGACCATCTGCCCGTTGCGTTTTTTCTGCACCTGCATAATGTGCCCGCAAGCCGCAGGAGGGATTCTGCCTGGCCGTCATTTCGAGAGGAGAGATAAATGACCAATGTCGTGATTGCATCCGCCGCGCGTACGGCGGTGGGCAGCTTCAGCGGAAGCTTCGCCAACACCCCCGCCCATGACCTCGGCGCCACCGTTCTGGAAGCGCTCGTGGCACGCGCAGGCGTCGAGAAATCCGACGTGTCGGAAACCATCCTCGGTCAGGTGCTCACCGCCGGTCAGGGCCAGAACCCGGCCCGTCAGGCCCATGTCAATGCCGGCCTCCCCGTCGAAAGTGCGGCCTGGGGCCTCAACCAGGTCTGCGGCTCGGGCCTGCGCGCCGTGGCCCTCGGCGCCCAGCACATCGCCCTTGGCGATGCCGATATCATCGCCGCCGGTGGTCAGGAAAACATGTCCATGAGCCCCCATGCCCAGGCCCTGCGCGCGGGGCAAAAGATGGGCGACATGAAACTCATCGACACGATGATCAAGGATGGTCTCTGGGACGCCTTCAACGGCTACCACATGGGCCAGACCGCCGAAAACGTCGCCGAGAAATGGCAGATCAGCCGCGAGATGCAGGACGAGTTTGCGCTGGCGTCGCAGAACAAGGCCGAAGCCGCCCAGAAGGCCGGCAAGTTCGATGATGAAATCACCCCGTTCACCGTGAAGACCCGCAAGGGCGACATCGTGGTCGATAAAGATGAATACATCCGCCACGGCGCGACCATCGAGAACATGCAGAAACTGCGCCCCGCCTTCACCAAGGACGGCTCGGTCACGGCCGCCAACGCGTCGGGCATCAACGACGGCGCCGCCGGTGTCCTCCTGATGAGCGCCGAAAACGCCGAGAAACGCGGCATCGAGCCTTTGGCCCGCATCGCCTCCTATGCCACCGCCGGGCTCGACCCGTCGATCATGGGTGTGGGCCCGATCTATGCGTCGCGCAAGGCGCTCGACAAGGCCGACTGGTCCGTGGGCGATCTTGATCTGGTGGAAGCCAACGAAGCCTTCGCCGCCCAGGCCTGCGCGGTGAACAAGGACATGGGCTGGGATCCCGAGATCGTCAATGTGAACGGCGGCGCCATCGCCATCGGTCACCCGATCGGCGCGTCGGGCGCCCGCGTCCTGAACACGCTGCTCTTTGAAATGAAGCGCCGCGACGCCAAGAAGGGCCTCGCCACGCTTTGCATCGGCGGCGGCATGGGCGTTGCGCTCTGCGTCGAGCGCTGAGCTGAAAAAACCAGCAAAGGCGCCTTCGGGCGCCTTTACTTTGGGGGAGGAGCGGATTTGGCTGCGCAATATTCTTGCGCAGGGAGAGCCAAGCGCGTAACTCTCTTACCTAACGAATTTTGCCAATTTGGAGGAATCAATGGCACGAGTCGCACTTGTCACCGGGGGGAGCCGGGGCATCGGGGAGGCAATTTCCAAAAAACTGAAGGCCGACGGCTTTGACGTCGCCGCCACCTATGCGGGCAACGATGAAAAGGCCGCCGCCTTTACCGCCGAAACCGGCATCAAGACCTACAAATGGAACGTGGCCGATTACGAGGCCTCCAAGGCCGGTCTCGCCCAGGTTGAAGCCGACATGGGCCCCATCGACGTGGTCGTTGCCAATGCGGGCATCACCCGCGATGCGCCCTTCCACAAGATGACGCCCGAACAATGGTCGGAAGTCATCGACACCAACCTCACCGGCGTCTTCAACACCGTTCACCCGATCTGGCCCGGCATGCGCGAACGCAAGTTCGGCCGCATCATCGTGATCTCGTCGATCAACGGCCAAAAAGGTCAGTTCGCCCAGGTGAACTATGCCGCTACCAAGGCCGGTGATCTGGGCATCGTCAAATCGCTGGCTCAGGAAGGTGCCCGCGCCGGCATCACCGCCAACGCGGTCTGCCCGGGCTATATCGCCACCGAAATGGTCATGGCGGTGCCGGAAAAGGTCCGCGAAAGCATCATTTCGCAGATCCCCGCCGGCCGCCTCGGCGAGCCCGAGGAAATCGCCCGCTGCGTGGCCTTCCTCGCCCCGGATGATGCGGGCTTCATCAACGGCTCGACGATTTCGGCGAATGGCGCGCAGTTCTTCGTCTGATCAAGGCGTCAGGAATGAGAGGGGCCGGTCCGCAGGGACCGGCCCTTT
>JAOXSD010000035.1 GCA_025800205.1 Silicimonas sp. | reverse complement strand
TCGGATCAAGACATGTTGTCAGCGGCTGGCCGAGGGCCAGGCACATTTCAAGCCCGTGCGACTGGTTGATCGGGAGGTTTTTCTGAGCCATTGCGCATCGCATCTGCTTTTCTTCGAGACCGGGGATCCGGTGGTCATCCCCGCGGTTTTGCATGGGCGGATGGACGTCTTGCGCCGGGTGCAGCAGCGGATTTGAGCACGTCATAGGCGGGATTGACCGCGATATTACCGCCAATCCGTCACAAATACGCCTGATTTACCATCAAATGTTTACTTGTTGGCACTGTCGAAGTGCCTCCATCTTCCTCCCTGACTGGACAGGCCGTCTTTGGACGGCCTTTTTTTTGCGCGGATCGGGCGCCGGTCTCACGGCTCTGTGGCTTTACTTTTGTGCGGCCGGGGGCATCATTTGAGGCATTGGGAGGAAACATCATCAAGCATTTTGCCATTGCCGCCCTGATCGCGGTGAACATTTCGCCCGCCGTGGCGCAGGAGACCGCCTCGCCCGAAGGGGCGCGGGTCTATTTCGTCAATCTCGAGGACGGGGCCACGGTGACCTCGCCGGTGCAGGTGGTCTTCGGCCTCTCCGGCATGGGGGTGGCCCCTGCGGGGACCGAGAAGGAAAACACCGGGCATCATCATCTGTTCGTCAACCGGCCGCCGCTTGGGCAGGGCGAAGACGGGGCGGAGGAGCTGGACTATGGCTTGCCGGCCGATGACAACCATCTGCATTTTGGCGGCGGGCAGACCGAGACCGTGCTGGAGCTGGCGCCCGGAACCCATACGCTGCAGCTGGTGCTGGGGGATGCGGGCCATGTGCCCCATGTGCCGCCGGTGGCAAGCGAGGTGATCACGATCACGGTGAGCGAATAGCGCTCAGGGGCTGATCTCGCGCTGGTCGAGCAGCAGGACGCTGCCGAATTCGGCCGAGAGCATGATGGCGATCTTTTCGGTCACCGGGCCTGAAACCGGCGCGAGGGTTTCGGCGGCGACAATGTCGACCGCGCGGAGCGTGGCGCGGGGTTCGGATTTGATCCGGGTGCGGATGGCGGCGCCCAGCGCCTCGATGGTGGTGCCTTGGGCGACAAGGGTTTCAGCGGTGTCGAGGCTCTGGCTCAGGATCACGGCGGCGGCGCGGTCTTCGGCGCAGAGGCGCTGGTTGCGGGACGACATGGCGAGCCCGTCCGCTTCGCGCACGGTGGGCACGCCGTGGATCTCGATCGGGATGTGCAGGTCCCGGGTCATGCGGCGGATCACCTGCAATTGCTGATAGTCCTTTTCGCCGAAATAAGCCGCATCGGCCTGGCAGATGTTGAAGAGCCGGGCAACCACGGTGGCCACACCGCGAAAATGGCCCGGGCGCACCTTGCCGTGGAGCATATGGGCCAGTTGGGTGGTCTCGACGATGGTTTCGTCGCCGGGCGGGTAGATCACCTGAACTTCGGGCAGAAAGAGCGCGTCAATCCCTTCGGCGCGCAGAAGGTCGATGTCGCGGGCGTCATCCGAGGGGTAGTGGGCCAGATCGGCCACCTCGCCGAACTGGGTCGGATTGACGAAGATGGTGGCCACCACGCGGTCATGGTCTTCGCGGGCGTGGCGCATGAGCGTGAGATGGCCTTCATGGAGTGCGCCCATGGTGGTGACGAGGCCCACGGTTTCGCCGGCGGCGTGATAGGCGCGGATGGTGCTGCGGATGTCTTCGACTTTGGGGCAGATTTTCATGGGGATTTGGTAGCCCAGGCGGGGGCGCGGCTCAAGGTGCCGGGGAATGGCAGGGCAGCAAGTCTGATTTGAACCCAGAGGGACATGGGGTGCGTTCGGGGCGCCATTTCATGCCCCATTTCTGACGGCGCGACATGCGTACTTTTGAAAGGGTGAAAGGCAGGGGCTTTGCTTTGTCATGGCGCCCGGCCCGCCCGGCGCCAGTGCGGCGGTGCCATCGCCCGGATCAATTCCCGTTGGGTGCAGTTTTCTCCGCTTCGCGCGCCAGAGCCTCTGCGAAGCTGCGGCCGCGCTCTGGTCGGAAGGCCCGCTCTGCGTCCTCGACCGCCCGGATCCGGTCCATGCGCAGATGGCGGAAATCTCCGGCGGTCTCACACCAGATGGTCAGCAGCCAGCCGGCTTCAAACACAGTCATGCCCAGCGGATGGGCAAAGCGTTCAGACATCTTGCCGGAGACACTTTCGTAGTGAAGTTTCAGAACCCTGTGGCGTTTGATCCCATCGCGGAGTTGGGCATAGAACGCGGTTTCCCGCGCCCGCGCGCCGGCCGCGCTGGGGCCTGCGACAAGCGGGGTCCGCAGCCAGAGATCGCGCTTTTCCTCACCGATGGAGGACGACAGCTTGGCCAGCGCCTCTTGCGCCGAATGTCCCAGTTCCGGGCCTGAGCGTTCTTCCACCAACCGCAGGCCAAGCATGAGCACGTCAAGCTCGCCCTCCTCGAAGTGGAGAGACGGCATGAAATACCCGCGGTCCAGCACATAGCCGATGCCGCCTTCGCCGCGAATGGGCGCTCCCATCGCTTGCAGATCTGCAATGTCGCGATAGATCGACCGGACCGAGACCCGGTGCTCCTGCGACAGATCCTTGGCCGTGACCGGCCCCCGGCGACGGCGCAGCGAATCCATCAGCGCAAAAAGTCGAAAAAGCCGCATAGCGCCCCCACTGACGGAACCTGTCACAGGCCACAGGTAGGAACGGGATACCAAAAGAAAAAGGGTATCCCATGAAACACCTCGTTCCCGCGGCTCTGATCACCGCCCTGTCCCTTTCCCAGTTTGCACATGCAGAAGGCTCCCCCATGACAGCAGATGAAACCGATGCGCTCGATGCAATTTCCACCATGACCTCGGCCTTTATGGCAGGCGATATCGAGGCGGTGATGAACGTTTATGAAGACCATGCGAGTGTTGCCTTCGAGCCGGGCCAGCCGGTCTCGGATGCGGCTGTGCTGGCAGAGATGTTCACCGCCATGTCGGCGCTCAAGCCGCAGTTCACCTATTCCGGTCATGAGGTCATCGTTCAGGGCGATCTGGCCCTGCATATCGCGCCATGGTCGATGACCGGCACAACGCCGGACGGGCAGGATGTGGCGCAGTCGGGGTTGTCCGTCGCCATCCTGCGCAAACAGGCCGATGGCGGCTGGAAGATGGTGATCGACAACCCCCATGGCGCCCGGCTTATTGAGGCAAGGTGATCCGTCCGGCGGGCTGCATCCAAGGGTGCGGCCCGCCCCATGGCCGCGCCCTACCCGCCCGGCGCCAGTGCGGCAGGCGAGAAAAGCACGCCGAATTGTTCGCACCAGATCACGACGGATTTGATCTGGCCGAGATCGGTGCCCGGGGGCACGGAATAGGCCTGATCGCCCACATTGCCCTTGAGCTGGCCGAGCGAGACCCAGGGGTTTTCGGCTACGTCAGAGGATTTTTTAGGGTCGGGATGGGCCGAGAGCCAGACCTCAAGATCGGGGCCGTTGGTGACCTGGAACTCCGAAAGCTGCACCTCATGGCCGCCGCCCGGGAGGGCGACCAGTGTCGCGTTGCCCTGCCCTTTGTGCGACCGATCGGCGTCGCGGAAGGCGCCCGTGGCCACAACCTGGGCTTCGGTCAGGGTTTCGGTGACCACCTCGTCAAACAGAAGCGGTGAAAAGGCGTACCAGAGGAAAGCGCCTGCGGGCAGGCCGAAGAGAAATCCGAAGGCGAATGTCAGAAGCCAGCGCATGGGAAATCCTCCTGTTTCGCCTTTGGTTATCAGGAAATTGACGCAATTACATCATTCTTTGGCCCCGCAGGCGGACTTTGCAGACGGGGCAAATGGAGATTTGAGATACGTGTTCTTTTGAGCCTTGTTCTTCTTGTTGGCGTGGGTCTTGTGGGCGCCACGGCTTTTCTGGCGATTGACAGCCTGGCCACCGATGACCGGCGCGCTGCGGTTCAGGACGCGATTGCCGACCGGGCCACGGCCTATGACGCGGGCGAAAGCCGCAGGCGTGGTCTGATGGGGCGGCTGGCCAGCGGATACCAGACGCTGGCCGGGGGGATTTTCAAATCCTCCGGTCTGGATCTGCCCGCCGCCCTGCCGCCCGCGCCCGAGGGTTGGGTGCAGCGCGACTATGTTGATGCCGATGGCATGGCGATCACCGGCGCGGCTTACAAGAAGTCCGGGATTTCGATTTCGACCACCAACAGCATTCTGGGCCGGTTCGACAAGGCCCGCGGCGCCGGCAAGATGACCGCGCGTGCCACCTATGCCGCAGGGGCGCAGATGATCGCGATCTAAATGAAAAGCGACATGAAGGCGCTGCGGAAGGCGGAGGCCGGCACGCTGCGGGCGCCTGCATTGGGCGGCGACGTTTTCGCCCGGCTCGACGGGGTGCCGGTGGTTTTGCGCCCGCAGATCAACGAGACCGTGATGACCGGCAAGATCACCCCTGTCGCCTATCGGTATTTCACCCTGAGCCTGGACGGCCAGGTCTCCATCGGGCTTCTGACCAATGCCGATGACGCGGCGGTTCTGGCGCTTTTGTCCGGCATGGACATGGCCGGTCTGCAGGCCAGCCTGCCGGTCGAAAGCCGGGGCTTTGCCGCCGGCACCGGAATTGTACCTGCCGGCCCGGCCAGCGAAGGCTAAAAGCGTCGCATTCGGGCGCCATCCGGTCGGATGG
>JAOXSD010000156.1 GCA_025800205.1 Silicimonas sp. | reverse complement strand
CGCGTCGGCATGCTGGATGACCTGGGTGGTCTTGGTCAGCGGTGCCATCAGCCCGGCCTGATCCAGCTCGGTCAGCGGATAATGGCCGCGTGCCCGGGTGCCCACATCCGAGGTGATCGCCAGGATCGGGGTCGAGCTTTCGCCCGCCTCGACCAGGCCGGGCAGAATATAGGTCGCCCCGCCGCCCGACGGGCCTTCGCAAATGCCGGGGCGCCCGGTGACGCGGGCATAGCCGTCAGCCATATAGCCGGCCGAGCGTTCGTCGCGGGTCAGGATGTGTTCGATCCCGTGATCGAGCCGATAGAGCGCATCGTAAAACGGCAGGGTCGTGTCGCCGCAAAGCCCGAAAATGTGTTTCACCCCATGGGCTTCGAGCATGCGGACCATGGCTTCGGCCCCGGTGAACGTGTTGGATTGGTCTTGCGCCATGGTGATCTCCTGATTCTTGGCGACCATGACACGCCGGATAGGCGAGAGGTGCAAGCAGGCGGAGAAACTGGACCTAAGAGATGCCGAAATTGGCGGCAGCGGTCAGCCAGCAGGCACATTCCGCAAGCTTCTGCGTGGCCCCCAGCACATCGCCGGTCTGACCGCCGATCTGGCGTTTCGCCTGGGCCTGCATCAGCATCACGGCAAGACCCGCCGCCAGCAGGAACAAAGGCAGGGTGAACACGGCCGCAATCGCCGCGATCGCAAGACCGGTGGCAAGCCGTGGCCCCGGGGGCAGGGCGGCCATTCGCCCCAGACCATCGGCGCGCGCCGGCGGCAGAAACGCCATCGGCAAGAGCATCGCGGCGCGGCTGATCGCGCCGATGGCGGCAAAGGTGGCAAAGCTCGGAGCCGCTTCGGCCATGGCAAGTGCGATCAGCGCAAGCGCTAGGATCAGCGCCACAACCCCATAGCTGCCGATCCGGCTGTCGCGCATGATCTCGAGCTTGCGGTCGCGGCTCGTGCCACCGCCGAACCCATCGGCCACATCGGCCAACCCGTCTTCATGCAGCGCACCGGTGGTCGCAATCTGGGTGGCCAGTGCGAGGATCGCGGCGAGAATGGCGGGCAGGAACGTGCTGGCGGCGAGGTAGACCGCGCCACCGATGGCCCCAACGACGAGACCGACCAGCGGAAAGGCCCAGGCGGCTTGCGCCGTCGAGGGCACCGGCGCGCGCAGTCGTCCCAGCGGCAGCCGGGTCAGCAGGACAAAGGCCAGATGCGCCTCATCCCGGCGGGCCGCCGCCCAGCTCACCCGCCCGCGACGCCCGCTTCGGCAAAGGTCGCCATACCGTTGTGGCAGGCCAGCGCGCTTTTCAGCACGCCCAGCGCCAGCGCCGCCCCGGAGCCTTCGCCCAGACGCATCTCGAACCGCAGGATCGGCTCCTTGTTCATCGCCTTGCAGAGTGCGGCATGGCCCGGCTCGGCACTGGCATGGGCCACCAGACAATGATCGAGCAGCGCCGGGTCGGTGGCAAAGAGCGGTGCCACGGCGGCGGTGCAGATATAGCCGTCGAGCAGCACTGGAATGCGCGCCGCGCGTGCGGCCAGAACCGCCCCGCAGATTGCGGCCTGCTCGCGCCCGCCGAGGGCGGCAAGGATGTCCATGCCGTGTGCGGCGCCATGCAACGCCACCGCGCGCGCGACCACCTCCGCCTTGTGCGACACCCCTTCGGCATTCAGCCCGGTGCCGGCCCCGGTCCAGTCGCCGGCAGATCCGCCCAGCACCGCATGGGCGAGGGCGGCGGCAGTGGTCGAATTGCCAATGCCCATCTCGCCCAGAAGCAGAATGTCGGCGCTGTCATCAACGGCGCCGGCGCCCCGGTTCAGGGCCTCAAGACACTCCGCCTCGCTCATCGCAGGCGCTTCGGTGAAATCGGCGGTGGGCCGGTCAAGATCGAGCGCAATCACCGAAAGATCGGCCCCGTTGGCCTTGCACAACTGGTTGATCGCCGCCCCGCCATGGTCGAAATTGGCCACCATCTGCGCGGTGACTTCCTGCGGGAAGGGGTTCACCCCTTGGGCACAGACCCCGTGATTGCCGGCAAAGACCAAGGCTTGCGCGGTGTTGATCGCGGGCCGGTCGGTTTCGGCCCACCCGGCCAGAAAGATCGCCAGCTCTTCCAGCCGGCCCAGCGCACCAGGCGGCTTCGTCAGGCTGTTCTGACGGGCCTGGGCCGCATCGGCGGCGTCTTCATCGAATTTCGGGAAGGTTGCTGCAAGTTCAGAGACTTGCGAAAGGTTCGTCAGTTCAGTCATGGGCATTCGGTTTGACCTTCAATGGCTGTCCGGCAACGGCGAGATACACCTCGTCCGCCACCTCGGCAATGGCCTGATTGAGCCGCCCCTGCGCGTCACGAAACGCCCTTGCCAGCGCATTTTCCGGCACGATCCCCAGCCCCACCTCGTTGGTGACCAGCACGACGGTGGAATGCTGCGCCTCCAGCGCCGCGACCAGTCGCGCGGTTTCCGCCGCCACATCGGCCTCGTCTTCCATCAGATTCGACAACCAAAGCGTCAGACAATCCACCAGCCGCGGCGCCTGACCATCGGTCTCCTGCAACGCCTCCACCAGCCGCGTCGGTTCCGCAATGGTCTGCCATTCCGGCCCCCGGCGCCCCTGATGTTCGGCAATCCTTGCCGCCATTTCGTCGTCATAGGCGCGACAGGTGGCAATGTAGAAGGCCGGATTGCCCGCCTCCAGCGTCCAGCGTTCGGCAAGCGCGCTCTTGCCCGAGCGGGCGCCTCCGGTGATCAGTATCGACTTTCCCATGGCGCCATGCAAAGCAGGTTTCGACCGGGATGAAAAGCGAGCGGCAATGTTTTCCAAAGGGCAGTTACTTCTGATCCGGCACGGGGCCACGGCCAGCGGCGGGCGGCTTTGCGGGCGCACCGATGTGGAGCTGAGTGAGGCGGGTCTGGACGCCCTTGCCGCGACTGGCGCCCAGGCCCCGGTGGCACAGATTTTCTGCAGTCCTGCGATGCGCTGCCGGCGCACCGCAGATGGGCTCTGGCCGGGGGCAGAGCGGCACGAGGATGCTCGGCTTTGGGAGCAGGATTTCGGCGCCTGGGAGAACAGGCTCTACACCGATCTGCCCGATGTGGGGGTGCTGAGCCGCGCCGAGCTGGCCGACCTCACCGGTGATGGCGGCGAGAGCTTTCGCGATCTCTGCACCCGGGTCACCCCGGTACTGGAAGAAGCTGCGGAGGCCGCGCGCCAAGGTGGCCCGGTGGCCATCGTCGCCCATGCAGGCGTGGTCCGCGCGGGGCTCGCCTTGGCCCTTGGCCGCCTCGAAGAGGCCATGGCCTTCGAGATCGACAACCTCTCGGTCACCACCTTGCGCTGTTTTGAGGGCGGGCTTTCGATCCGCGCCGTCAACGGGGCCTTCCCATGATGGCCGCCGCCATGGTGCTGGCGCTGGCGTTTGACGCGCTCCTTGGCTGGCCCGACCGGCTCTACCAGCGCATCGGACACCCGGTGACCTGGCTCGGCCGGGTGATCTCCTGGGCCGACACGCGCTTCAACCGCGAAGATCAAAGCGCCCATACTCGCCGCCGCAATGGCCGGATCGTCGCCTGGGCGATCATCATCGCCGTCGCAGCCCTCGCCTGGGGCCTGAGCGCACTTCTGCCGGGCGGGCTGGCGGGCCTGATCTGCACCGGCCTTCTCGCCTGGCCGCTGGTGGCGGCGAAATCGCTCCATGATCATGTGGCGGCGGTGGCCGAGCCCCTGCGCGTGGGCGATCTCGACACCGCCCGGCACGCCATCTCGATGATCGTCGGTCGTGATCCCGACCAGCTCGACGCCCCCGCCATCTCCCGCGCCGCCCTCGAAAGCCTCGCCGAAAACGCCTCTGACGGGGTGATCGCGCCGCTCTTTTGGGGCGCACTTCTCGGCCTGCCCGGCATCGCCGTCTACAAGGCCATCAACACGATGGATTCGATGATCGGCTACAAGACCCCGCGCCATGTGGATTTCGGCCGCGCCGCCGCGCTCATCGATGACTGGGCCAACTGGCTGCCCGCCCGGCTCACCGGCCTGCTGATCGCCTGGGCCTCAAAAGCGCGCGGCACCGCGATCCGGACCATGCGGCGCGATGCGCGTGGTCACCGCTCGCCCAATGCCGGCTGGCCCGAAGCGGCCATGGCCGGCGCGCTGGCGATCCGTCTGTCGGGGCCACGTCGCTATGCGGAGGGGATGAGTGACGATCCGTTTCTGAACCCCGTCGGCAGCGATCCCACCCCCGACGACCTGTTTCGCGGATTGCGTCTCTTTCGCAGGGCCGTCGGGCTTGCGGCCATCGGGCTGGCGCTCTGGGCCGTTCTGCTCTGAGGCAGGGGGGATCAGGCGGAAGAACCGCCTGACCCTGTCGGATCTCAGCCGTTATCGACCACAAGCCGCAGGTGACCGCGCTCGATCAGCGCCGCGGGCGCGGCCGGGACAGGGGCCACCGGGGCGACGGGGGCGCGCGGTGTGCGCGGACGCTCGGCCTCGCCCTGAACCGGCGCCAGGCTCTTGACCAGGGGGGCGGGCCGGTGCGGCACATCATTGGCCGGCGTGCTCTGCGGCCCGGCAAAGCCGACGATGGACTGACGCGACTGGCCGAGGATCTCGAACCGGCGCGGAGTCCGGCCCACCTTGCCATGCATCATAATGCCACCCAGCACCCGGTCGACCTGACCCATGTCGCTGCGCAGGGGCAGCAGGATCATCTCGCCCTCCAGACGTTCACGCCCGAAACCGCCCCGGCTTTCCAGCCGCAGCCGCACGATGGCCGGCTCTTCGAAGACCGCCACCATCGCATCAGAGAGAAGTTCGCGCGACTGGGGCGAGAACAGCGCCGAAATCGGCATCTGGCGCAGTTCCAGACCAACCAGCTCGTTGATATGGGCGCCCGCGATGCGGAACCGGGCCAGACCACCGGTGATGCGTTCGAGAATGAAGCAATTGCCCAGAACACCTTCGAGACCGCGCGGGTCGATCTCGCAGCGCGACGGCACCAGCCGGTTCGCCCGCACCACGTTCCAGTAGCGTTCGATCTTTTCGAGCGATTTGGTCGGCGCAGCGGTGGTCCGCTTGCGAACCATGGACAGGATGTTGTTCTCGGGCTGATTTTCGTTCGTCGACATCTTTTAACCTTTAACCTTCCACCGCCGGGCCACACACGCCGGGCGAAGCTCTCTTTCATCACTCCCTAAATTCTGACACAAATTCGCCTAAAGCGCCTCCTTTATCTGAATGAAAGGTTAATAGGTATGGGGAATGGGTCACGGGGTCTGATGTCGATGACCGGTTTTGCGTCCGCCAGCGGGGTCTATGAAACCTGGGCCTGGTCGGCGGAAATGCGGTCGGTGAACGGGCGCGGGCTTGATCTGAGGATCCGCGTGCCCGATTGGGTCGAGGGGCTGGAGCCCGAATTGCGCAAACTCTGCCAGGGGCGGCTGGCGCGCGGCAATGTCACCATAGGGATTCGCATCACCCGGGAAAGCGACGCGGGCACCATGGTGCTCAGCGACACCGGCCTCAACGCGGCCCTCTCGGCGCTGGCGGAAATCGAAGCCCAGGCGGCGGGCCGGGGGGTGACGCTGGCGCCCACCACGGCGGCCGAGATCAGCCATATGCGCGGGGTTCTCGAAGCCACCGACACCAGCCTGGTCGAAAACATCCCCGCCCTGCGCGCCGCCCTGCTGGATGGCATGGGCACGGTTCTGGACGCGTTCGAGACCAACCGCGCCACGGAAGGCGCCGCGCTGGCGCGGGTTCTGGGCGAACAGCTGGACCGGATCGAGACCCTGACCGCCGACGCCGCCGCCGCCCTCGGCGACCGTGACGTGGCCGCCCGCGCGGCCCTCGACCGGGCGCTGGCGCGGATCACCGAAGCCACCGAAGTCCCCGACGAGGCCCGGCTGTTGCAGGAAATGGCCCTGATTGCGGTCAAGAATGACGTGACCGAGGAACTCGACCGGCTCGCCGCCCATATCGCCGCGGCCCGCGCGCTTCTGGCCCAGGACGGCGCACGCGGGCGCAAATTCGACTTCCTCATGCAGGAGTTCAACCGCGAGGCCAACACGCTCTGTTCCAAGTCGCAATCCCCCGCGCTGACCGCGATTGGCCTTGACCTCAAGGCGGTGATTGATCAGATGCGCGAACAGGTTCAGAACGTCGAATAAAATGATGCGCCGCGGTCTTCTTATCATTCTCTCATCGCCCTCGGGGGCCGGAAAATCCACCCTGGCCAAGCGCCTGCGCGCCTGGGACGGCGATATCCGCTTTTCGGTCTCGGCCACCACACGGGCGCCCCGGGAGGGCGAGGTGAATGGCAAGGATTATCACTTCATCGATGAAGCCGATTTCAAGACCATGGTGAACCAGGGCGATATGCTCGAACATGCCCATGTCTTTGGCAATTTCTACGGCTCGCCCAAGGGGGCCGTGGAAGAGGCGATCAATGCCGGTGCCGACGTGCTGTTCGACATTGACTGGCAGGGCGCCCAGCAGATCGCCAATTCGCCGCTCGCGCCCCATGTGCTGTCGATTTTCCTTCTGCCCCCCTCGATCATCGAGCTGCGCCGCCGCCTTGAAAGCCGGGGCCAGGATTCGGCGGACACGATCGACAAGCGGATGACCAAGTCCTGGGACGAAATCAGCCATTGGGGCGCCTATGACTACGTTCTGGTCAATGACGATCTCGACGAAACCGAAGCGCGGCTGAAAACCATCCTGACCGCCGAACGCCTGCGCCGCACCCAGCAGCCGGGCCTGTCGGATCTGGTGCGCAAACTGCAGGCCGAATTCGAGGTGGGCGAATGACACTCTATGCACTGGGCGACAAGACGCCCCAATTCCCCGAGGATGGCAATTACTGGGTCGCCCCCGATGCCAACCTGATCGGCGATGTGCGCCTTGCCTCCGGCGCCAGCGTCTGGTTCGGCGCCACCCTGAGGGGCGACAATGAACCGATCGTCATCGGGCCGGGCTCCAACGTGCAGGAAAACTGCGTCCTGCACACCGACATGGGCTTTCCCCTGACCCTTGGCACCAATGTCACCGTGGGCCACAAGGCGATGCTCCACGGCTGCATACTGGAAGACGGCTGCCTCATCGGCATGGGCGCGACCGTCTTGAATGGCGCGGTGATCGGCAAAGGCTCGATCATCGGGGCAGGGGCGCTGATCCCGGAAGGCAAGGTGATCCCCGAAGGATCCCTGGTGATGGGGATGCCCGGCAAGGTGGTCCGCCCGGTGGAAGACCGCCATGTGCAGATGAACCAGGCCACCGCGAAACATTATCAGGACCGGCTGCAGGAATACCGCGCCGGCTTCAGGAAAATCGACACATGACCAAACCCCCTCTGCTGCGCGCGCGCTGGCCCGAAAGCGTCAGCCGCCCTGTCGCCACGCCGTTGCAGCCCTCGGTCGTCTATGCCTCGCCCGATCCGGATGCGCTTGATGACCAGTATGAGGGGCGCGCCAGTGGCTTCACCTATGCCCGTGAAGGCCATCCCAATGCCGATGTGCTGGCGGGCCTGATTGACCGGCTCGAAGGGGCGGAAGGCGGTGTGGTGACCGGCTCCGGCATGTCGGCGGTGACCCTCGCGCTTCTGTCCATCGTGAAAGCCGGCGATCATGTGCTCGGCGCCGACCAGCTCTATGGCCGGTCCCTGCGCCTGATGCAGGAAGAACTGCCGCGCATGGGGATTGCCACATCGGTGGCTGATCCCACCGATCTCAAGGCCTTCGAAGCGGGCCTGCGCCCGGAAACCCGCGCAATTCTGATCGAAACCGTCGCGAACCCGACCCTGCGGATCGCCGATCTTCGGGGCATCATCGCGCTCGGGCAGGCGCGGGGCATTCCGGTGGTGGTCGACAACACCTTCACCACGCCGGCCCTCATCAATCCGCTCCAGATGGGCGCCGATGTGCTGGTCCATTCGGTCACCAAGATGCTCGCGGGCCATTCCGACGCCACCCTCGGCTATGTGGCGGCCCGCGATCCGGAGATCCGCGCGCGCCTTTCCGTGCTGTCCGCCACCCTCGGCCTCACCGCCTCGCCCTTCGATTGCTGGCTGGCGGAACGGGGGCTCTACACATTCGAGATGCGCTTCGAACGCGCCTCGCGAAATGCCGAAACCCTGGCGGCAACGCTCGCCGATCATGTCGGCGTCAAGCGCGTGCTTTATCCCACACGCCCCGATCACCCGGATCACAACCGGGCGCAAAGCCTGCTGACAAAGGGCGGCGGCAATATGGTGAGTTTCGAGCTGGATGGCGGCCGCGCCGCAGCGAACACCCTGGTGCGCGCCCTCGATCAGATCGCCTTCGCGCCCACGCTGGGTGACATCGCCACCACGCTCAGCCATCCGGCCAGCTCTTCACACCGGGCGCTCACAGCTGATGCCCGCGCGGCATTGGGGATGTCCGAAGGGTTTTTCCGAGTGTCCGTCGGATGCGAAGACCCCGATCAATTGACCGGCGCCTTCGCACAAGCTCTCGATCAGCTCTGAACGATCTCGAAGCTGAATCCGTCACACATGTTCCGTACTTCTCGTTCGATCACCTCGGGCTTCGGCAAATTCTTTGCATAAGCCTTGTAGGTTCCATCGAACCCGATCTTGCTCAGAACCATGGCCATATCGATGCAATCGAAATGGCCCGCCAGCACCGGTGAATAGATCACTTCGGGCGACAGGTGCCCAAGTCCGGATGCGGCAAGGTCCTGAAAAGACAGGAAAGAAATCGTACCACTCGACGGCAGGGGATTGCCCTGCTCTTGCCATTCTTCAGGATCACCAATCGCTACAATTTTCACAAACGCAGAACTGCCAGCCTGTTTTTCTAATGTTATCTCGCTGGTCATCCCGCACAGTCCATCTTCGCGCCTCATGAGTTCCCCACTCCATTCTAGAGGTTGCGTCTTTTTATAAGTGGTCAATGCTCAGTTGTTTTGTCTGTCTCGTGCTCGCCTCATTTTTATTAGTGTCTCTAATTGTTAACGTAAGAAAGTTGAATATCAACCAAAGATTGCAGAAATCCACATGAACCTGACACAACATCTTGTCTAAAGTCCGTTTTGAAGGCACAGATCGGGGCATTTCCGACCTGCCACGGGGGACGAGGTGATGAAAGATCTGGTCGAGGCGATCTCGATCCCGGCGCTGCTGATCAACCCTGAGGCGCGCATCGAAGCCAGCAACGGCGACGCCCGCACCATGTTTGGCGAGCGGATCGAGGGGCGCCATTACATCGGGGCCCTGCGCCAGCCGCCGCTGCTTGACGCGATCGAACTCGCACTCGCCACCGGCGCGCCGACCCGGGCGGCCTATCTGGCCTCGGATGCGCGCGGGGATGTGACCTATCAGGCGGTGATCACCCCGATGGCCGATCACGGCGCGGGCCATCCGCTTCTGCTGTGTTTCGAGGATCACACCGCCAAGCAGGAGGCGGGCCAGATGCGCCGCGATTTCGTCGCCAATGTCAGCCATGAATTGCGCACGCCGCTGACCGCGGTCCTGGGTTTCATCGAAACCCTGCGTGGTGCTGCCCGAAACGATCCCGACGCCCGCGACCGCTTCCTGTCGATCATGGAGGCCGAAGCCAGCCGCATGAACCGGCTGGTGTCGGATCTCCTTTCCCTCAGCCGGGTGGAATCCGAAGGCCGGATGCGCCCGACCACCCTGGTGCAGCTCACCCCGGTGGTGCAATCGGTGAAAAGCACGCTGGCCACCTTGATCGAAGAACAAGGCACGGAACTGCAGCTGATCGGGCTTGATGAAGGTTATGCGGTCCCCGCCGATGCGGATCAACTGGGCCAGGTCGTGTCGAACCTGCTGGAAAACGCGATCAAGTATTCCGGCCGCGACAAGCGCGTGACCCTGCGTCTGTCGTTTCAGGAGGCCCATCCGATGATCCGGGGCGACGCGGTTCTGCTCTCGGTCGAAGACGAGGGCGATGGCATCGACCCGGTCCACATTCCCCGTCTCACCGAGCGATTCTACCGCATTGATTCCCACCGTTCCCGGGAATTGGGCGGCACCGGGTTGGGGCTGGCGATCGTCAAACATATCGTAAATCGCCATCGCGGACGGCTCCAGATCGACAGCGAGATCGGAAAAGGCAGCGTTTTCACGGTGATCCTGCCGGTCGAGGTCTGAGCGCCGTTGCCAGGCGAAACAGGCTTTCCGTCACGTTAACCGGCTGAATTTGCGGCTGTCATAAAACCGTTACGTCTCTGTCACAAAAGGTTAGCGACGGGCGCCTAGGCAGGCCCCAACGAGGCGCGTGGGGCGTCTCGGATCATGCAGGAGTTTCCTCAATGCTGAACGCGAAAACGACCGCCTCGACCCTGGCGATCCTCGCTATTTCCGCCACCACCGCCGCTGCCCGGGATCAGGTGCAGGTGGCCGGCTCTTCGACCGTGCTGCCTTACGCCTCGATCGTGGCCGAAGCTTTTGGCGAAAACTTTGACTTCCCGACGCCCGTCGTCGAATCCGGCGGCTCCTCGGCCGGCCTCAAGCGCTTCTGCGAAGGCGTGGGCGAAAACACCATCGACATCGCCAATGCCTCGCGCAAGATCCGCGAAAAAGAGATCAAGGCCTGTGCCGACGCCGGTGTTTCCGACATCATCGAAGTGCGCATCGGCTATGACGGGATCGTCTTTGCCAGCCAGATCGGTGGCCCCGACTTCACCGCATTCGAGCCTTCGGACATCTTCAACGCCCTCAGCGACGTTGTCCTGAAAGACGGCGAACTGGTCGCGAACCCCTACACCCAGTGGGCCGATTTCAACGCCGATCTGCCGGCCGTCGACATCATCGCTTTCCCTCCGGGCACCAAGCACGGCACCCGCGAAGTCTTTGAAGACAAAGTGGTTCTGGCCGGCTGTGAAGCCACCGGTGCCTTCGAGAAATTCCTCGAAGCCGCCGAAGGCGACAGCGAGAAAGCCAAGAAGAAAGCCGCCGAAAAGGCCTGCATCAAGCTGCGCGCTGACGGCCGCTCGGTCGATATCGACGGCGACTACACCGAAACGCTGGCCCGTATCGACGCCAACGGCAACGGTGTCGGCATCTTTGGTCTGGCCTTCTTCGAAAACAACCAGGACAAGCTGAAAGTCGCCACCATGGGCGGCGTTGTTCCCTCGACCGAGTCGATCGCAACCGGCGAATATCCCGTCTCGCGTCCGCTCTACTTCTACATCAAGGGCGCGCACCTCGGTGTCATCCCCGGCCTGAAGGAATATGCGTCCTTCTTCGTTGCTGACGAAATCGCCGGCCCCGATGGCCCGCTGGCCGAATACGGTCTGGTGGCCGATCCGGAACTGGAAGCGACCCAGATGCTGGTCGAAGAAGAAAAAATGATGGGTTCGGGCTCCTAAGCCAATTGACCCAAGCGGGGAGGGCGCCCGGGCGTGCCCTCCCCATTCCTTTGAAATCACACACACATCGGGGGGTGGTGTCATGCCGTTGATCTGGCTACTTGCAGCCGTTCTTCTGATCGCATCCGTGGGCTATATGATGGGCCGTTCCCGCGCCCTTGCCTCCGGCGGAGGCGATATCCGCGCGCTGCATTCCTTGCCGAACTACTATGGTGCCAATGTGGCGCTGACGGTTCTGACGCCCGCATTGGGCGTGCTGATCGTCTGGCTGATTGCCCAGCCCATGGTGGTCGACAACCGTATTTCCGGGCTGATCCCGGAAAGTGCCATTCCTGAGAATTCGACCCTCGGCCTTGTCATGTCGGACGTGCGCCGGGTCTCGGACGGTCTTAATCTGCTGGTGTCCACCGGCACTATGACCGAGGACGAGATCACCCGGATGCGCTCGGAATTCACCAATGTCCGCGACCGGCTGGGCGAGGTTGGCGTTGCCCTTGGCGGCAATGTGGATCCGTCGGTGCTGAACGCCGCCCAGGCCTATCGCGACATGGCGAATACCGGTCGCAACCTGATGTGGGCCGTCGTCCTGCTGGTGGCGGCTGGCGGTTTCGCCGCCTCCTACATGATGACCCAGAAGGATTTCCGCGCCCGCAACACCGTCGAACGCGGCATCCTCATGGTGCTGATCGGGGCGGCCTCCATCGCCATCCTGACCACGCTCGGCATCGTTCTGTCCATGCTGTTCGAGACGCGGAACTTCTTCGCCGCCCATGATTGGCGCGATTTCTTCTTCGGCACGGTCTGGGCACCGGATTTCCGGGGCGACTCGGAACTCGCCATCCTGCCGCTTCTCTGGGGCACGCTCTATATCTCCTTCATTGCTCTGCTGGTGGCCGTGCCCATCGGCCTTTTCGCCGCGATCTATCTCTCGGAATATGCCACCAAGCGCGTCCGCGCCGTGGCCAAGCCGCTGATCGAGATCCTCGCGGGCATTCCGACCATCGTCTACGGGCTCTTTGCGCTCATCACCATCGGGCCGCTGATCCGCGATTACCTCGCCTTGCCGCTGAGCCTCGGCGAAAGCTCGTCGAACGTGATGACCGCCGGCCTCGTGATGGGCATCATGCTGATCCCCTTCGTTTCCTCGCTGTCGGACGACATCATCAACGCCGTACCGCAAGCCATGCGCGACGGCTCCTACGGCCTCGGCGCCACCCAATCCGAGACCATCCGCCAGGTGATCATTCCCGCCGCCCTGCCGGGCATCGTGGGCGCCGTGCTCTTGGCCGCCTCCCGCGCCATTGGCGAGACCATGATCGTGGTGCTGGGGGCAGGGGCCGCGGCGGCGCAATTCGACCGGGGGCTGGGCCATCTGGCCAACCCGTTCGAAGCGATGACCACGGTGACGGTGAAGATCGTCTCCCAGCTCACCGGCGACACCGATTTTGCCTCGCCCGAAACCCTTGTTGCCTTTGCCCTGGGCCTGACGCTCTTCGTCATCACCCTCGGGCTGAATGTCCTCGCGCTCTGGATCGTGCGCCGCTACCGGGAGCAATACGAATGACCGACATGACCGCCGCCGGGGCACCGCGCCAAACCACGTCGCTGATTGCCAGCGACGCGCGCACCCAGAAACGCAACCGCGCCGAAGCCCGGTTCCGCGCCTATGGGATCATCGCCATCGCCCTGGCCATGCTCGCACTCGCCTTCCTCGTTGTGTCGATCATCGGCAACGGCTCGGGGGCCTTCAAGCAGACCTATATCTCGATGGATGTGGAACTGCTCGAAGCCAAGCTCGACAAGAAAGGCAACCGCGATCCTGCCGATCTCGCCAAAGTGTCGACCTTCGGCTATGCGCCGCTGATCAAGAACGCGATCAACGCCGCGATCGACGCCAACGGGATCGAGATCGAAGGGCTGAAGAAGCCGCAGACGCTGATTTCCAAGGAAGCCGCCGCGCAGCTTCGGAACTTCGTTCTGGCCAACCCCGATCTGATCGGTGAAACCGTGCCTTTCGAATTCCTCGCCTCGGGCCGTGTGGACGGCTATTACAAAGGCCGGACGACCATGGAATCCGCCGAATTGGACGCCAATATCTCGCCCGAGCAGCTGATGCTGGCCGATGCGCTGAAAGACGCCGGCGTGCTGGAAACCCGGTTCAACTGGAACTTCATCCTCTGGCCCGATGCCTCGGAAAACCGCCCCGAAGCCGCAGGGCTGGGCGTCGCCATCCTCGGCTCGCTCTACATGATGATCGTGGTGCTGGTGCTGGCCCTGCCC
>JAOXSD010000130.1 GCA_025800205.1 Silicimonas sp. | reverse complement strand
CTGTTGGTGCTGATCACCCCGCGTGTGATCCGCAACGGGGCGGAAAGCCGCTCGGTCACCAATGAGTTGCGCAACCGCATTCAGGGGGCGAATGGTCTGGTCCGGCGCGGTATTCCGAAGCCCGACACCGGTCACAGGATTCTGCGCTAAGGTGGCTTCGGGCCCGGCTGGGCTACAACTCTGCCAGCCCTTCGGTGGACAAGAGATCGGTCTTCGGCATCAGTCGCAGGAGTTCCTGGGTGTAAGGGTCTTCCGGTGCGGCAAAGAGCGTCTCCGTGTCCTGCAATTCCACCAGCCGCCCGTCCTTCAGAACGCCGACCCGGTCGCACATCTGGCGTACCACCGGCAAGTCATGGCTGATGAACAGCATGGTCAGGCCCAGATGTTCCTGCAGATCCTTCAGCATGTTGAGGATCTGCGCCTGGATCGAGACATCGAGCGCGCTGGTCGGCTCGTCGCAGATCAGGAAGCGCGGCTGGGTGGCGAGCGCCCGGGCAATGCTGATCCGCTGGCGCTGACCGCCGGAAAATTCATGGGGGTATTTGACCGCCGCATCGGCGCCAAGCCCGACCTTTTCCAACAGGTCGCGCACCCGGTCGGCCACCTCTGCCTCAGGGATCACGCCCAGATGCAGCGCCGGTTCGGCGACGATCCGGTCGACCCGGTGGCGCGGGTTGAGGCTGGAAAACGGATCCTGGAAGATCATCTGGATTTGCCGGCGGAAGCTGGTCAGCGTCGCCGTATCGGCACCCGACACGCGTTGCCCGTCAAACAGAACCTCGCCCCCATCCAAGGGGTAGAGCCCGGCGATCATGCGCGCGATGGTGGATTTGCCTGAGCCACTTTCTCCAACAAGACCAAAGACTTCGCCGGGACGAATATCGAAGCTCACATCATCGACGGCGGTGAAATATTGCCGCATGCCAGGCAGGATCGCGCCTTTGGCAAGAAAACGTTTTTCAAGCCCGCGCGCCTCCACCAGCGGGCCGTCGGGCGCCGGGGTTTCGGGCCAGTCCTTGGCCAGTTCCTCCACCGCGAACCGGGTTTCGCGCCCGCCATAGCTGATCTGGGGAAAGCGCTCGACCTTGCGGTCGGGGCGCGGCACGGCGGCGATCAGGGAGCGGGTATATTCATGTTCGGGATGGCCCAGCACCTGTGCGGTGGCCCCGTGTTCGACCACCTCGCCCATATACATGACAGTGACGCTGTCGGTGGTTTCGGCGATGACCCCCATGTCATGGGTGATCAGGATGACCCCCACCTGGCGTTCATCGACCAGCGAGCGGATCAGGTCGAGGATCTGCTTCTGGATCGACACATCAAGCGCGGTGGTCGGCTCGTCGGCGATGATCACATCGGGTTCGGAACAGAGCGCCAGCGCGATCACCACCCGCTGCCGCATGCCGCCGGAAAACTGGTGCGGATACTGATCCAGCCGCGTGTCGGGGTCTGGGATGCCGACCCGGTCGAGCAGATCGCGGGCGCGGTCGCGGGCCTGGGCTTCGGTGAGGTCGAGATGTTCGGTGATGGTCTCGACCAGCTGCGCGCCGACGGTAAAAAGCGGGTTGAGGCTGGTCAGCGGGTCCTGAAAGATCATCGAGATCTTCTTGCCCCGAAGCGCCCGCATCGCCGCGCGGTCGCGACCCGAAATCGCATCGCCCCGGAAATGCACCGTGCCGCCGGAGATATGCCCCGCCCCTTCGAGAAGGCCCATGATCGCCGCACCGATGGTGGATTTGCCAGCCCCGGATTCGCCGACCAGCCCGTGGATTTCCCCGGGCGAGAGGTTCAGGGTCGCATCGCGCACGGCAATGAAGGGACCGCGCCGCGTGGGGAAGGTGACCGAAAGGTCTTCGATATCGAGAAGGGTATCGGTCATCATTTCAGCCTCGGGTTCAATGCGTCGCGGAGCCAGTCGCCCAGAAGGTTCACCCCAAGGGCCAGTGCGAGAAGCGTGCAGGCCGGGAAGAACAGGATCCACCACTCGCCGGAGAAGAGGAAGCCCTGGCCGATGCGAATGAGCGTGCCCAGCGACGGTTGCGTCGGCGGCGCGCCGACGCCGAGGAAGGAGAGTGTGGCTTCGGCGATGATGGCAAGCGCGAGCGAAATGGTGGCGATGACCAGCACCGGCGAGAGCGCATTGGGCAGGATATGGCGGATCATGATCGCCCAGGGGCTGCGCCCGATCAGTTGGGCGGCGGCCACGTAATCCTTGCTTTTTTCCACCAGTGTCGCGCCGCGCACCACGCGCGCGAACTGCACCCAGTCGGAAAGGCCGATGGCGAGGATCAGCACCCAGATCGCCATCTGGTCCCGGTATTCGACAGGGGTGAAGCCCTTGGCAATACCGAAGATCAGCATGGCCACGAGGATCGACGGGAAGGTCAGCTGCACATCGGCAATGCGCATGATGATCGTCTCGGTCCAGCCGCCGAAATAGCCGGAAATCAGGCCGAGCACGATGCCCAGCACCATGGCAAACAGCACCGCCGAGAGGCCGACAAAGAGCGAGATGCGCATGCCATAGAGGATGGTGGAGAACACATCGCGGCCCTGATCATCGGTGCCCATCAGGAAGCTTTCCTGAGTGAAGGCATTGGGCTCCATCGGCGGCGTGAAGCCGTTCATCAGGTTGAGGCTGGCAGGATCGAACGGGTTGGTGGGCGCAATCAGCGGCGCGAAAACCGAGGACAGCACCAAGAGCATCACCACCGCGAAGGAGACCAGCGCGACGGGCGAGCGTTTGAACGCATAGAAGAAATCGCTGTCGCGGAAGCGGGCCCAGCGGCCGGGTGCGCGGGTTTCGATGGGAGTCTCGGTCATCAATGGCCTCCGGCGCGGTCGACCCGGAGACGCGGGTCGATGAAGACATAAAGGATGTCGACGATCAGATTGATGCCGACGAACATCACCGAGATCAGCATGAGGTAAGCCGCCATGACGGGGATATCGACGAACTGGATCGCGTTGATGAACAGAAGCCCGACGCCCGGCCATTGGAACACCGTCTCGGTGATGATGGCAAAGGCGATGATCGCGCCCAGTTGCAGGCCGATCACGGTGACCACGGGCACCATGGTGTTCTTCAACGCATGGCGGAAATTGACCGTGCGTTCCTTGAGGCCCCGGGCGCGGGCAAAGCGGATGTAATCCTGCCGCAGGACTTCGAGCATTTCAGAGCGCACCAGCCGCATGATCAGCGTCATCTGGTAGAGGCCGAGGGTGATTGCGGGCAGCACCAGTGCCTTCAGCCCGCTTTCGGTCAGGAATCCGGTGGTCCACCAGCCTCCCAACGCCACGGTGTCGCCGCGTCCGAAGGAGGGCAGCCAGCCCAGTTCGACCGAGAAGAGATAGATCAGAAGAATGCCGATCAGGAACGTGGGGAGCGACACGCCAATGAGCGAGGTGGCCATGATCACATTGGCCGCCACCCCGTTTCGTCGGATCGCGGTGAAGACGCCGAGGGCGATGCCGAAGGCCACCGCCAGCAGGCCCGAGACAATCGCCAGTTCCAGCGTGGCGGGCGCCCGTTCCAGAAGGATCTCGGCGACCGGACGGCCTTGCCGGTAGCTGACGCCGAAATTGCCCTGGGCGGCGTTTTCGAGGAACTTGAAATACTGCACCGGAAAGGGCTGATCGAGCCCGAGCTGCGCGCGCAACCGTTCCACATCTTCCAGCGTGCGTTCCTGGCCGAGCATATTGTCGATCGGGTCGCCCACGAAACGGAACATGGAAAAGGCAATCAGCCCGGTGATCAGAAGCACCAGCACCGATTGCCCGATCCGGCGGATGATAAAGCTCAGCATCTACGCGCCTTTCTGCCCCGGGCGGCACGCGGGGCACGACCGTTCAGTTCGGTCAGTTCACACTCACCCAACGCAGGATGAAGAAATTGTCCGGCCGCTGGGTCAGATCGATATTGGCGCGCGCGCCCCAGACCAGAGGCTGGACATAAAGCGGCACATAGGCCGTCTCGTCCTGCAGGATCTTGTGCGCCTCATCGATCATCGCCTGACGTTTGCCCGCGTCGATCTCGGATTGGATCATCGGCAGCAATTCATCGACTCGTGCGTTCGAATAGCCGCCGAAATTCCAGGAGCCAAGCTTCTTTTCGGTGTTCGGCGTGGAGGCGAGGAAGCGGATCGGATGTTCGGCGTCAAAGGTGCCGGGCGACCAGCCGAGGAGATACATGTCGAAATTGTCGGCACGCAATTCGGGCCAGTAATTCTGCACCGGCATCGCATCCAGCGTCGCCGTCACACCCACCTGCGCCAGCATGCCGGTCACCGCCTGACAGACCGATTCATCGTTCAGATAGCGGTTGTTGGGGCATTTCAGCCCGAAGGAGAACCCGTCCGCATAACCGGCCTCGGCGAGCAATGCCTTGGCTTTTTCCGGATCATAGGCAGGCCGCGCGGCAAGTGCCGTCGAATAGCCGTTCATCGCCGGTGAGACCAGTTGGCTCACCTCTTCGGCATTGCCGCGCATGATGGTCTGCAGGATGGCGGGCACGTTGATCGCATGGGCTATGGCCTGACGCACGCGGGCATCGGCGAAGGGGTTCTTGTCGCCGGTCTCGGCCGAATATTTCAGCGCCTCGGCCTCATGGGGGAAGCCGAGCATGATCACGCGGGCTTCGATCCCCTGGATCACCTTCACGTCGCCATTGCCCTTCAGCCGTTCCACATCCTGGATCGGCACCGGGTTGATGAAATCCACATCGCCCGAGAGGAGTGCGGCGAGCGCGGTCGCGGGGTTCTGGATCGGCTGCACGGTGGCGCGGGTGATGTTGTGCTCCACCGCGCCCCACCAGCCGGCATGGGGTTCGAGCACGGTGCGCAGGCCCGGCTCGCGCGCGGTCACCGCGAAGGCGCCGGTGCCATTGGTGTTCAGCGTGGCAAAGTTGCCGTTCTCCTTGTCGGGCAGGGCGGCATTGTTGGCCTCGGCCCAACCGCTATCCATGATCATCCAGTTGGCGATGGACCCTGGGAAGATCGGGTTCGGCGCATTGGTCAGAAAATCGACGGTGTAATCATCGACCTTGACGACCTCCCTAACCGGGGCAAACCAGCTCCGCGTATCAGAGGCCTCGTTGGAGGCGCGCTGATAGGAGAAGATCACGTCATCGGCGTTGAACGCGGCGCCATCCTGAAAGGTGACACCCTGGCGCAGGGTGAAACGCCAGCCTTCGCCGTCGCCAATCGGCTCCCAGGAGGTGGCCAGCGCGGGTTCGACGCTCATATCCTTGCCACGGCGCACGAGGCCTTCATAGACATTGTTCAGAAAGCCCAGAACCGGTGCGGAATTGACCGCATGGGGGTCCATGGTCTGCGGGTCGGTGGTCACCGCCCAGGTGAATTCCTTTGCCGCAGCAGGCGCGGCAAGGATCGTCGCGGCAGCGATGGCCGGTAGAACGTGTTTCATAAGCTGTCTCCCAAATGAACCCATTCTCGCAAGGGGATCGGCAGAGTGTGTCCGCAAGCCGCGACGGGCGCAACGGGGTTCAAAAGAATGTGAGGGGGGCAACGGGTGCCGCCGCCCCATGGGGGGCGACGGCGGTGCTCATCTCAGCGCGCTCAGTTCAGCGGCGCGTGTTTGATCATCGGCTGGTTCTCGGGGTCGACCTCGATCCCGACATTGTCCGCCATGGCCCAGTTGATCACCTGATGGTGGATCGGGATGTAAAGCTGCTCATCCTGAACCACGCGCCAGATCTCGGCGATGGTGGCGTTGCGCTCTTCCAGATTGGTGTTCGAGGCGAGCGACAGGATCTTCGCATCCAGATCGTCATTGTCGAACCCGGTGCCGTTCCAGGTGCCGATGCTGTCTTCGCGGCCATGGACCAGGAAGTTGAAGATATATTCCGAATCGTAAGTCGGAACGCCCCAGCCCAACATGTAGAAGTCGGTCTTGCCGTCGGTGATCTTCGGGAAATGCTGCGCCTTCGGGATCGCATCGAGGTTCACGGTGATGCCGATCTGACCCAGCATGCCGACCGCGGCCTGACAGATGCCTTCATCGTTGATGTAACGGTCATTCGGGCAGTCGAGCCGGATCGAGAAGCCGTCGCCATAGCCCGCTTCGGCCATCAGCGCCTTGGCCGCGTCCAGATCGGTCTTCGATTCGCCGTCCATCTCGGCGGTCCAGCCATTGACGAAGGGCGGGGCGATCATGCCTGCGGGCTGCGACTGGCCGCGCATCACCACCTGCATGATCGCGTCGCGGTTGATCGCCATCGACATCGCCTGGCGCACGCGCACATCGGCGAGCGGGTTCTTGCCTTCCACATTGTCGGCTTCCAGATCATCCGCACCCTGGTTCATCCCGAAGAAGATCACCCGGTTCTGCGGGCCCGTCTTGACCACCAGACCATCGGCATTGCCGACCCGGTCCAGATCCTGCACCGGCACATCCTGGAGATAGTTGATCTCGCCGGACAGAAGGGCGGCCACGCGGGTGGCGGCGTTCTGGATCGGGGTGTGGACGATCTCCGAAAACGCCAGCGGGAAGTCGTTGCGACCCCAATAATCTTCGTTGCGCGCCATCACCGTCTTCACGTCGGGTTCGCGGCTGACCAGCTTGTAGGCGCCGGTGCCGTTCACATTGGTGGTGGCATAGGTGATTTCACCGCCTTCGAAATCCTGCACCTTCACCGTGTTGTTGGCCTCGGTCCAGTCCTTGTCCATGATGAACAGATCGGTGAGGTTGGCATCGAGAATCGGGTTCGGCCCTTCGGTGACCATTTCCACCGTGTAATCATCGACCGCCCGGACCTCGGTGATGGAGTTCAGAAGCTCCTTCATGTCCGAAGTCGGCGTCTTGGCGCGCTCGTAGCTGAAGACCACGTCTTCGGCGGTGAAATCGGCGCCATCGTGGAATTTCACGCCCTGGCGCAGCTTGAAGACCCAGACATTCGGATCATCGGGGCTCGGCCCCCAATCGGTGGCGAGCGCCGGTTCAAAGGCGCCGGTCACGCCGCGGATGATCAGCGGCTCGTACATCTGGTGCCGGATCGTGTGGGTCTGGCCTTCGTTCTGGGCATGGGGATCAAGGGTCAGCGCGTCGCCCGCACTGGCCCATCGCAGCGTCTCCGCGCCAACCGGGGCGGCGATGGCGGCCACCACGGCAGAAAGAACGGCCGATTGAAATGTGTGTTTCATGAGGACTCCCGTCGTGTGTTGTTGTTCTTTGACGACAGTGTTCGCCAATTCTCCGGGAATCACAAGGTTGCAACGACAGGGCGTCGGGCAAGGCCGGTGTTCCGGCCGTGACGCTCGGGAGAGAGCGGGTGTTTTCTCCTTACGTGAACTGCGAAAGGGAGCGCCCGGGTCTTGCACTTTCGGGCCCGATCCGGTTGAAGCGCTATCAGGTAGCCGTGACCCGCCACTCAAAACTCAAGAAAAATGGTGGGGGACACTTCAATGCAACGGCTTTCCGGCCTGTCATCCTTGCTCGCCCTGATGTCGGCGACCAGCGCCTTCGGTCAGGCAAACGAACCTTTCCATCTGGGAACGATCTTTATCGGCTCGGATGCGACCAATGAAATCGGGATCGACAACGAGGATCTGACGCGGACCAATCCGACCGATCTTCAGGACATCTTTGCGACCGAGCCGACCGTGTCGGTGGGCAGCTCGCTGCCGATCTCGCAGAAGATCTATGTCAATGGTGTCGAAGAGAACCAGATGAACGTGACCATCGACGGGGCACGGCAGAACAACCGGATCTTCCACCACAGTGCGACCACCTATATCGACCCGTCGCTGCTGAAAGCCGTGCGTGTCGACCCCGGCGTGGCGCCGGCCGATGCCGGCCCCGGTGCGATCGGTGGCGCGATTGCCTTTGAAACCAAGGATGTGGACGACCTGCTGGCGCCGGGTCTGGGCTTCGGCGGCACCGTGACAACCGAGTATCAGAGCAATGGTGACACATTCGCGGGCTCTCTCGCGCTTTATGGCCGTCAGGGCAATTTCGAGTATCTGACCTTCGGCAAGCTCGCCGATGGCGGCATCCGGCAGGATGGCGATGGCAACGACATTCGCGGCTCGGGCACCGGTCTGACCAGCGGTCTGGCCAAGCTGGCCTTCACCGGCGAGAATGGCGACCGGTTCGAGATGTCCTTCGAAAGCGTGGAAGACGACGCACAGCGCCCGTTCCGCGCCGATTTCCAGGGCCCGGCCGCACCGCCCCTGACCCGGTCTTACCGGTTGAATCGCCGGAACCTTGTTCTGTCCTATGAGGCGGGCGAAACCACCGAGATCTGGGCGCCCTTCGTGCAACTGGCCTTCAATTCGACCAACCTCGATGTGGGCCGCGGGCCGTTCGGCGTCTTTGGCGGCGAAAGTCAGAGCCTGACCGGCAAGATTCAGAACGAGTTCACCCTGTCGAACGGCACGGTGACCGCCGGTCTCGATTTTTACAGGGACTCGGTCAATCTCGAGGAAGTCGGCGGTGGCGGAACCTTCTTCGAAGAGAAAGCCCGCAACATCGGGCTCTATGCCCAGGCCCGGCTGGATCTGTCGGACCGCGCCCGCCTGTCCGCCGGTGCCCGGTATGACGTTCAGAAATTCGAAGGGCTGGACGGCACCAAGATCGACAGCGACGGATTTTCCGCCAATCTGGCTGGTGATTATGATCTGACCGACAATGTGACGATCAGCGCCGGCGCCTCGCGGGTCTGGGGTGGTATCGCCCTCGCCGAAAGCTTCATCATGACGTCGGGCTGGACCTATCCGCAGCCGGTTGAAAGCGTCACCTCCGAGAACCTCTATCTCGGTGTCAGCGCCGATGCGGGGGCCTGGGATCTGAAAGCGAAAGTGTTCCGCACCAATATCGACGATGCCCGGACCCCCGGTGTCACGCCGGTTTCGACCTCGGATCTGGTGACCAAAGGCTACGAGCTTGGCGCCCAGTACAACTGGGATGCCGGGTTTGTCCGTTTCGGCTATGCCCAGATCGACAGCGAGATCAACGGCAACCCCGCCAACAGCTATCTCGGCCGCTATCTGACGACGCCTTTGGGTGACCAGATCACCCTGGAGCTGGGGCATCGGTTCGAGGATCGGGATCTGACCGTCGGTTTCGACGCGCAGATCGCGCTGGAACAGACCGATGTGGTCAATCCGGCGCCCGGCGCCTCGGCGACGCCTCTGCCGCAATACGAAGTGCTCAACGCCTATGCGGAGTACACTCCGCGCAATATGCCGGGTCTGACGATCCGGGGGGAGTTGAACAACATTCTTGATGCGAAATATGCCGATCACGCCACCTACGGGCAGGAATTCGTGAATTCCGACGGCCTTGTGCCGCTCTTTGAGCCCGGCCGCTCGGTCAGCCTGCTGGCCACCTATCGGTTCTGATGCCGCTTGCCCGTCCGGCGCCTCTCCCTCGGGGCGCCGGGCGGGTCATTCTTCCCGCCAGTCCATTCCGGTGATCGCCTCGCGGAAGGCAAAGCGTTCGAGATGCGAATCGATCACGTCTTTCGCGCCTGCGATGTGATCCGGGTCGCCAAGCTCGAAACGAATGGTCAGCCCCCGGTCGTCGGCGGACATGATCGCAGGGCCGTAGACGAATTCGGCCCGCCCCGTGGTCCCGTCATGGCTGGCCTCGATCTTGTGCGCGAAATGCTTGCAAAGCTGGGCGAGGTATTTCGCGCCATGCTCGGTCTCGACCCGTCCCGTCAGTATCGGCATCCCGTCGCCTCCTGTGTCGTGCAGCAGCCTAGACTTGGCACGGGCGCCGAGTTAATCCAACCGGGAAACATGTCTCTGCAAAGCCAGGTCCGCCCAGCCATGCAGCTTTTGCAAGGGAATTTCACATGCTCAAGAGAACTGCTCTGGCGCTGGCTTTGCTGGCCACGCCGCTCGTCGCCGAAGAGGTCACGGTCGAAACCTATCGCGGCGAGATGATTGTCGCGGCGGCGCCCGAGACCATCGCGGTCTTTGATCTTTCTGCCCTCGACATGCTGGAGGCGCTTGGCGTCAAACCCCAGGGCACGCTGGAGAATGTCTATCTGGACTATCTTCAGGATGCCGCCGAAGGGGCCGAGGTGGTGGGCTCGCTCTTTGAGCCGGATTTCGAGGCGCTCAACGCCCTGCAGCCTGATCTGATCATCGCTGGCGGGCGGTCGCACAAGGTGGTGCCCGAGCTTGAGAAGATGGCGCCGACCATCGACATGACGATCTGGGAAGACACGGTGGGGCAGGGGCTGGACCGGCTCACCGCCCTTGGCGCGATCTTCGGCAAGGAGGCCAAGGCCGCCGCACTGAAGACCGCCTTCGAAGCCAAGCTGGCCGCGACCCGGGCCGCGACCGCAGGCCAGGGCAAGACGCTGATCGTGATGACCAACGGGCCCAAGGTCTCGGCCTATGGGGCGGCGGGCCGGTTCGGCTGGCTGCACACGGCGCTTGGTCTGGAAGAGGCGGTGGCCGAGGTCGAACAGGCCACCCATGGTGAGGCGATCAGCTTCGAATTCATCCGCGATGCCGATCCCGACATCCTGCTGGTGATCGACCGGGCGGCAGCCATCGGCCAGGAGGCCAGCGCAAAGGCGACGCTGGACAATGCGCTGGTGCAGGACACCAAGGCCTGGAAGACCGGCAAGGTGGTCTATCTGACCTCGGGCCCGATCTATATCGCCAGCGGCGGCATCCAGTCGATGAACGGCACGCTGGACGAAATCCTCGCGGCCTTTGCGGAAGAGTAACATGCGCCCCATCGCCATCGGGCTGGCAGCGCTTCTGGCGCTGTCGGTCCTGTCCCTGTTCGTCGGCGTGGCCGAACTGGGCGCGGGCGACGAGGCCTGGGCGCTGATGACGATCAGCCGGGTGCCGCGGCTAATGGCGGTGCTGATCACCGGGGCGGGGCTGGCGATCTGCGGCAGCATCCTTCAGGTGCTGGTACGCAACCGCTTTGTCGACCCGATGACCGTGGGCACGGGGCAGGGGGCGGCGCTGGGTATTCTGCTGGTGACGATCTTTCTGCCCTCCGCACCCGTTCTGGTGAAGATGGCGGTGGCCAGCGCCACGGCGCTCGCCGCCAGCGTCGGGTTCCTGCTGATCGCGCAGCGCCTGCCGCCGACTCAGCCCTATCTGGTGGCGTTGGTCGGGCTGATCTACGGCGGCATCATCGGCGCGGGTGTCACCTTCGTGGCCTATCAGGCCGACCTTCTGCAATTCATCGACATCTGGACCCAGGGCGAATTCTCGGGCGTGCTTCAGGGCCGCTACGAACTCCTCTGGCTCGCGGCCGGCGTCGCCGCACTCAGCTATCTGGCCGCCGATCAATTCGCCATTCTCGGCATGGGGCGCACCGCATCGATCAATCTCGGTCTGAACTACGGGCAGGTCATGCTCTTCGGTCTGATCGCCATTTCCGTGGTCAGCGCGCTGACCGTTGTGACCGTCGGCATGATCCCTTTTGTCGGGCTGATCGTGCCCAATCTGGTCTCGAGGATCCACGGCGACAACCTGCGCCGCACCCTGCCGCTGATCGGCTGTTCCGGCGCGGCACTGGTGCTGGGTGCTGACATCCTCGGACGGCTTTTGCGCTATCCGTTCGAGATCCCGGTGGGCACGGTGCTGGGCATTCTCGGCGCGGTGCTGTTCCTGTGGCTGCTCTACCGTCCGGCACGTCATGCACGCTAAACGGCTCGCCTTCCTGTCGCTGGCGCTTGGCGTTGCGATCACCGGCTACATGGTGCTGGGCGCGCGCGGCAGCTGGTCCTTCATCCTGCCGTTCCGGGGCGCGAAACTGGCCGCGCTGCTGCTGGTGGCGATGTCGATCTCGACCGCGACGCTTCTCTTTCAGACCATCGCCCGCAACCGCATCCTGACGCCGTCGATCATGGGGTTCGATGCGCTCTACGTGATGATCGTCACCCTCGCGGTGTTCTTCCTCGGCAGCCGCAACTTCCTCGCCATCCCGGAGCTGGTCACCTATCTGACCGCGCTCGCGGTGATGGTGCTGGCCGCCCTCCTGCTTTTCGGCACGCTCCTGTTGCAGACCCGCGAAGACATCATGCGGATGATGCTCACCGGCGTGATCCTCGGCGCGCTCTTCCGGTCGCTCACCAGCTTCGCCACGCGGATGATCGACCCCAATGAATATGCGGTGATTCAGGTCGCCTCCTACGCCCGGTTCAACCAGATCGACACCGATCTCCTCGGCGTCTCGGCCCTGCTCTGCTTGGGCGCGCTCCTCGCCGCCTGGCGGATCCGCCACCGGCTGGATGTGCTGGCCCTGGGGCGCGAGGCGGCAATCAATCTCGGCCTCAACCCCCGCCGCGCCGCCATCGAAGTGCTGATCCTGGTCGCCGTGCTGGTAGCGGTCTCCACCGCCTTCGTCGGCCCCATCGCTTTCCTCGGCCTGCTGGTCGTGAGCCTTGCCCATCTGGTGACGCCCAGCGGATCCCACGCGATCCTTCTGCCTTCGGCGGCGCTGATTTCCGCGCTCACATTGGTCGGTGGACAAACCCTGCTGGACCGCGTTTTGGGCCTCTCCACACCGCTGGCCGTGGTGATCGATTTTCTGGGCGGGATCCTGTTCCTGGCCCTGCTTCTGACAAGGATGCGCCGATGATTTCCGTTTCCGACCTGTCCTATGGCTACCGCGATACGCCAATCCTGACCGACATCACCCTCGAGATCCCCAAAGGCGGGGTCACCGCCCTGATCGGCCCCAATGGCGCGGGCAAAAGCACGCTTTTGTCGCTGATCGCCCGGCTGATGCCCCTGCAATCGGGCCGGATCATGGTCGACGAACTCAAGATCGGCACCTGCGCGTCGACCGACCTGGCGCAGCGCCTGTCGATCCTGCCCCAGGTGCCCGAGATTGCCGCCCGCCTCACCGTGGCCGAACTGGTCGCCTTCGGGCGCTACCCCTATCACAAGGGGCGGCCGGGGGCAGAGGATCTGGCGCAGGTGGAGACCGCCATCGAGGTTTTCGATCTGCAAGCCCTGGCCCACCGCAGCCTCGACACCCTGTCCGGCGGGCAGCGGCAGCGCGCGCTGCTGGCGATGATCTATGCCCAGGACACCGACTACATGTTGCTTGACGAACCCCTGAACAATCTCGACATCGCCGCTTCGCGCGCTCTGATGCAGCTTCTGCGCCAGATGGCCGAAACCCACGGGCGCACCATCGTGATCGTCCTCCATGACATCAACTATGCCGCCGCGTATGCCGACCATATCGTGACCATGAAGGAGGGCCACCTCGGCCCCTGCGGCGCCCCGCGCGACATCGTGACCGACGCGCTTCTGCGCGATGTCTTTCAAACCGACGCCAAGGTCCGCCGGCTCGATGGCAAGATGCTGATCGACGTGTAACCGCCCGCACAATTCGTTGTCTTGTCCGCCCCGATGTGGCAAGGCAAAGGAGCGGTGGGTTCGAAATCCACCGCCACGGCACCCGGAACGCGCCACGCCGCGCGCAGGTACCCAGACCAATCAGAACCATGACTCGCCACCGAGCGGCAAGACCCGTGCGCGCCCCCCGCGCGCGTTTGGAGGGAAAGAAGATGCGGATCTTTGCGATGATCCTTGGGATGCTGGCGGCGGCCCCGGCCTTGGCCGACGACAAGCCCGGCGGACTTTCGATCGAACTCAACACGATCACCGCCGCGAGTGGCGCCTGCCAACTGACCTTCGTGGCCGAAACCAGCCACCCGGACGGCGTCGAAAAAGTGCTGTTTGAAACCGTGCTCTTCGACAAGACCGGCGCGGTCGACCGGCTGACGCTCTTCGATTTCGGCAAACTTCCCGCCGGGCGGCCTCGGGTGCGCCAGTTCCTGATCCCCGATCTGGCCTGCGCCGATCTGGGGCGCATCCTGATCAATGGCATCAACGAATGTCAGGCCCCGGGGCTTGAGACCGACGCCTGCGCGGCAGGCCTGCGGGCGACCAGCCGCGTCGATGTGGAACTGCTCGGATGAACGCGGTTCTCGACCCCCTGCGCCAGTTCGCCGATCTGGGCGGCCCGGTGATCCTGATCCTCGCCGCCGCCTCGGTCTTTGTGCTGGCGGTGACGCTCTACAAACTCTGGCAATTCCGCACCGCCGGCGTCGGCCGCCACAAGGCGCTCCGCCAGGCGGTCGCGGCCTGGGATCGGGGCGATCAGAGCGCCGCCCTTGCGGCCCTTGAGACATCCCGGAGCTATCTGGTGCCGGTGGTGGAAATGGCATTTGCGGCAACCGGCCGGCAGGGCGACCGGTTGGTGAGCGAGGCCGAAAGCCGCTTCGCCCGCCTGGAACGCGGGCTCAGAACCCTCGAGAACATCGCACAACTTGCCCCGCTTCTGGGGCTCTTCGGCACCGTACTGGGCATGATCGAGGCTTTTCAGGCGCTGCAATCGGCCGGCAGTCAGGTGGATCCCTCGATCCTGGCGGGCGGCATCTGGGTGGCGCTGATGACCACCGCCGCCGGCCTCGCGGTCGCCATGCCCACCTCGCTGATCCATTCCTGGTTCGAGGCCCGGATGGACGGTGAACGCGGCCTGGCCGATCTGGCGATCCAGACCAGCCTCCACCCGCAGGGGCGCCAGAATGCGCCGATCCATGCTTAGGCGCGAACGCCCCAAACGCGTGATTTCGATGACCTCCCTCGTGGATGTCATCTTTCTGCTGCTGCTCTTTTTCATGCTCAGTTCGACCTTCTCGAAATTCGCCGAGGTCGAATTGACCGCCGCATCGGGGGGTGGGCTCTCCACGGGCGAGCCGCCGGTCTTTCTGCAGCTCTATCCCGACCGGGTGACGGTCAATGGCGAGGCCCGCGACCTCGGCGCCCTGAGCTTCGAAGGGGAGACGGATCAGACGCTTCTGGTGGCGCTGCAACCGGATGTCACCGCCCAGCGGCTGACCGATCTTCTGGTGGTGCTGCGCCGGTTTCCGGGCCTCAGCGTGTCGGTTCTGGGGTCGGGGTGATGCGGCAGATCCGGCGCAAGCCCAAGGCGGAACCCACCATCGCCCTGATCAACATCGTCTTTCTGATGCTGATCTTCTTTCTGGTGGCCGGCACGCTGGCGCCGCCGCTCGACGGTGAATTGAACCTGGTGGAAACCGGTGATCTGGAGGGGCGCCCGCCGCCCGATGCGCTGGTGATCAAACCGGACGGGGCGCTGGCCTATCGCGGCGATCCGGTGGCGGATGCCGGTGCTTTCGTGGCGCAGTTTGCAGAAGACCAGCGCGCCCGCCTGCGGATCGTCCCGGACCGGGCGCTGGAGGCGAACCGGCTGGTCGAAGTGTCGCGCGCCCTGCGGGCGGCGGGCGTCGGTGCGGTTGTGATCGTGACCGAAAGGGCCCTGCCGTGAGCATCCCGTCGTCTCCCGGTCTGAAGACGCTCCTTCTGCTTCTTTCGGTGGCGGCACACGGGGTGCTTCTTCTCGGCTTTCATTCCCCGGCGGAGACCCGGATCGCGGGCGGTGGCGGTGCCGTGATCGAGGCCCGGCTGGGCAACAGCTTTGCCGACATGGCGGAAGGGGCGCAGACAGCACAGGCAAGCGAAGTCGAGGCGGAGGCCCCGGTGGAGGCCGACGTGCCCGACCCCCCGGAGCCGCAGTCCACCAAAACCCCGAGTGTGAAACCACTTGACGCGCTGACCCCGGAGCCACTCGCCGCCGAAACGCCCCGTCCGACAAAGATCGTGCCGATGGATGTTGCGCCGGTGCCCGGTGCCATCCCGCCACTGCCGGTCGAAGCGGTTCCGTCCAAAACGGCTCTTGTCTCGGCACCCGAGCCTGCGCCGCAGGTGCCGGTCGAACTGCCGATGGCGGCAGCGCCGGTGCCCGCCGTGCCCGAAACGACCGAGGCCACACCCAGGATCGAGCCGCCCGCGCCCGACCGGCCTTTGGAACGGGCAGACCCCGCGCCGCCCGAAACCCTGGCGGCGACGGAAGATCAAGCGTTGGAAAGCTCGCCCCGTCCAACGGCCCGCCCGAAACGCCCCAAACCGAAGACCCCCACGCCGAAGAAACAGTCGCCGCAAAAGGCCAAACCCAAGCCGCAGAAACAGGGCAACAGCCGCGCCGACGGGGTTGCGGGCAGTGCCACGGGGTCGGACAAAGCCAGGGCAAAGACGAATGCGACCGCCTCCGGCACGGGCGGCGGCAGCGGCAATGCGGCGGTGTCGAATTATGCCGGCAAGGTTCACAGGAAAATCCAGCGGGTGCGCAAACCCCGTGTGTCCGGCCGTGCCAAGGTCTGGATCCGGTTCAGCATCAAACCCAATGGCGGCCTCGCAAGCATCAGCCTGGTGAAGGGTTCCGGCTCGGCCAGGCTGGATCGGGCGGCTCTGCAAGTGATCCGGAAAGCCGCGCCCTTTCCCAAACCGCCCCCGGGGGCGCAACGCAGCTTCAAGATTCCGATCGAATTCGGGAGACGGTAGGGATGCGCTCATTTTCGCCTGACATCTGCGCGGCGGACCACATCCGGATGCCGCCCCGCCGTGACACCGACCCCATGACACTCCTGACGTGAGACCGCCGTATGTCCGACATGACATTGACCCATACTGCCCAGGCCGATGTGGCCGACCTGTCCTACCCGACCATGCGCCAGATCATGCGCCATCAGGCGGCCCAGTTCGAACTGCCGCTTGCCGAAGATGGCGCGGCGCGGGTCGCGATGCGCACGATGATCGGCCTTTTGGCGCTGGAGCCGCTCGACCGCGAAGGGGTACGGCTCCTGGTCCACGCGGAGACGGCCCGCGACCTGTCCATCCTGCGCGAAAATTTCATCTCGCAGATCGCCGCAATGTTCCCCGACGTGGCCCGGGGCGTGCGGTGGTCGGATGCCCCCGCCGCGGGTGTCCGCCCGTCCGAGTTCCAGTTTGCAGAGGTGCTGGAGGTGCGGGATCTTTGTGCCGATTTCCTGCGGGTCAGCTTGCAACTGGCGCAGTGGGAGACATTTGACGATGGGTCGATTCACTTCCGGTTCGCCCTGCCCGCGCCTGACAACACCGATCCCGACTGGCCGGTGATGATGCCGAACGGGGCAAGCAAATGGCCCGAGGGGGAGAAGGCGCTGCACCGGCCGGTCTACACGATCCGCGCGCTTGATCGCAGTACCGGCCGGGTCGATGTGGACATTTTTCGCCACGAGGGCGGGCGGACCATGACCTGGGCAGAGAGCGTCGCGCCGGGCACGCGCGTCGCTCTGACCGGGCCGAACAGCAGTGGTGTGCCGACGGCCCGCCACCTGCTGATGCTGGGCGACGAAACCGCCTTTCCGGCCATGGCGCGCATCGCCGAAACGCTGCCGCCCGAGGCGCGGATCGAAATGACCTGTCTCACCCATTCCGGTCAGCAGGATTATCCGATGGCGCCGCGGCCCGGGACCATCCCGCACTGGATCGCGCCTGAGGAGGCCGAAGAGGCGGGTCGCAGCATGATCGCCCGACATCTTGAGCGGCCGGGGTCGATGCTCTGGATCGCGGCCGAGCGCGATTTGACCCGCCGGTTGCGCGCCCATGCCGCCGAGAAAGGGTATGTGAAGTCAGATCATTACCTCGCCGCCTTCTGGACGCGGTCTGAGACCGCAGGCTGAGATTTCCCGGGCCGCCTTCGAACCGCCCCCGCCTCACCTCCAAGTGGTGCGATGCCGCTCCCTAGCGCGCCGTCACCGACCGGCCTGATGCGGCATCGAACAGATGGATCTTGTCCAGTGCAAGTTGGAAGGTGAGCTGGTCACCGGGAGCGACGGGGCGCGGGGCGTACATCTTGCCCAGCACCGGCTGCCCAGCCAGCCGGGCGTGAAGCAGCATCTCCGCGCCATGGGGTTCGATCATGTGAACCTTGAGCGGTATCTCCACAAGGCTCGTGCCGGTCTCCCGTTGCTTTTTGTCCGGGCAGAGGTGATCGGGGCGCAGTCCGAAGATGACGCTTTGGCCTTCCGTCACGAGAGCCGTGAACCGGTCGGGCAAGGGGATCTGCTGACCGTCATTGAAGGCGATCTCGTCACCCGCGATCCGGGCCGGGATCAGGTTCATCGGGGGCGTTCCGATGAACCCCGCGACAAAGGTGTTCACCGGATGATCGAAAAGCGTCATCGGCTGGCCGATCTGTTCGATCCGCCCGTCCTGCATCACCACGATCCGGTCGGCCAGGGTCATCGCCTCGACCTGATCGTGGGTGACATAGACGATCGTGGTCCGGACAGCGGTGTGAAGCCGCTTGATTTCGCCGCGCATCTGCACCCGGAGCTTGGCATCCAGGTTGGAGAGCGGTTCGTCGAAGAGAAACGCCTCCGGACGGCGCACAAGGGCCCGGCCCATGGCCACGCGCTGGCGTTCTCCGCCGGACAATTCCGCGGGCAGGCGATCCAGCAGATCGGACAGGCCGAGAAGGGCCGCCGTGTCCTGCACCCGCTCCGCGACCACCTCCTTCGGTTCGCCTGCAATCGTCAGCCCGAACCCGAGGTTCTGACGGACATTCATATGGGGGTAGAGCGCGTAATTCTGGAAGACCATGGCCAGGTTGCGCTTGCGCGGGGGCAGGTCATTGACCACCTGATCACCGATCCGGATGGTGCCGTCGGACAGGTCTTCCAGCCCCGCGATCATCCGCAGGGTGGTGGATTTGCCGCAGCCCGACGGCCCCACCAGAACCACGAATTCATCATGGGCGATGCGCAGGTCGATCCCGTGAATCACCTCGTCGCGCCCGAACCGTTTGACCACCTGCTCCAATGTGATGGCCGCCATGCTCAGCCCTTCATGGCGCCCAGCGTCAAGCCGGAGATCAGATGTTTCTGGACAAAGAAGGTGAGGATCAAGGTGGGCACGATGATGATCACCGCCATGGCGCACATGCCAGCCCAGTCGATGGTGAACTGGGCGGTGAAATCCATCAGCCCCACGGGCAATGTCTTGCTGTCCGTGGAGCGGGTGAGATGGCTGGCGAGAGCGAATTCATTCCAGCTGGTGAGGAAGGCAAAGATGCCCGCCGCCGCAATCCCGGGACGGGCCAGCGGAAACTCGATCTTCCAGAAGGCCTGCCAGGGCGTGCAGCCGTCCATCTGGGCCGCCTCCGACAGCGAGGGCGGCACCAGGCGGAAGAACCCGTCGGTCAGCCAGATGGTGAAGGGGACATTGAGCGCCACATAGACGAGGATCAGCCCCAGGGGCGTGTCGATCAGACCGAACCAGGACCAGAGGATGAAAAGCGGCAGCGACAGGGCAATGCCGGGCACGGCACGAAACAGCATCAGGCCCAGAAACCAGGCGTTCTTGAACCGGAACCGGTAGCGCGCGAAAGCATAGCCCCCCGCCATGCCGATCACCAGGGCCACGATGGTGGAGGTCAGGGACACCACGAGCGAGTTCCAGAAATAGGTGTGCACGGGGATCCCCACCAATGTGTCGCCGAGACCGAAGATCCGCGCGAAATTCGCCCAGGACGGGTCTTCGGGCCACCAGATCGGCGGTCGCGCGAGGATTTCCCGGGTCGGGCGGATGGCAGAGATCATGACCCAGATCCCCGGCAGACAGATCACGCCCATCAGCAGGAAGGTGCCGCTCCAGGTGGCGAAGCCGCGCAGATGAACGGGTGATCCGAGTTTCATTCGACGCCCCCCATTGTCCGTCGCGCGGCGAGCAGCCGGGTGAAGAGAAACCAGGTGAACAGGATCGACAGCAGCGAGGCCATGAAGGCCATGGCATTGGCCTCGCCCATCCGGGCATTGTCGAATCCGACCCGCGCAATCAGGGTCCACAGCAGTTCCGTACGCCCCGCCGGGCCGCCATCGGTCATGATCGCCACGATGTCATAGGCGCGCGCCACGTCGAGCGACCGGATCGTCATGGCGATATAGGCAAAGGGCAGCAGGAAAGGCAGGGTCACATGGCGAAAGCTCTGCCATGGTGTGCACCCGTCCACCTTGGCCGCTTCCAGCGGATCGCGCGGCATGGCGAAGAGCCCGGCCAGCAGCACGATCGCGAAGACCGAGGTGCTCATCCAGATCTCCGCGAACAGGATCGCGCCCATGGCAAGGGTGCCGTCCACCAGCCAGGGGATCGCCTGATCGGCAAGCCCGAGGAATTGCAGCGCATTGTTCACCACGCCGATGTTGTCGTTGAAGATGAACTTGAACTGGAACCCCACCAGGATCGGCGAGAACATCATCGGAAACATCATGATGGTGCGCAACAGCCGCTGACCAAGGGTGACCCGGTCGATCAGCAGCGCGATGCCGAGCCCCAGGATCAGTTCAAGATTAAGTGCAATGGCGAGAAACAACAGCGTGCGCAGGAAGGCCGCCCAGAAATCATCATTGCCGATCAGCCGGATGTAATTGCGCAGGCCGATGAAGGTCTCGATGCTGTCGGGCCGGGTCATCCGGTAGGGGGTGAAGGAGGCATAGAGCGAAAACGCCATCGGCAGCGCGATCACGAAAAGCAGGATCAGCAGCGCCGGCGACAGCAGCAGAAGCGGGGTCAGGGCAGAGTGATGGCGTCGGAAGAGGCGGGTCACGGCGGGCAGGTTCTCCTGGTCGGTCGACGGTGACATTCGGTCTGCGGCGGATCAGAGATACCCTGCGTCTTCCATCACGTAGCGGACCTCCTCGGCCGCCTGGTTCAAAGCCTCTTCGGCGCTGATATCCCCGAGGATGGCCGCCTGCAACTTGGGCCAGAGAACATTCGACACCTCGATCCATTCGGGGATCAGAGGCGGCGTGAAAGCGTCTTCCGCCATGGAAAGGCGGAAGGTCTCGAAGACCTCGACCAGAAAGTCGTTGCCCGCTTCGGCATATTCGCTGATCGCATCTTCCCAGACCTGGCCGCGGGTGGGAAAGAGACCGCTGCGCGCTTCGACCATCTGGCGGTCGTAATCGGTCATGAAGGTGATGAAGGACACCGCGGCGGCCTTGTTGTCACAACGTCTGGTCACCGAAAAACTATGGGAGCCCGACCATCCGGTCCGGATCCCCGCACTGCCCTTGGGCGCCCGCACCAGGCCCACATCGCCCGCGACCGGAGCGTTTTCCGGATTGTCGAAGAACGCCGCCCAACCGCCCCAGTCAAGGTTGACTGCCACAGTGCCCGAGGCAAAGCCCAAGCCGCTGTCATCCCAGAGATAATTGGGCACGCCCACGGGCACCGCGCCCGATTGATAAAGATCGACAAAGAAGTTCAGGGCCCGCAACCCGGCCTCGGAATCGAAGGCAGGCGCCCAATCCTCGTCAAACAGACGGCCGCCCTCGGCGATCAGCATCTCGTAGAACCGGCCGCTGATCGCTTCCTCCTTGCCGACGAACTGGGTGCCGTAGAGATCGGGCGGATTGGCGAAGAATTTGGCATGGTCGCGCACCTGGTCCCAGGTTTCGGGCGGCGTGAGAGGATAGCCGTATTCGGTCTCGAACCGGGCCCGGTTGTCCGGATCTTCGTAGAGCGACTTGACAAAATAGAGGTTGGAAATGTCGGAATGGCGCGGCAGTTGCAGCAGTCGGCCGTTGATTGTGCCGTGTTCCAGAACAAGCGGGATAAAGCCCCTCAGTATATCGTCGCTGACCAGGGGGCGCAGGTCGATATAGATCGCCTGATATTGCGGCGCAAAGCTGGTGTGGTTCGACCCCACGCACCAATCGAGCGTGCCAGCGGCGATATCCTGTTTGATTTCCCGGTCCAGTTCATAGTGGTTCTTGCGGGAGAGAATTTCGACCCGGGCGCCGGTGCGGGCTTCCCAGGTGGCGATTTCCTTGTAGAGCGGCTCATATTGTGCGCCGCCGATCAATTTGACCCGCAGAACATAACCGTCGAACCGCTCCTCTTCCGCCGCCGCCTGCGGGACCGAGGCGAGCAGCGCGGGCAGACAGGCCATGGCCAAAAGCAGAAACTTGACTGGGCTGAGCATGATCGTCGTCCTTCCCTTTGCAGGTTCCGGTTCGTCTTCACGGCCAGCGCCCCTTGGGCACGGGCGAAATCAGCTTGCGGCAGCAGCTTTGCACAGGGGACCGACCGGAATTGGGTCCGTCTCGCGCTTTCCTCTAAGTCTTGTCGTTTAAGAAAAAGTTAAATGAGATGAGCAGAGGCCGAATGAGGCGGCTCGATACGAACATTCTGCGGCCCTATGTTAAGGAAGTGGACACCAAAACCGGTCTGAGCGGGTCAGGGAAAGACCACCGCGCGGTAGATCGAGCTTTCGAAATGACGCCGCAACCCGCGCGAGGCACCGTCGAGATCGCCCGCCTCGATCCGGTCCAGAATCTCCAGATGTTCGGCGCCGGCCTCCAGCAGGCTTTGGGCATAGGCCGGGGTGCGCTGCATGGCGCGGACCATGCGGATGTTCTGTTGCAACCGGTTGTGGGTGGCGAGGATCGACTTGTTGTCGAGAGCCCGGACGAAACTGGAATGCACGAACTGGTCCAGCGCCACGAACGCACCCATCAGCGCCATGTCTTCGCCGCGCGCTCTGATCGCCTCCATGAGCTCGTGATGACGGGTGCGCACGGCGGCCAGCCAGCCCTCGGGCGGGGCGGCGAGGAAGGCGCGCAGGGCCTCGAGTTCGATCAGGATGCGGAACTGGTAGGTCTCGCGCACGAAGGACAATTCGGGGTTGATGATCGTGATGCCGGAGCGCTGCTTGACCTCGATCAGCCCGTATTCCTCAAGCAGAACAAGGGTTTCACGCAGGGGCGAGAGCGAGATCTCCAGCAGATCGCTGAGCTGCGCCTGGGTCAGGGTGGTGCCGGGGTTCAGCAGGCCATCGCCAAGGGCGCGGATGAACCGTTCGAAACCTTCATTGTCGTGGCGGGGCAGCTCATCAATCGAGCGGGGGATCTGGATATTCGTGAGTGTCGTCTGGTCCATGCCCGGTTCCCGCTCGTTCTGATCGTTTCTATCACCTTAAATTGCTGTTTCATACCCTTTTGAAGTCAAGTCTCTCGCCTGAATAATTCCCTTTATAGCACATAAAATATATTTTTAAATGGAATAAAAGATATCCAACATGAAGATTGACCGATTCACCATCTGGGTTCACGAGGCCCCGCGCGCGCCGCAGATCATCTGGCGCCACGGGCTGCCCACCTCCCACGGCGGGCTGCCCGAAGGCGAGGGGCCGCGCACGGCCTCGATCCTGATGGAGACCGATACCGGCGACAGCGGCTTTGTCACCGTCGAGATGGGCGATGCGGTCCTTGACGTCGCCCGCCGCCGGTTTGCCCATTTCATCGGCGAGAACCCCCTGATGACCGAGGC
>JAOXSD010000115.1 GCA_025800205.1 Silicimonas sp. | reverse complement strand
TCACCTACATGCGGACCGACGGCATCGACATGGCCCCCGAAGCCGTAGCCGCCACCCGCGACGCGATCCAGGATCGCTATGGTGCGGATTACGTGCCCAAAAGCCCGCGCATCTACAAGAACAAGGCCAAGAACGCGCAGGAAGCGCATGAATGCATCCGCCCCACCGAAATGACCCGCGATGCCAGCCAGCTGCGGGTGACGGATGACGACCAGCGCAAGCTCTATGACCTGATCTGGAAGCGCACCATTGCCTGCCAGATGGAAGCCGCGCGCCTTGAGCGTACCACCGTTGATGTGGGCAGCGCCGATGGTCAGGTGGTGCTGCGCGCCACCGGTCAGGTCATGCTGCTTGACGGCTTCCTGCGGGTCTACGAAGAAGGCCGCGACGATTCGGTGGTCGATGACGACGACAAGCGCCTGCCCCAGATCATGCAGGGCGAACCCGCCGACAAGCGCACCATCACGCCCGAGCAGCATTTCACCCAGCCCCCGCCGCGCTATACCGAAGCGACCCTGGTCAAGCGGATGGAAGAACTGGGCATCGGGCGCCCGTCCACCTATGCCAGCATTGTCACGACCATTCAGGATCGCGGCTATGTGCACAAGGACAAGAACCGGCTGTTCCCCGAAGACAAGGGGCGGCTGGTCACGGCCTTCCTGTCGAATTACTTCCGCCGATATGTGGGCTATGATTTCACCGCCGGGCTCGAGGGCGAGCTTGACGCCGTGAGCGCGGGCGACGCCGATTACAAGGATGTGCTGGGCCGGTTCTGGCGCGACTTTTCCGCCGCCATCGCCGAAACCGCCGATCTGCGCATCACCGAGGTGCTGGACAAGATCAACGAGGTGCTCGAGCCGCACCTGTTCCCGCCCAACGAAGAAGGCACCGACCCGCGGCTCTGCCCCAATTGCGGCGCGGGGCGTCTGTCGATGCGCACGGCGCGCTCGGGTGGTGCGTTCATCGGCTGTTCGAACTATCCCGACTGCCGCTATACCCGCCCCTTCGGCCCCCCCGGCATGGAAGAGGCCAGCACCATCCCGCCCGAAGGCAAGATCCTGGGCGAAGATGCGGGCGACAAGATCTATGCCTTCAAAGGCCGCTTTGGCCCCTATGTCCAGCGCGGCGAGGCGACCGAAGAAAACAACCGCAAACCGCCGCGCCAGTCGATCCCCAAAGGCTGGCCCCCCGAAGAGGTGGACCTGGAACAGGCGCTCAAACTGCTGGGCCTGCCGCGCGAGATCGGGCCGCATCCCGAAGACGGGGTGATGATCTGGTCCAATATCGGCCGCTATGGCCCCTATCTGAAACACGCCGATTCGATCAGCCATAAGGGCGGCACCAATGCCAATCTCGACGATGTCGAAGAGGTGTTCACCATCGGCATGAATCGCGCCGTCGAGGTG
>JAOXSD010000114.1 GCA_025800205.1 Silicimonas sp. | reverse complement strand
CGGCTTTTCGCACTGCTTACGCAGCGAGAGCAACCGGAGCTTTGTTGTCGTTTGCAACTAGCTTGAATGCGCCGATAACGGTGGCTTCCAGCCGAGACAAAGCTAACCCCTTTAGACGTTCGTCGATCCTATTTCGGCCCCCAGAACCTGAGCATATCCTCAAACGAAGGACACCCCAGTGGTGTTTTGGTGGAGCCGCCGGGTACCGCCCCCGGGTCCGATCCGCTTATTACGAGCGCGTTTATGTCCATAGTTCCGTTTCCGGAACGGGATGAATATAAGGGCAGCGAATGGTTTTGGGAAGGGGCGGATGCGGGATCTTCGGATTGATGCGCGCGCGGCCTTCCCGGGCAGCAGTCAAAGGGAGAAGGGCCACAATGCGGGCGTTGATTGTTGAGAAGAATGACGAAGGGCAGACATCTGTGGAGCTGCGCGAGATTGATGAGGCGCAATTGCCTGCGGGCGATGTGACCGTCGCGGTCGAATATTCCACGGTGAATTACAAGGATGGTCTGTGTCTCTCGCCCGGTGGCGGCGGGTTGGTGCGCAATTACCCCCATGTGCCGGGGATCGATTTCGCCGGGACCGTGGAGGCGTCCGATGATCCGCGCTATGCTCCCGGCGACAAGGTGGTCCTGACCGGCTGGCGCGTGGGCGAGGCCCATTGGGGCGGCTATGCGGAAAAGGCACGGGTGAAGGCCGATTGGCTGGTGCCTTTGCCCGAAGGTTTGACGCCGCGCCAGGCGATGGCGGTGGGGACCGCTGGCTTTACCGCGATGCTGTCGGTGATGGCTTTGGAAGATCACGGTCTGACGCCGGAGAAGGGCGAGGTTCTGGTGACCGGGGCCGCCGGTGGCGTCGGTTCGGTGGCGACGGCGATTCTGGCGCATCTCGGCTATGAGGTGGCCGGTGTGACCGGCCGGCCGGAGACCGGCGATTATCTGAAGGAACTGGGGGCAAGCCGCATCGTGGCGCGCGAGGAACTGGCCGAGACTGTGAAGCGTCCGCTGGAGTCCGAGACCTGGGCCGGCTGTGTCGATGCCGTGGGCGGTGCGATGCTGGCGCGTGTGCTGGGGCAGATGAAATATGGCGGGTCTGTTGCCGCTGTGGGTCTGGCCGGTGGGGCGGGTCTGCCCGCGACGGTCATTCCCTTCCTGTTGCGCGGGGTGAACCTCCTCGGCATCGATTCGGTGATGCAGCCCTTTGAAAACCGTCTGCGCGCCTGGGAACGGGTGGCCAAGGATCTGCCGATGGACAAGCTTGAGGCGATGGTGCAGCCCGCCACGCTTGGCGATCTGCCGAAACTGGGGGCGGATATTCTGAACGGTCAGGTCAAGGGCCGTGTGGTTGTGGATGTGACGGCCTGAGGCCGTAAGGACAAGAAAAGAAAAGGAAAGGGGCGAGATGAGCCTGGCACTGGTATTCCCCGGGCAGGGGGCGCAGACGATCGGCATGGGCAAGGATCTGGCGGACGCCTATCCCGCCGCCCGCGCCGTATTCGATGAGGTGGACGAGGCACTGGGCGAAAGCCTGTCGTCTTTGATCTGGGAGGGGGATGCGGAGACGCTGACCCTGACCCAGAACGCCCAGCCGGCGCTGATGGCCACTTCGATGGCAGCGATGCGCGCGCTGGAAGCGGAAGGGTTCGATGTGTCGAGCGCCGCTTTCGTCGCCGGGCATTCGCTGGGGGAATATTCGGCGCTGTGTGCGGCAGGCTCGTTTGGTCTGGCGGATACGGCGCGGCTGTTGCGGTTGCGCGGGCAGGCGATGCAGCGCGCGGTGCCGGTGGGCGAAGGCGCGATGGCGGCTGTGCTTGGCCTCGGTGTCGAGGCGGTGGAGGCTTTGGCGGCGGAAGCGGCAGGCGACGGCGTGTGCCAGTTGGCCAATGAGAACGACCCGATGCAGAACGTGATTTCGGGCTCGGCGGAGGCTGTGGCGCGGGCGGTGGACCTGGCCAAGGAGAAGGGTGCGAAGCGGGCGCTGATGCTGCCGGTGTCGGCGCCGTTTCATTCGGCGCTGATGGGGCCTGCGGCCGAGGAAATGGCGGAGGCTTTGGCCTCGGTCGAGATTGCAGCGCCTAAGGTGCCCGTGGTGGCCAATGTGCGGGCCGAGGCGGTGAGTGATCCCGATGAGATCCGCGCGCTGCTGGTCGAACAGGTCGCGGGCCGGGTGCGTTGGGCGTCCTCGGTGGCCTGGATGGCAGATCAGGGCGTGGACGCGTTTTGGGAAGTGGGCGCTGGCAAGGCGTTGACGGGCATGATCCGGCGGATCGCGAAAGAGGCCGAGACCCGGCAGGTGGGGGCGCCCGCTGGCGTGACCGATGCCGTGGCGAGCCTGGGCTGAAAAGAGAGGATTGAGGTCATGTTTGATTTGACGGGAAAGAACGCGCTGGTCACGGGCGCCTCGGGCGGGATCGGGGCGGCAATTGCCCGGACCCTGCATGGGGCGGGCGCCTCGGTCGGGCTGTCGGGGACGCGGGAAGCACCCTTGCAGGAACTGGCCGGGGAACTGGGTGAACGGGCGCATGTATTGCCGTGCAACCTGTCGGATTCGGCGGCTGTGGTGAAGTTGCCGAAACAGGCGGCCGAGGCCATGGGCAGCGTCGATATTCTGGTGAACAACGCGGGCATCACCCGGGACAATCTGTTCATGCGGATGTCGGAAGACGAGTGGGATGCGGTGCTTCAGGTGAACCTTAAGAGTGCGATGCTGCTGTCGAAAGGTGTCATGCGCGGGATGATGAAGGCGCGCTGGGGGCGGATCGTGAATATCTCCTCGGTTGTCGGCTCCACCGGCAATCCGGGGCAGGCGAATTATGCCGCCTCCAAGGCCGGGCTGATCGGCATGTCGAAGAGCCTTGCCTATGAGGTGGCGAGCCGGGGCATCACGGTCAATGCGGTCGCGCCTGGGTTCATCACCACGGCGATGACCGAAAAGCTGACGGATGACCAGAAAAGCGCCATTCTGACCCAGGTGCCTGCGGGCCGGATGGGCGAGGCTGACGAGATCGCGGCCGGCGTGCTTTACCTTGCAAGCCCCGAGGCGGGTTACGTGACGGGCACGACGTTGCATGTGAACGGTGGAATGGCCATGTTGTAGGCCGAGGGGCGCCGTTATCAATATGTTTGCCATGCTGCATCAATTGGTATATCCGGCGCCCATCCCTGCCGAGGGCCCTGTCTTCGGCCGGTTTTTTTCGTCCCTCGGGGCGGCAATGAGATCCGGGACAGAGACCCGAGGAACACACGAGGAAACATTATGAGCGACATCGCTGATCGCACGCGCAAAATCGTCGTCGAGCATCTGGGCGTGGAAGAGGACAAGGTTGTGGAAAACGCCTCGTTCATCGACGACCTGGGCGCGGACAGCCTGGACACCGTCGAACTGGTGATGGCTTTTGAAGAAGAATTTGGGATCGAGATCCCCGATGATGCCGCCGAGACCATCCAGACCTTTGGTGATGCGGTGAAATTCATCAAGGAAGCTGCGTAAGCTTCTGGCTGAATAGAGCTTTTGAAACGGTCTCCGGTTTCGGGGGCCGTTTTCTTTTGCCCGCAGCGTCGGCGCGGGCCCGGGCAATTGGCGCGGTTACAGGGCCTTGAGATAGGCGGCGATGGCGGCGCGGTCTTCCGGGGGCAGTTGCGAGAGGCCCGAGATCACATCGGCCATCTTGCCGCCGGCGCTGTCGAAATCGGGCGTGAAGCCGGTTTCGAGGTAATAGGCGATATCGGTTTCGGACCATTTGAGCTGCGCCGGCGTGATGCCCGGAATGCGCCCCTGACCGGAGGGATTCGGCGCCCCTTTCAGCCAATTGGCCCGGTCGAGCCCGCCCAGAAGATTGCGCCCCGTATGGCATTCGGCGCAATGGCCCAGGGCCTCGACCAGATAGCGGCCCCGCTCGATCTGCGGTGAGGGGGCAGGGCCGGTGAAGCCGACGCCGGCGAAGAGGATTTTCCAGCCGCCGAGACTGGCTCGGATATTGAAGGGAAAGCCCAGCTCATGGGGCAGGCTGGGGCTGTCGGAATGGGGCAGGGTCTGGAAAAAGGCCCAGAGATCCGCAAGATCGCCGGGGCTCATCCGGGCATAGCTGGTGTAGGGAAAGGCCGGGTAGTAGTGACGGCCCTCGGGGGAGGTGCCTTTCCAGACCGCATTGGCGAAATCCTCGACCGTCCATTCGCCGATGCCGTGGATCGGGTCAGGAGAGATGTTGGGGGCAAGGAAAGTGCCGAAATCGCTGGCGAATCTCTGGCCTCCGGCCAGAACGAGCGGTGTGTCGCTGCCATTCGCCTTGTGGCAGGAGGCGCAGCCCGCGGCCCAGAACACGGTTTCGCCCCGGGCGGCATCCCCTTCAGGCAGGGCGAGGCTGGCCAGGTCCACCCGCTCGGGGCGGGTGAACCAGAGCGCAGCACCCAGGGCGAGCGCGCCCAGGGTGCTGAGGAAGATCAGACCGCGCAGCATGGTCTGGACCTGCTCTCAGGACTTGGGTTTGCGATAGGCCTTGTGGCAGGCGCCGCAGGCCTGGCCGACCGGGCCGAGTGCGGGGCCCAGGGCGGATTGGCCATCTCCGGCCACCGCGGCAAGGGCGGCGGCGGCTTCGGCCAGTTGCCCGCCAATGGCGGCGGCTTTCGAACCCTCCTGCCAGATCGCGGGCAGGGCTTCGGTCTGGTCGCCGAGATCATCCATCGAGGTGCCGGGCGCCCAATAGGCCATCTGGTTCAGGGCGGCGAGGCTGGCCAGGTTGTCGGCAGCGGCCTTGGCGGCGGCGGCGTCGTACTCCACCGCGCCCTTGGCCATGCCGCCCAGGGTTCCGAGACTGAAGGCGTAAAGCTGCATATGGGCCTTGCGGGCCTTGACGGCCGGGTTGCCCTCGTGGCCGCCCGCCTGGGCCATGCCGCCCACGGCCAGCGCGGCGCAGGTCAGCGCCAGGGTGAAGTGTCGTGTCATTCTTGGCTCCCTGTTGTCGGTTGCTGTGACCGGTAAGGCCGGTCCCGTTAAGCTAAGCACAGAAGCCCCGCGCCTGTCAGATCACGAAAAATTCAGTAGGGGCTAGAATCGCAGGCCGATCGCCACGCCGAAGACCGGTTCGGTGTCGCGGCTGTCGGCAATGCCCCCTTGCAGATAGGTGCCATTGGCGGCGTTCAGCGCCGCGCTGAGGCCAAGCTGCGGCACCTGGTCGTCGCCGGAGGTGACATCTTCGTTGAAAATGCCCGAGACACCGACGCTGAACCGGTCGGTCACCGCATAGTCGAAATAGAGTTCCGAGGCGGTCACCGCCCGGTCGCTGTCGGTATAGGTCAGGGAAATGCCGGCGGTGGATTGGCCGCGGGTGAGCGCCGTGCCCAGTTGAAACACGTCTTCGCCCTGGTCCCAGGCTTCGCCGAAATAGAGGCTGATGCCGCCGAAAGTGGTGCGTTGCAGGGTCTTGCCGGTTTCCCGGATCAGCTGCGGCACCGAAAGGCGCAACCGCGTCGGCGCCGGGGCCGGTGCTGCGGTGGCGGGGGCAACGGTGGCTTTGGAGAGGGCGCCGCCCAGGCGGAACCCGCCCGAGGGCGCAGCGTCAGGGGCCGAAAGGCCGGGACGGGAAGGAAGGGGCAGCGAAGCCTCCCCCAAAGCCGGGGTGGCAAGACAGAGGACAAAAAAGATCCAGACAGGTGAACGCAACGGTCATCTCCGCAGCCCCACCCGAGGCTCACCTTAGACACTCCCCCAACAGGGTCCACGATACGTGGAAAATGCAAATAAAGTGTTGCCAAGCCTGTGGCCCGAAGGCCTCAGCCGGCCTCTGCCTCCGGAAAGCGCACGCATCCGATAAAGGGCAGGTTGCGGTTTCTTTGAGCGTAATCAATGCCATAGCCGACGACGAACTCATCGGGGATCTCAAAGCCCGTCCAGGTGGCGCGAATGTCGGTTTCGCGGCGCGAGGGTTTGTCCAGCAAGGCGATGGTTTCCAGCTTGCGCGGTTTGCGCGAGCGCAGCAGCTGCAGCACATGGGAGAGCGTGTGGCCGGTGTCGACGATGTCTTCCACCACCAGCACGTCCTGGCCTTCGATTTCGCCGCGCAAGTCCTTGAGAATGCGCACTTCCCGGGAAGATTGCATGGAATCCCCATAGGAGGAGGTTTCGAGAAAATCCACCTCCACATTCATGTCGAGCTCGCGCACCAGATCGGCGATGAAGACGAAAGAGCCGCGCAACAGACCGACCACGATCAGCTTCTCGGTCGAGGCAAAGGCGGACTTGATCTCCCGGCACAATTCCTCGATCCGGGCATCAATCGCCTTGGCCGAAATCATCTTGTCGATCACATAAGCTTGTGTCACGGCGTCTTTCCCTCTTGACCCTTGCGCCCCGTGCTTACACGTAACCGGGGACCAAGAGCCAGACCAAAGCCATGCCGACCCATTCCGAAACCCGCGACCTGCCTTACAGCGCTCAGCAAATGTACGATCTGGTGGCGGATGTGGCCCGATATCCGGAGTTTTTGCCCTGGACGGCCGCCGCGCGCATTCGCGAGACCCGGGAGGAGGGGGCGCAGATCGTGCTGCTGGCGGATCTGGTGATTTCCTTCAAGGTGTTTCGGGAACGGTTCGGCAGCCGGGTGACCCTGACGCCGGAGGCCCATCGGATCGATACGGAATATCTGGACGGGCCGTTCCGGAAGATGGTGTCGAACTGGGTCTTCGAAGATGCCGGTCCGGGGGCCTGCAAAGTGCAGTTCCATGTGGATTTCGAGTTCCGCAACAAGCTTTTGCAGACCACGGCCAGCGTGTTTTTCAACGAGGCGATGCAACGGGTGGTGCGGGCATTCGAGACCCGCGCGCGGGATCTTTACGGCCCCCCGACAGAATAAGGCCGGCGCCTCACGGTGCACCGGCCTCTTCTCTGAAAAGGTCTACGTTATCAAAACCTTGCGGACGCGATTGAACGCGACCTTTTCGGGTTAACCGAGGGATGGAGAGAAAAACGACCCAAGGACGTCCCACGCCATCATCACCACCCAAAAACACAGCGCTTCTGCGCCTGCATAAGTACCCACTCGCAGTACCTATAAGCTAAGCTTCTACGACTTGCGGGTGGAGATCAATCTCTCCCGTGACAATGGGGAGTTTTTTTCACGTTTTATTCACGGAACGTCACTTTTCAGTCGGGGAATTGTTGCGCGATTGCGTCAGAAATGCCGGAAATCCGTGCAGAACCTTCGCGAAACCGGGAAAGAAATGGCCGAGTCATCGGTACCTATCAGGGCTCGGCGCCAAGTTCACCAGGGCGCGCGCCGACTCCGATCTGAGACCCGCATCCGGGGCTGCAGGTGGGACACCTGTGGGGTCGCAAGCCCGGCGGGGCGGCCCGCTGCGACGGCGTGATCGGTGGTGTCCTGTGGAGACCGGACAGGAAACAGAGTGTTGCTGCGTTTGACAAGGGTAGGTTTTTTGGCCTGAACCGTCAGACATGTGCCCTTATGGTGACTATCGTTGTTGCCGCATGGGAAACATCACCCCGTTGTTTTCCTGGCGGCTCCCAGCGCTGATCCCAGAGAACCGGTTGATCGTCCCCCGAATGGAAACGCCGCTCTTTAGGATTTGTTAAGTTCTGTGGCAGCAATTCCGAAAATCATCATTTTCTGCTAGTCTTGTGGCCACCTTGCTGCCCAGCGGATCTGCGAGATCAGGGCAGGGTTGGCGTTCCGGTGGCCCGTTGCTTGACCGGATCGGTTGAGTGAAATGTGATGTGTGAGTGATCCGGGTGTGTGCCGGAAATCCTGAGGTGCGGCGCCATATTTCGGCAAGGCTCCTCGTCCCTGGCAGGTCCGGTTGGTCTGTCGTGTGTTAAAAAGTGCTGAGGTTGTAATGAGTGTACCCACGAAACCGGAAATGGATCTGGCAGACCGTCTCGCGCGCGCCATGACACGCGCGGTCGAACGCAAACAGGATGCGCTTCATGCCGCGGCAGAACGCCCGGCAGAGACGACCCCCGCGGCTTCCGCCAAAGCCTCCGCTGTTGCGGCCAGATCAGGGGCCCGACCGGCCGCGGCCCGTGCCCCCGGGGCGATCCCGGGGACGGAACGGCCGAAAGCGGCAAGGACCGCCAATGTGGTCGAGATGCGTCCCGGCATCACAAGTCGGCCCGCAGCGGAAGATCAGAGCCGCTGGCCGCTGCCCGGGCTGGCACCGATGACCCGGGTGCGCACCGATTTCGGCGACGTCCATTCGATTGCCCTGCGCAAGGGCGACAAGGTGCTGACCCGCTCGGGCGCCTACCGGCCGATCCTGTGGATCAAGCGGATCCGGCTCGATTCCCATGTGCTGAACACCAAGACCGACAGCAACCCGGTGGTGATCGCCAAGGGCGCGCTTGGCAATCTTGGCGAAATCGCAGTGTCGCCGCGCCAGCAGATCACCGCTGACGAGACGAGCGGCCTGGCCGAAACCCGCGAGGCGGCGATGCTTCTGTCTCATTCGGGCGTGCGACGGCTGCGCGAAACCGGGCTGACCTACACGATGTTCCATCTGGGCCAGGATGCGGAGGTCTGCTGTGAAGGACTTTATCTGACTTTTCCGATGGAAGCGTGAATCGGAGGGGTGGTTTCAACCATTCGTTAAATCGGACCTGTCAGGTGTCATTCCGGAATTTTCACGTCGGCACAGGCACCTATGGCAGACAGCAGCCCCAATCGGCCCGTTCGGGTCGTCATCGTAGATGATACCAAGACCATCCGGGCGATGATCCGCGCCCTTCTGGCCCGTTCCCCGGGGATCGAAGTGGTCGGGGAGGCGGGTGATCCCTATGAGGCGCGCGAGATGATCCGGGCGCTGGATCCGGATGTGATCACACTGGATGTGGTGATGCCGCGGATGGACGGATTGTCCTTTCTGGAAAAGGTCATGCGGCTGCGGCCGATGCCGGTGATCATGGTCTCCACCCGCACCACGGAGAAAAGCACCGAAGCGGTGCGGGCGCTGGAATTGGGCGCCTTCGACTGCGTCGATCTGGGCCGTCTCACCAAGGGGGAGACGCCGGTGGGGCTGGATGAGCTGGTGCTGGCGGCGGCGGGCAGCAACACCCGGGGGCGGGCGCTGCAAAACGCCCCGCGGCCGGCCGCCACTGCCGCGGCGCCGCGTCTCAACTGGAATGGCCGCGCTGTGGTGATCGGGTCGTCCACCGGCGGGGTGGAGGCGCTGATGACGGTGATCTCGCATTTTCCGAAGGATTGTCCGCCCACCCTGATTGCCCAGCACATGCCGGCGCCGTTTCTCGAAAGCTTTGCCGACCGGCTCGACCGCCATGCGGCGCCCGATGTGTCGCTGGCGCGCGACGGTGGCGAGTTGCGTCAGGGCATGGTGCAGCTTGCGCCGGGCGGGGAGTTTCACGCGGTGCTGGATCAGCGCCGTGCGCCCTTCATCACCAGGCTGGTGCGCGACGAGGGCAAGGAGCTTTATATCCCCTCGGTCAATGTTTTGTTTTCCTCTGCGGTCTACCATGGCAAGCGGATCACCGGGGTCATGCTGACCGGCATGGGGCGTGACGGGGCGGAGCCGATGCTGAAAATGCGCCAGGCCGGGGCACATACGATTGCCCAGGATGCCGCTTCTTGCGTTGTCGACGGCATGCCGAAGGCGGCGCGGACGATTGGCGCGGCTGCAGAAGTGGCCAGTCTGAAGAAAATCGGCCCCGCGATCCTCAAGAGTGTGGTGCGGCAAGAGCAGGAAAAGATTGCATGAGTTCCCTTTACATCACGCAAGGCGAAATTGCCGTCGGTCGCGACCATGACATGGTGATCTCGACCATTCTGGGTTCCTGCATCTCGATCTGCCTGTGGGATCCGGTGGCCGAAGTGGGCGGCATGAACCATCTGCTGTTGCCGGATGCGCAAACCGAAGGCGCCCAGACCTCGTCCGGGGCGGTGGCGATGGACCGGCTGATCAACGAGATGATGCGCCACGGCGCCGAGCGGCCGCGTCTGCGCGCCAAGCTATTCGGCGGCTCCTCGATGCTGTCGGGGCGGACCGACATCGGGCTGCGCAATGCGGAATTCGGTCGCAAGTATCTGCTGAACGAGAGCATTCCCTGCGATGCGGAAAGCCTGGGCGGCACCCAGGCGCGGCGGCTGCGCTACTGGCCCAAGACCCATATTGCCAAGATGCGCTTTGTCGAAGAGGCGCCGGTGCTGGAGAAACCGGTGGAGCAGGCCGCCAACGACGTGGAATTGTTCTGAGCCAAGGACCCGGTGCGCGAGGGGTGGTGCCTGCGGGCGTTCCGGTGGCACGGACCATGAGGCCTCTGTCGGTCATCACGATGCGGAGGTTGAAGGCGGCGCCCGGCCGGGGGGGCAAGGCGGCGTGGCCTCTAGTGTTGCCGCGATTTGTCGAAAGCGGGCCGGGTGTTGGCGCCCTTGCCGGGGCAGTGGCAGGGGCAGGCGCGGTGTGAGACAGTGCGGCGGGGTCAGTCTTTGCGGGCGGCTTTTTCGGCAATGCCGGAGAGGCCCTGGCGGGCGGCCAGCACGTCGAGCACGTCTTCGAAGGCCACGTCGCGGGCGGCCAGCATCACCAGCAGGTGATAGAGCACGTCGGCGGCTTCCTGGCTGAGCCGGTCGCGGTCGCCCTTGACCGCTTCGATCACCGCCTCGATGGCCTCTTCGCCGAATTTCTCGGCCGCCTTTTCGGGCCCCTTGGCGAGCAGTTTCGCGGTCCAGGAAGTGTCGGGATCGGCGCCCTTGCGGGCCTCGATCACGGCGGCCAGTTCTTTCAGCACATCGCTCATGACAGGCGCACCGGAATGCCGGCCTTGGCCATATGCGCCTTTGCCTCGCCGATGGTGAATTCGCCGAAATGGAAGATCGAGGCGGCCAGCACCGCGCTGGCGCCGCCCTTGGTCACGCCTTCGACCAGGTGATCGAGGGTGCCGACGCCGCCCGAGGCGATCACCGGGATCGACGCCGCATCGGAAATTGCGCGGGTCAGATCGAGGTTGAAGCCTGCGCGGGTGCCGTCCCGGTCCATCGAGGTCAGGAGGATCTCGCCGGCACCTTTGGCCTCGACCGTGCGGGCAAATTCGAGCGCATCGATGCCGGTTTCGCGGCGCCCGCCATGGGTGAAGATTTCCCACTTGCCCGGAGCCACGGTCTTGGCGTCGATCGCCACCACGATGCATTGGGAGCCGAAACGGTCGGCGGCGCGGGCCACCACATCGGGATCGGCCACGGCGGCGGAGTTGAAGGAGACCTTGTCGGCGCCGGCAAGCAGCAGGGCGCGCACGTCCTCGGGGGTGCGCACGCCGCCGCCCACGGTCAGGGGCATGAAGCAATGTTCCGCGGTGCGCCGGGCCAGATCATACATGGTGCCGCGGTTTTCATGGGTCGCTTTGATGTCGAGAAAACACAGCTCGTCGGCACCCGCCGCATCATAGGCGATGGCCGCCTCCACCGGGTCGCCCGCATCGATCAGATCGACGAAATTGACACCTTTGACCACGCGGCCCTCGGCCACATCGAGACAGGGGATGATCCGGGTTTTCAACATGGGAGGTCTATCGCCGGTGACGGGGCAGAGGGCAAGGGATTTGTGGTCAGGGCGCGGCTCAGCGGGCGGTGAAGCGGTAGCGGCTCTGTTGGGTGTAGGGCGCGTCGGGGGTCAGCAGGATCGAGGGGAAATGAGCGTGATGGGGCGCATCGGGCCAGTGTTGCGGCTCGATGGCGATGCCGAGGGGTTTGCCGGTGAAGATCTGTACGCCGGGCGCGGTGGTGTCGATGTCGAGCATCAATGTGTCTGAGGCGAGGCGGGCGGCGGGGCGCATCTCGCTCCCGGGATCCAGACAGTAATTGTGATCGATCCCGGCGCCGGGTCGTGTGAGCGTGCGCAGATCGAAAGCGGTGCCGGTCACATCCGCGATCTCGCCGGTGGGGGTCTTGTCGTCATCCACGGGGAGGTAGCGGTCGCTGAAGATCTGCAATGCGAGGGCGGCGCGGTCCCGGCCCAGGGTCCAGTAGGGGTGCCAGGCGAGGTTCATCAGACTGGGGGCGTCGCTGGTGGCGCGGTAGCTGAGATCGAAGCCCGTATCATGAAGCTGGCAGGTCAGCTCGATCCGCCGGTTGCCGGGAAAGTCATCGGCCATATGGGCGATGTCGAGGGCAAGACGTGCGTGGTCGTCCCCGGCCTCGACCACCTCGAACCGGGCGCTGCGGGTGCTTTTGGCGCCGGAATGGAGTGTGGTTCTGCCGTTCTCATTGCGCTCGAACGCGAAATCGCGCCCGGCAATGGCAGCGGTGCCGCCCGCGATCCGGTTGGCGACCGGGCCGCAGAGCGAGCCGTGGTTGAGTTTGGCGCCCAGGGCCTCGGCTTCCGAGGCGGCGCCGTCAACGAGGCTGTCGGACCCTGCAAAGGTGATCCGGTTGATCCGGGCGCCCAGGGGCCAGAGATCGAGCGTGGTGCGTCCTTTGGTGAGGGTCAGGAATGGGGCGTCGGTCATGGGTCTGTCCTAGGCCAGCGCGCGGGCCACATCGGGGGCGAAATAGGTCAGGATGCCCGCGCAACCGGCCCGTTTGAAGGCCATCAGGCTTTCGACCATGATCCGCGGCCCGTCGACCCAGCCGTTGTCGGCCGCCGCCCGGATCATCGCGTATTCGCCGGAGACCTGATAGGCAAAGACCGGGGCGCCGAACTCGGTCGAGGCGCGCTGGCAGATGTCGAGATAGGGCATGCCGGGTTTGACCATCACCATGTCGGCGCCTTCGCGCAGATCCCGGTCGATCAGGCGCATGGCCTCGTCGGAATTGGCCGGGTCCATCTGATAGGTGTTCTTGTCGCCGGTCAGCAGGCCCGAGGCGCCGACCGCATCGCGGAACGGGCCATAGAAGGCGGAGGCATATTTCGCCGCATAGGAGAGGATGCAGACATTGCTGTGTCCGGCCGCTTCGAGGGCGGCGCGCATGGCGCCGATCCGGCCGTCCATCATGTCCGAGGGGCCGAGGATGTCGGCGCCCGCATCGGCCTGGGCCAGGGCCATCTTGACCAGCGCCTCGACGCTTTCGTCATTCACGATCACGCCGTCGCGGACGATGCCGTCATGGCCATTGATGTTGTAGGGGTCGAGGGCGATATCGGTCATCACCGCAATTTCGGGCACCGCCGCCTTGATGGCGCGGGTGGCGCGGTTCGTGAGGTTGTCGGGGCTCCAGGCCTCGTCGCAGGTCTCGGTCTTCAGCGCAGTGTCGATATAGGGAAAGAGGCAGATCGCCGGGATGCCCAGATCGGCGGCGTCGCGGGCGGCCTTGACCGCGCGGTCGATGGTCAGCCGGGAGACGCCGGGCATCGAGGGCACCGGGGTTTCGTCGTCGTCGCCTGCGCGGATGAAGATCGGCCAGATCAGGTCATCGGTGGAGAGCGCGGTCTCGCGCACGAGTCGCCGGAGGGCGGGCGAGGATTTCGCTCTGCGGAACCGTGTTGCTGGAAAAGAACCGATGGACATGGGTTGAAGCCTTTGTTGCAATCTCGCCTGACAATTGCGGTAGCTTTGTGGCCAAGTCTGGTCAAGAGCTGCGGCTTTGCCTAGGGTCTGCCGACGTGAAACTTGGGGCGCGATTTCGTTGGATTGGTATGATTCCGTCTTTGAAGTGATCGACATGCGATCCTTCTCGAACCTGTGGTATTGGATCGGCCTGGCCGTGTTCTGGTCGACCGTGAGCCACTGGGTGCTGGGCGTGCCCTATGATTCCGTTTTGCGGGCGAAGCGGGGGCGGCCCGAAAGCGCGATGCAGGATCTCGAAGACCATGTGCGGGTCAGCATCAACCGGATGCTCCATATCGCCGAGGTGGCGGGGGTGCTGATCGCGCTCTTCGGATCGGCCTTCATGACCGCGCTGGCCCTCGCGGCCTTTGCCTATCACATCGAATTTGCCAAGGCGCTGTTTCTGCTGCTGGCCCCCTTTGCGCTGCTCGCGCTTCTGACCTTGCGGGTGGCGCGCAAGCTGCGGGAAACGCCCCGGGGCGGGGCGGAGCTGATCGGGGTGCTGGCCCGTCATCGCCTCGTGACCCAGTCCATCGGCGCCGTGTCGATTTTCGTCACTGCCATGTACGGGATGTATGTGAACCTTTCCACGGGCCCGTTCGGCGGGTTCTGAGCCGCATCGCCCGTTGACACCGGGGGTGGATTGGTTACCCCCGAGCCCATGTCACAGACCTCCCATGTCACCGTCTCGGGCGCGCCCGAAGGCTTCGATGCCACGCTGGTTCTGAAGGAACTGGAAAAGACCCCGGTGGTGGTCCATGTGGCGCGCGACGACAAGGCGATGGCGGCCATGGGGGAGGCGTTGGCGTTCTTTGCGCCCGATGTGCCCGTGCTGCGCTTTCCCGGCTGGGATTGCCTGCCTTATGATCGGGTCTCGCCCAATGCCGATATCTCGGCCGCCCGCATGGCGACGCTGGCGGGCCTCTTGCATGGGGCGCCGCGCCGCTTCGTCCTGCTGACCACGCTCAATGCGGCGACCCAATATGTGCCCGCCCGCGCGGTGTTGCAGGCGGCGAGTTTCGTTGCGCGCGTGGGCGACCGGGTGGATGAGGCGGGGCTGCGCGATTTTCTGGTGCGCATGGGCTTTGTTCAGGCCCCCACGGTGACCGAGCCCGGGGATTATGCGATCCGGGGCGGGATCATCGACATTTTTCCGCCCGGGGATGGCGGCCCGGTGCGGCTCGATTTCTTTGGCGATGTGCTGGATGGCGCGCGGCGTTTCGATGTCACGACCCAGCGCACGACCGAAAAGCTCGAGCGGGTGGAGCTCTCGCCCGTCTCCGAGGTGATCCTTGATGAGGCCGCCATCACCCGTTTTCGCCAGAACTACCGGCTGGAATTCGGCGCGGCTGGCACTGACGATCCGCTTTACGAGGCGGTCAGTGCCGGGCGCAAACATGCCGGCATCGAACATTGGCTGCCGTTCTTTCACGCGGAGCTTGAAACATTGTTCGATTATCTGCCGGGGGCGAGCATCACCCTGGAGGATCAGAACGCGGCGATGCGCCTGTCGCGCTGGGAGACGATCGAGGATCAGTATGACGCGCGCCGCGAGGCGATGAGTGCGAAGGGCCGGGTGGATTCGGTCTACAAGCCCGCGCCGCCCGACCAGCTTTACTTTGATGGCGCGGCCTGGGATCGGGCCATTGCCGACCACCGGGTGTTGCAATTCGCCGCGCTGCCGCAGCCGCCGGGACCGGGGGTGATCGATGCGGGCGGCCGGATCGGTCGGGATTTCGCCCCCGAACGCCAGCAGGAAAGCGTGTCGCTCTTTGGCGCGCTGGCCGACCATATGCGCGCCAAGGCGTCCGAGGGGCCGGTGATCGTTGCGTCCTATTCGGAAGGGGCGCGGGAGCGTCTGGCCGGTCTTATCGAGGATCAGGAGATCGCGGGCGCCACCGAGATCCGCGATTTCCGCGACGTGGGCGAGGGTGCGCGGGGCATTTTCCTTTCCGTCTGGGCGCTGGAACACGGGTTCGAGGGCAAGGCGGGCCTGACGGTCATTTCCGAACAGGATGTGCTGGGCGACCGGTTGATCCGGCAGCCGAAGAAGAAGCGCCGGGCCGAGAATTTCCTGACCGAGACCCAATCGCTCAGCCCCGGCGATCTGATTGTCCATGTGGATCACGGGGTCGGGCGCTACATGGGGCTCGAAGTGGTCGAGGCGCTGGGCGCCCCCCATGAATGTATCCATCTGGAATATGCCGGCGGCGACCGGCTGTTCCTGCCGGTGGAAAACATCGAGCTTCTGAGCCGTTATGGCCACGAGGAAGGGTTGCTGGACCGGCTGGGGGGCGGCGCCTGGCAGGCGAAGAAGGCGCGCCTCAAGGAACGGATCCGCGAGGTGGCGGAACAGCTGATCCGCATCGCCGCCGAACGGCATCTGCGCAAGGCGCCGGTGCTGGTGCCGCCGGACGGGATGTGGGACGCGTTTTCGGCGCGGTTCCCCTATCAGGAAACCGATGATCAGTTGAAAGCCATCGGCGAGGCGGTGGAGGATCTGAGCGCGGGCACCCCGATGGACCGGCTGGTCTGCGGCGATGTGGGCTTCGGCAAAACCGAGGTGGCGATGCGCGCGGCCTTCGTTGCCGCCATGTCCGGCGTGCAGGTGGCGGTGATCGCGCCGACAACGCTTCTGGCGCGCCAGCATGCGGCGAGTTTCAAGGAACGCTTCCGGGGGTTTCCGGTCGAGATCCGCCAGCTGTCCCGTTTCGTTTCGGCCAAGGAGGCGGAGAAGACCCGCGAGGGTCTCGCGCGGGGCACCGTCGACATTGTCATCGGCACCCATGCGGTGCTGGCCAAATCGGTGAAATTCCAGAACCTTGGCCTCTTGATCGTCGACGAGGAACAGCATTTCGGCGTCGGGCACAAGGAGCGGCTGAAACAGCTGCGCTCGGACATCCATGTGCTGACCCTGACCGCGACGCCGATCCCGCGCACCCTGCAATTGTCGCTGACCGGCGTGCGGGATCTGTCGGTCATCGGCACGCCGCCGGTCGACCGGCTGGCGATCCGCACCTATGTCAGCGAATTCGACACGGTGACCCTGCGCGAGGCGCTGTTGCGCGAGCATTATCGCGGCGGGCAGAGTTTCTTTGTGGTCCCCCGAATCAGCGACCTGCCGGAGATCGAGGAATGGCTGCGCGACCAGGTGCCCGAAGTCAGCTTCGTGGTGGCCCATGGCCAGATGGCGGCGGGACAGCTCGATGACAAGATGAACGCCTTTTATGACGGCAAGTTCGACGTGCTTCTGGCCACGACCATCGTTGAATCCGGTCTCGACATTCCCACGGCCAACACGATGATCGTGCACCGTGCCGACATGTTCGGGCTGGCGCAGCTTTACCAGATCCGGGGTCGCGTCGGGCGCTCGAAGGCGCGGGCCTATGCTTACCTCACCACGCGGCCCCGGTTGAAGCTGACGCCCCAGGCGGAAAAGCGGCTGCGGGTGCTGGGCACGCTCGATTCGCTGGGCGCGGGCTTCACGCTGGCGAGCCAGGATCTGGACATTCGCGGCGCAGGCAACCTTCTGGGCGAGGAGCAATCGGGCCATATCCGCGAGGTGGGATACGAGCTTTATCAATCGATGCTGGAAGAGGCGATTGCCAAGATCAAATCGGGCGAGATGGACGGGCTGAGTGCGGCGGATGACCAATGGGCGCCGCAGATCAATCTCGGCGTGCCGGTGCTGATCCCGGAGGACTACGTGCCCGATCTGGATGTGCGCCTCGGGCTCTACCGGCGCCTGTCGTCCCTGACCACCAAGGTGGAACTCGAAGGGTTCGCGGCCGAATTGATCGACCGGTTCGGCAAGCTGCCGCGCGAGGTCAACACGCTGTTGCTGGTGGTCCGCATCAAGGCGGAATGCAAGAAGGCGGGGATCGGGCGGCTCGACACCGGGCCCAAGGGGGCGACGATCCAGTTTCACGGGGACAAATTTGCCAATCCTGCGGGGCTTGTGGCCTTTATCGAGGATCAGCGCGGTCTGGCCAAGGTGCGCGACAACAAGATCGTCGTGCGCCGCGACTGGGCGAAGACCAAGGATCGGGTGCAGGGGGCCTTTGCCGTGGCCCGCGATCTGGCGGCCAAGGCAAAGGCGAAAGGCTGAGATCAGCCGCGGCGTTTGCGCGTCGCGGCAAGGGCACCCAGGCCCGAGATCAGCAGAAGCGCGCCTGCGGGCAGCGGCACTTCCGAGATGCCTTTGACCGCGAAATGGGCCTCATAGCCGAAGAAGCCGCAATAGCCCGCGGGCAGGCCGGGCATCGGGTTGTCCGGGTCGCAATAGCCGGTGTAGTTGGCGCCGGCCGGCCCTTCGCCTTCCACGGTCACATTCAGGTCGTTGAACCGCACCAGGTTGGCGGAGGCGAGATCTTCGAACATCGCACGGGGGCCGGTGGCGGAGATCAGATCGCCGGGCACGGACCATCCGGCAATGGACGCCAGGCCGGTATCGCTGTCAAAGCGGCCGGTCACCCGGTCGCCTGGGTTCAGATCGGCGAAGAAGCCGGTCTTGAGGCGGAAATCCGTGGGATAGCAGGCGCGGCCATGGTGGCAATTGGCCCGGCGGTCATAGCCGACGTGCAATTCCTTCACATTGTCGGACATGAATTGCAGGTCGAAGACATAGCTGGCGGCAGACACAGGGGTAGAGAGCAGCGCCACAGCGCTTGCCAGAACAAATTTGAACACCACACACTCCTAATACGCGTTACCCCAGCGCACGGAGGATCGGTCAGAATGGTGGTCTCGGCAAGAGCAATGTGGCCAAACCATGGCACTGCGTCCCAAAAGCCACGGTGGCGGCACAAGTTGGCGCTTGCACCCGGGGCGGCGAATGGCCTATCTGAGGCCCTGGTGCGCCCGAGTGGCGGAATGGTAGACGCAGGGGATTCAAAATCCCCCGATGGCAACATCGTGAGAGTTCGAGTCTCTCCTCGGGCACCAATCAGCATTGATATTAAACGATTTTTCCAGATACGGGCGCTCAGTCCCCCAACTGGTCCCCCAGGCTTCTCACGTATTTGATCCAATCCTCGCTCAGGATCAGGCTGGCGGTGCCGTGCTTGTAGAGTCGCAGCTTTCCCTCGTTGACCAGCTTGTAGATCGTCGCCGGGCACACCCCGACCACCGCCTTTGAGTTCGACGGCTTGAAGGAAACGGGGAGAAGCGGGTGGGTCATGCGATTTCCCTCATAAGCCATTCGGCGTCACGCTTCAGCGACTTATCCACGATCAGCTTTGCGTGGCCGAAGGCTTGTCTTCGCGCGCCGGTCTCCGCCTCTACGATGTCGGGGTCCAGTATCGCGATGGACACCCGCCATTTCCGCACGACCGTGACGACGAGGCGACCGGCGTTGATCTCAGATACGATCCAAGGGCAGGCCCTGGCCGCATCCTGCGCGCACTGCCGATGGGAGGGCGCCATGACATGGCCGATCTCGTTGGTTCCTTTCAGCACGTTACCAGGGTGCAGCAAAACACGGGCCTGGCCGGGCCGGATCAGCTTTCCGCAAACATCGCATCGACCATGGATGATTGCCTGCCTTTGGCGCTGGTAATGCGCGCTTCCGAATATTGGCTTGCCCGTGCCCGGGGCGTCTTTCTGACAGACTGAGGGTAGGCCGGGTGCATAGTGCAGTTTTTCGAGATGATAATCCGCATCTTCACAGGTCCATGGCGTTGTCCATGGTACGATCTGGCCGTTGTAAGTTGGCGCGGTCATCCGTCCACGTTCCTCTTCTCCACGGTGAAGGTGGTCAATAGCCTGAAGCATCGGGCGCGATAGATTACAAGCGGCCCTAAATAGAGCGCAAAACCGTTGCGAAAGTCGGGTCCAAACGTCCAGTTTAGCCAGTCCCAATCCACCTTCATCGGTAGCCCGCGCGGATACCCCGTCCTTTAGGGCGGGGAGGAAGCGCGGCCTCTCTTTGACTTTTGACGTATTCGGCAATGACGGACAGCGGAGCGCCGCCGCAACTGCCAGCGAAATAGGAAGGCGACCACAGGACACCCTG
>JAOXSD010000108.1 GCA_025800205.1 Silicimonas sp. | reverse complement strand
TACCTCGCCGAGACCTACGCGCCCGAAACCGTCGCCCCGCAAATCGGCATCCCCGCCGACCGCATCCGCGCCATCGCCGGTGACATCGCCCGGGTCGCCTTCGACGAGGGCATCGAGCTTGACCGCGAATGGACCGACTTCCGCGGCGACAAACACGCGAAGATGATCGGCCGCCCGGTCAGCTTCCACGCCATGCGCGGCATCTCGGCCCATTCCAACGGCTTCCAAACCTGCCGCGCCCTGCACATCTTGCAAATCATCCTCGGCACGGTCGAAGTCCCCGGCGGTTTCCGTTTCAAACCGCCCTATCCGAAACCTTCGACCATCCACCCCAAACCGCACGCAGGCGTCACCCCTGGTAAACCGCTCGACGGGCCCCATCTCGGCTTCCTGCACGGTCCCGACGATCTGCTGATCGACGAAAACGGCACACCTAAGCGCATCGACAAGGCGTTTTCATGGGAAAACCCCATGTCCGCCCATGGGCTGATGCATATGGTGATCTCGAACGCCCATGCCGGCGATCCCTACAAGATCGACACGCTCTTCATGTATATGGCGAACATGTCGTGGAACTCGTCGATGAACACGACCGGTGTCATGAAGATGCTCACCGACGAGGATGAAAACGGCGATTATGTCATCCCGCATATCATCTATTCCGATGCCTATTCCTCGGAAATGGTCGCCTATGCCGACCTGATCCTGCCCGACACCACCTATCTGGAACGGCATGATTGCATCTCGCTCTTGGACCGTCCGATCTGCGAGGCCGAGGCGGCGGCGGATGCGATCCGCTGGCCGGTGGTCGAACCCGACCGCAATGTGCGCGGCTTCCAATCCGTGCTTTGCGATCTCGGCGCAAGGCTCGGCCTGCCCGGTTTCGTCAACGACGATGGCAGCCAGAAATACGCCGATTACGCCGATTACATCCAGAACCACGA
>JAOXSD010000105.1 GCA_025800205.1 Silicimonas sp. | reverse complement strand
CTCACCCGCAAATTCGCAGGCCAGTCATGAGTGATGCAAAGCAGATGCGCAGCGCCGCGCGGCTCTATGCCGTTCAGGCGCTCTTTCAGATGGAAGCGGCGGGGCAGGCGGCCCCTGCGGTGCAGAAGGAATTCGAGGATTACCGGTTCGGCGCCGAGGTCGATGGCGATGAACTGGCCGAGGGCGATGTGAAGCTCTTTCGCAAGATCGTCGATGACGCGGTGAACTGGCAGGCGAAGGTCGACCAGATGACTGACCGGGCGCTGGTGGCGAAATGGCCGATCGACCGGATCGACCCGACCTTGCGCGCGCTCTTCCGTGCGGCAGGCGCCGAACTGGTGGAAGGCAAGGCGCCCCCCAAGGTGGTGATCACCGAATTCGTCGACGTGGCGAAGGCGTTCTTTCCCGAAGGCCGCGAGCCGAAATTCGTCAATGCCGTGCTCGACCACATGGCCCGCGAAGCCAAGCCCGACGCTTTTTCATAAGCCTCGGTTTTTCCCGCGACTTTCAATATTCTCGCCACATTCCGCGTTTTTAACTCAGGTTACAAATACGTGGCAGGGATAGCCCTTGGACAAGAACCAGAACGATTTCGCCGACCGGCTGCGCCGGATCGAGGCCAAGAAGGGCGCGCGGCCGGTGACACCGAAACCTGCCGCGCCGCGCCGGGAAAGAAAACCCAAGCCCGAAAGGCGTGGTGGTCTGACGCCGCTGATGCTTCAGGGGCTATCTGTATTGGCCGTGGTGATCGCCGGTGCCGGCGCTTTCGTCTGGTACATGCTGCCCGAATGGCAACAGCGGCGCGAAATTCTGGCCAAGGAGGCCGCGGAAGAGGCTGAGCGCCCGCAATCGGCGTCACAGGCGGCCCAGGCCTTCAAGGTTCAATCGCCGCTCGCAGAACGCCGCAAGGACGATGCGACGCGGTTTGTCAGCGATTTTGGCTGGCGTATGTGGCCCGGCGAGGTGGCCACCCCGGATCACAGCCCGCTCAGCATCGAGGTGCTGGCCAGTGGTTATTCCCCCGAGCCCGATGCGGTGCCGGGCGCAATCACCGAACTGGAACCGAACCGCCGTTGCCAGCTCCGCCGCCCGCAGCCGGGCGAGGTGGTGCGCAATATTCGTATCCGGGCGGCCACGGGCGAAACGGGACTGCACGTCC
>JAOXSD010000090.1 GCA_025800205.1 Silicimonas sp. | reverse complement strand
ATCGGACAAGCGGGAGGTGGGATTGAAATTTTGTAGAACGTATTATACATTGCAATGCACATTCCGGAGAAAGCCATGACCCGCCTGCTGACCAACCATATTGCCACGATCACCGAGTTGCGCGAACCGCACAAGGTTCTGGAACGCGCGGGCGGCAAACCGGTGGCGATTTTGAAGAACTCGGCTGTGGTCGGCTATCTGGTGCCGCAGGAGGCGGTGGAGCAGATGGACGAACATCGGGTGGCGACGATGGACGAGGTGATGGAGAGCCTGGCGCGGCGGCGCGAAGTGAATCAGCCCGTTCTTGACTATCTGAAGGACAAATGAGCCTGCGGCTTTTGTCGGCCGAGTTGGTCGAGGCGATCCATGACGCGGTTTTGAACCCGGGGGAACTGACCGGGCTTGCAGGCGACAAGTCATTGGACGCCACGCTGGCGCGGGTCGAAAACCGGCTGGCCTATGGCATGATCACGGATGCCTTCGATCTGGCAGCCAGCTATGCCATGGCGATTTCGCGCGGCCATTGCTTCAACGACGGACACAAGCGGACTGCGCATCAGTCGATGGACGTCTGTCTCGATTTGAACGGTGTCCAGATCACCTGGTCGGTGGAAGACATCGGCCCGATGATCATCCGCTGCGCACAGGGCCTGGTTGAGGATGGCGATCTGGCGGAATGGTTGCGGGCGCGCGCCGGGTAACGCGCTGTTCAGATCAGCCCGGACGCCATGCCGAGCACTCCCGCGCGGAACCTCTCGCTCAATATCACTGCCGCCAGAAAGCCGTTCGCAATCACGGCCAGGTTCAGAACGCTCTTGAACGGCTGCTTCTGGGTCTTGTGCCGAAACCGTGCCTGTGCCAGCTTTGCGCCCGGCCCGCCGCCCAGAAAGGCGGAGAGCAACAATGTTCTTTCCGGAACCCGGGAACGGCCCGCACGTGCTGCGCGCTTGTCGACATACATCAGCGCGAAGCTGAAGAGCGAGACGCAGAAAAACCAACCGAGCGTGAGGTGAAGGTTCACCTCACTGATCCAGGAAACTCCGCAGCTTGCGCGACCGGCTCGGATGCTTCAGCTTCCGCAGCGCCTTCGCCTCGATCTGGCGGATCCGTTCGCGGGTCACGCTGAACTGCTGGCCGACCTCTTCCAGCGTGTGGTCAGTGTTCATGCCGATGCCAAAGCGCATCCGCAGAACCCGTTCCTCGCGCGGTGTGAGCGAAGCCAGAACCCGGGTGGTGGTTTCCTTGAGGTTTTCCTGAATGGCGCTGTCGAGGGGCAGAACCGCGTTCTTGTCCTCGATGAAATCGCCCAGCTGGCTGTCTTCCTCGTCGCCAATCGGCGTTTCGAGGCTGATCGGCTCCTTGGCGATCTTCATCACCTTGCGGACCTTGTCGAGCGGCATCTGGAGCTTTTCGGCCAGTTCCTCCGGCGTCGGTTCGCGGCCGATCTCGTGGAGCATCTGGCGGCCGGTGCGGACCAGCTTGTTGATCGTCTCGATCATATGGACCGGAATACGGATCGTGCGGGCCTGGTCGGCAATCGACCGGGTGATCGCCTGACGGATCCACCAGGTGGCATAGGTCGAGAATTTGTAGCCCCGGCGGTATTCGAATTTATCGACCGCCTTCATCAGACCGATGTTGCCTTCCTGAATGAGATCAAGGAATTGCAGGCCCCGGTTGGTGTATTTCTTGGCGATCGAGATCACCAGACGCAGGTTCGCCTCGACCATTTCCTTCTTGGCCTGACGCGCCTCTTTCTCGCCCTTCTGGACCTGCTGCACGATGCGGCGGAATTCGGGGATGTCGACGCCGACATATTGGCCGACCTGGGCCATGTCGCCCCGCAGACCTTCGATCTTGTCGGTCGAGCGTTCCATCAGCGTGACCCAGCCGCGCCCGGTCTTTTCGCGCATCCGGTCAAGCCAGTTCGGATCCAGCTCATAGCCGCGATAGGCTTCGATGAATTCCCGGCGGTTGATCCGCGCCTGGTCGGCCAGTTTCACCATCGAGGAGTCAATCGACATGATCCGGCGGTTGATGCCGTAAAGCTGGTCGATCAGTGCTTCGATCCGGTTGTTGTGCAGGTGCAGCTCGTTCACCAGTTCCACGATTTCCGACCGCAGCTTCTGGTATTTCTTCTCTTCCTTGGCGCTGAAACTGTCGTCTTCGTTCAGCGTCGCGGACATGCGGTTGTCCTGCATGTCGGAGAGTTTGGAATAATCCTTGGCAATCCGGTCGAGGATTTCCAGCACGCGGGGTTTCAGCGCCGCTTCCATCGCCGCCAGCGACATGTTGGCGGCGTCATCCTCGTCGTCGTCATCATCCGACTGGATCGGGTTACCATCGGCGTCAAGCTCGGGCTCGCTGCTGTCCTTTTTCGGCGCGGCCTCGACATTCGACGTATCGACGACAGGCTCTTCTTCCTCGTCCTCGCCCATGGACGACCCGAAAGTGGTTTCCAGATCGATCACGTCGCGCAGAAGAATGTCTTCGGACAGAAGTTCGTCGCGCCAGATGGTGATCGCCTGGAAGGTCAGCGGGCTTTCGCACAGCCCCGCGATCATCGTGTTGCGGCCGGCCTCGATCCGCTTGGCGATGGCAATCTCGCCTTCGCGCGACAGAAGCTCCACCGAGCCCATTTCGCGCAGATACATCCGGACCGGATCGTCGGTGCGGTCAAGCTTCTCGGTCTCGGTCTGGGCCACAGCGACTTCGCGGGACGAGGACGCCTCGACCAGATCGGTCGCACCTTCCTTGCCCTCACCATCCGACGCATTGTCGTCGTCGGCGTCAACTTCGTCCTCGATGATGTTGATGCCCATTTCGGAGAGCATCGACATCACGTCTTCGATCTGTTCCGAGGCCACCTGATCGGGCGGCAGGACACGGTTCAACTGATCATAGGTGATGTAGCCCTTGGTGCGGGCATCGGCGATCATCTTCTTGACCGCCGCCTGGCTCATGTCGAGGACGACCTCGCCCTCCTGATCCACGGCTTTCTGATCGTCGTTCGTGTCTTTGGCAGCCATTCGCCACTCCCGCACATGTGTGGTGATTCGAATCCGCCGAATCATCTCCTGCGAATCGCAGAATCGCAACCCGCAGCCATTCGTTTTCAAGCCATTGGGCCGTTTTCGCTACGCCCCGCCCCGGCCCTTTGCAAAATCGATTCGCCCCAGCAGGGCGTCGAAATCGTTCTTTTCATCCCGCCGCATCCGCGCCCCGTTGGCGCCGGTGTCAAACTCGGCGGTGTCTTCGCCCTGCACCTCGACCGGGCCAGTGAGCGATTCCGCCACCTGCGCAAGCCGCCAGGTCAGCCCTTCATCGGCCAGACCTTCGATATCCCGCATCGCTTCCTCGATCTCGCGCCGTGCCCCGCGCCGGGCGGTCAGCTTGGCCAGCTCCTCGCCCACGGTCATTGCGGCCACGTCAGCGCCCGCCCCCGGCTGCATGGCAGGAGAGATCCGCACATGGCGCGGCGCGTGGAGTTTTTCAAGGGCATGGCTGCCGCATTCTCGTTCAATTTCTTCCGGTTCCGCCCCTTCGAAGCGGATCAGCGCTGCGCGCACGGTCTCATGTTCGGGAACCGCGGTTTCCAGCCGCTCCAGATCGGCCAGGAATTGCGGCACAAGGCCGGGATGGCGCACCAGCACCGCGAGGATCAGCGCCTCTTTCAACTGTTCTTCGAACGGCGCACCGGCAGCCGCCAGCGCGCTCGCCTTGGTCGAGGTCAGCGCATGGCGGGGCGGCTGCGCCCCGCGCGGACCGCGACCTGCGCGAAACGGACGGTCGCCGCCCGATGCGGGACGCGGATCAAAGAGCGATTTGCGCAGCCGGTTGATCTCTTCGCCGTAATGGCGCCGGAGCGAGGGATCGCGCAATTTCAGGATCGCGCCTCTCAGGCTCTGATCCAGCGCCGCCTTGCGTTCGGGGCTGTCGAACACCTTGCCCTCGGTCTCGCGCTGCCAGAGGAGTTGCACCAGCGGGATCGACTGGTCGAGCAGGTCCTGCATCGCCCCTGCCCCACGGTCGCGCAGCAGATCATCGGGGTCCATCCCTTCCGGCATCAGGCAGAAGCGCAGCGATTTGCCCGCCTGCAGAAGCGGCATCGCCAGATCGATCACCCGCATGGCGGCGCGCAGACCGGCCTTGTCGCCATCGAGCGCGATCACCGGTTCCTCATGCATCCGCCACATGAGTTCCAACTGGTTCTCGGTGAT
>JAOXSD010000084.1 GCA_025800205.1 Silicimonas sp. | reverse complement strand
CGCCGTCGATCTCGATCTCGTCAAAACCGGTCAGGCCGGTTTCCATCGAGGCCAGCGCCTTCTGCATGGATTCGTGGAAGGTCCGGCCGATGGCCATGGCTTCGCCCACGGATTTCATTGCCGTGGTCAGGGTGGGTTCGGAGCCGGGGAATTTCTCGAAGGCGAAGCGCGGGATCTTGGTGACCACATAGTCGATGGTCGGCTCGAAGGACGCGGGCGTGACCTTGGTGATGTCGTTGTCGAGCTCATCGAGGGTGAAGCCCACCGCCAGTTTCGCGGCGATCTTGGCAATCGGGAAGCCGGTGGCCTTGGAGGCGAGAGCGGAAGAGCGCGACACACGCGGGTTCATCTCGATCACCACCATGCGGCCATCGGCGGGGTTCACCGCCCATTGCACGTTCGAGCCGCCGGTTTCGACGCCGATTTCGCGCAGCACGGCAATCGAGGCCGTGCGCATCATCTGGTATTCCTTGTCGGTCAGCGTCAGCGCAGGGGCGACGGTGATCGAATCGCCCGTGTGCACGCCCATGGGATCGACGTTTTCGATGGAACAGACGATGATCGCATTGTCGGCCCGGTCGCGGACCACCTCCATCTCGTATTCTTTCCAGCCCAGCAGGCTTTCATCGACGAGGATCTGGGCCACGGGGGAGGCTTCGAGCCCGCGACGGCAGATTTCCAGATATTCCTCGCGGTTGTAGGCCACGCCGCCGCCGGTGCCGCCCAGGGTGAAGGCGGGGCGGATGATGGCGGGCAGGCCGACCTCTTCAAGTGCTGCTGCCGCATGTTCGATGCCCTTGGCGATGTCGTATTTGCCATCCTCGCCCTTGGGCGCATCGACAATGGCGGCGCGCGGGTTTTCGAGGCCGAGCCGGTCCATCGCTTCGCGGAACAATTTCCGGTCTTCGGCCATTTCGATGGCGTCGCGCTTGGCCCCAATCATCTCGACGCCGAATTTTTCCAAGACACCCATTTCCTCAAGTGCCAGCGAGGTGTTGAGGCCGGTCTGGCCGCCCATGGTGGGCAGCAGCGCGTCCGGGCGTTCCTTTTCGATGATGCGGGCGACCACATCGGGGGTGATCGGCTCGATATAGGTGGCGTCGGCGAGGCCAGGGTCGGTCATGATCGTGGCGGGGTTCGAGTTCACCAGAATGACCCGGTAGCCTTCTTCCCGGAGCGCCTTGCAGGCCTGGGCGCCGGAATAGTCGAACTCGCAGGCCTGCCCGATGACGATGGGCCCGGCACCAATGATCATGATCGAGCGGATATCGGTTCTCTTGGGCATGGCAGCTTCCCTCACTGGCGCAAATTGTCCTGCGTTATAGGGATTGCCGGGCCGGGCGCAAGGCGGTTTCCGCGCCCCTGTTTTCGCCCCCGGATCGACCCATTGTTTGGGGCGGCCGGGGCAGGTCCGGGCATGGAAATGACGCGCAAGGGAGGCGAGACTTGACTTCCCGCCCTTGAAACGCTGTATCGGCCCCCGAACAAGAGGTCCATTGCCATGCACAGCTATCGCAGCCACACCTGCGCCGAATTGAACGCCGCCCATGTGGGCGAGACCGTCCGCCTTGCGGGCTGGGTCCACCGGATCCGTGACCACGGGGGCGTGCTCTTTATCGACCTGCGCGACCATTACGGCATCACCCAGGTGCTGTGCGATCCCGACAGTCCGGTGTTTTCCGAGGTGGAAAAAGTGCGTTCGGAATGGTGCATCCGGATCGATGGCAATGTGAAGGCGCGCGATGAAAGCCTGGTGAACCCCAAGCTGCCCACGGGCGAGATCGAGGTGTTCATCCGCGACATGGAAGTGCTGGGCGCCTCCGAGGAACTGCCGCTCATCGTCTTTGGCGATCAGGAATATCCCGAGGAGACCCGGCTGAAATACCGCTTCCTCGACCTGCGCCGCGAGGCGATGCAGGACAACATGAAGCTGCGCTCGGACGTGGTCGCCTCGATCCGCCGCCGGATGTGGGATCAGGAGTTCCGCGAACATCAGACGCCGATCATCACCGCCTCGTCGCCCGAAGGGGCGCGCGACTTCCTGGTGCCGTCGCGTCTCCATCCGGGCAAGTTCTACGCGCTGCCCCAGGCACCCCAGCAGTTCAAGCAATTGCTGATGGTCTCGGGCTTCGACAAGTATTTCCAGATCGCGCCCTGTTTCCGCGACGAAGATCCGCGCGCCGACCGGTCGCCCACCGACTTCTACCAGCTCGACATGGAAATGAGCTTTGTCACCCAGCAGGACGTGTTCGACACGATCTCGCCGGTGTTGGCGGGGATTTTCGAGGAGTTCGGCGGCGGTCGCAAGGTGGACGCGCCGGCCGAGTGGCCGCAGATTTCCTATCGGGATGCCGCCAAATGGTACGGCACCGACAAGCCGGACCTCCGGAACCCGATCAAGATGCAGGATGTGTCCGAGCATTTCCGGGGCTCGGGCTTTGCGATCTTTGCCAAGATCCTGGAGCAGGAAGGGACGGAAATCCGCGCCATTCCGGCACCCAAGGGCGGCAGCCGCAAATTCTGCGACCGGATGAACGCCTTCGCCCAGAAAGAAGGTCTGCCCGGGATGGGCTATATCTTCTGGCGCGATCAGGGGCAGGGGATGGAAGCGGCGGGCCCCTTGGCCAAGAACATCGGCCCCGAACGCACCGAAGCGATCCGCGAACAGCTGGGTCTGGGCGTCGGCGATGCGGCCTTCTTCCTCGGCGGCAAACCGAAGGCCTTCGAGACCGTTGCGGGCAAGGCCCGGGTGGTGATCGGCGAGGAACTCGATCTCGCGGACAAGGACCGGTTCGCCTTCGCCTGGATCGTTGATTTCCCGATCTACGAACGCGACGAGGAAACCGGCAAGGTCGATTTCGAACACAACCCGTTCTCGATGCCGCAAGGGGGCATGGAGGCGCTCAACGGCGATCCGCTCGATGTGCTGGGCTACCAATATGACCTCGCGTGCAACGGCTATGAGCTGGTGTCGGGTGCGATCCGGAACCACCGGCCCGAGATCATGTTCAAGGCCTTCGAAATCGCTGGCTATGGCGAAGACGAGGTCAAGAAACGCTTCGGCGGCATGGTCAACGCCTTCCGCTTCGGCGCGCCGCCCCACGGCGGCTGTGCGGCGGGCATTGACCGGATCGTGATGCTTCTGGCCGATGAGGCGAATATCCGTGAGGTGATCCTGTTCCCGATGAACCAGCGGGCGGAAGACCTGATGATGGACGCGCCGTCGGAACCGACGAACGAGCAGTTGCGCGAATTGCGGCTCAGGGTGTTGCCGCCGGAAGAGTG
>JAOXSD010000072.1 GCA_025800205.1 Silicimonas sp. | reverse complement strand
ATCACCGGCACCTCGCGCCCCACCGCATCGAGCTCATCAAGCCCCCAGTCGACGCCCGCGCGGCGTGCCATGGCGATGAGGTGGATGATGGCGTTGGTGGAACAGCCGGTCGCCATCGCGACCACCGAAGCGTTGCGGGTGGCGGCGGGCGTGATGATCTTGTCGGGCGTGAGGTCGTCCCAGACCATGTCGACGATCCGCCGCCCGCAGGCCGCCGCCATGCGTTTGTGGCTGGCGTCGGGGGCGGGGATGGACGACGCGCCGGGGAGCGTCAGGCCGAAGCCTTCGGCGATTGACATCATGGTGGATGCCGTGCCCATGGTCATGCAGGTGCCGTAACTGCGCGCGATGCCGCCCTGGACGCCGTCCCATTGCTCTTTCCCGATGGTGCCCGCGCGGCGTTCGTCCCAGTATTTCCACACATCCGTGCCCGAGCCGAGTTTTTCGCCCGCGTAATTGCCCCTGAGCATCGCGCCTGCCGGCAGGAAGATGAAAGGGATGCCCATGGAAATGGCGCCCATGACGAGAGCAGGGGTGGATTTGTCGCAACCGCCCAGCAGTACGGCGCCATCGACGGGGTGGGAGCGGAGCGTCTCCTCCACCTCCATCGCGCCCATGTTGCGGTAGAGCATGGAGGTGGGTTTCAGGAATTGTTCGGAAAAATCATGCACGGGCAGTTCGGCGGGCATGCCGCCGGCCTGCAAAATCCCGCGCTTCACCCACTCGGCGCGGTCGCGCAGGTGGTGGTGGCAGGGCGAAAGATCGGACCAGGTGTTGATGATCGCGATGACCGGTTTGCCCTCCCAATCCTCGCCCGAAAGCCCCATCTGCATGGCGCGGGACCGGTGGCCCATGGAGCGCAGGTCGTCCGGTTGAAACCAGCGCGCGGAGCGCAGATCTTCATAGGTTTTTCTTGTCATGTGGGGGCGTCCTCCCTTTGCCCGGGGGACACCATCGCCGCTAACTTCCGTCAGGACAAGCCCGCATCCACGATGAAGCTTTGCCCGGTGATGGCGCGGGCCTCATCCGAGGCGAGAAACAGCGCCATGGCGGCGATGTCGCGGCCTTCCAGCGGGCGTTTCAGGCTCTGGCGGTTGGTCATGGCCGTGACATCGGCCTTGGTCGGATACCAGAGTTTGCGCTGCCGCTCGGTCATCACCGCACCCGGTTCGATGGCGTTGACGCGGATGTTGTCGGGGCCATAGCGGTCGGCCAGCGCCCGGGTCAGGCCCATGATGGCGGATTTGGCGGTGACATAGGGGGTCATTTCGCCATGGCCCAGCCGCCAGGCGATGGACGACAGGTTGAGGATCGTGCCGCCGCCCGCCTGGGCAATGGCGGGGGCGAGGCTTTGGGCGGCAAAGAAATGCGGCCGCAGGTTGATCGATTGGGAGAGGTCCCAATCGCCCTGGGTGATCTCCTCGATCTCCTGCCGCTTGTCATTGGCGGCGTTGTTGATCAGCGTGGTGACCGGGCCGAGCGTGTCGCTGATCCGGGCGAGCGTGGCTTGCAGGGCGGGAATGTCGGTCACGTCGCAGCGGTGGAAATGGCTGCCGGGCAGGGCGGCGGCCAGGGACGCACCCGCCGCGTCCTGAATGTCGAGAAAGGCGACCCGCGCGCCTTGGGCGTGGAAGGCGCGCACCAGGTCTTCGCCGATGCCGGTCGCGCCGCCGGTGATCACGACGGCGCTGTCCTTGAGCGAAGGGTAGGTGGCGCGCATCTTTATCCCTCCATGGTCAGGATGATCTTGCCGCGATGTTGGGCGGCTTCCATCATTTCGTGGGCCGTCGCGGCCTCTTCCATCGGTAATGTGGTGTGGGTGACGGCTTTGACCGCGCCTGAGGCGAAGAGCGGCCAGACCCGGGCTTCCACATCGGCGGCGACGGCGGCTTTGAAATCGCGCGGCCGGGCGCGCAGGGTGGAGCCAGCAAAGCTGAGCCGTTTCATCATCACCGGCATCAGGTTGACCTCGACCTTGGAGCCCTGACGGAAGGCCAGTTGCACGATGCGGGCGTCAAAATTGGCGGCCTTGAAGTTCTTTTCGATATAGGGCCCACCGACGATATCGAGGATCAGATCGGCGCCACCTGCGGCGCGCATCACCTCGACGAAATCCTCTTCGCGGTAGTTGATGGCGCGGGTGGCACCGAGTTCGGTGACAAAATCGGCGGAAGCGGCGCTTGAGATGGTGGTGTAAACCTCGAGCCCCAAGGCCTTGCCCAGTTGGATCGCGGTCGCGCCGATGCCGCCGGCGCCGCCATGGACGAGGAAGCGCCCGCCCGGGGCGATGTCATGCTGGTGCCAGAGGTTGGAAAAGACGGTGAAGAATGTTTCGGGCAGGCCAGCGGCATCCACCACCGACACACCTTTCGGGATTACGATGCAATGGTCGTGGTCGATGGCGACATATTCCGCATAGCCGCCGCCATTGGTGAGCGCGCAAAGTTTGTCACCGACGGACCAGCGTTTGGCCTCGGCGCCCACGGCGACCACTTCGCCCGCGACTTCGAGCCCCATCAATTCCGAAGCACTAGGGGGCGGCGGGTAGAGCCCCTTGCGCTGCATCATGTCGGGGCCGTTGACGCCTGCGGCGGCGACCTTGACCAGCACCTGATGGGGGGCGATTTCGGGTAGGGGAAGGGTGCTGATCTCGAGCGCATCGGGCGCGCCCGGTTCGCGGATCGTCACGGCGCGCATGGTGTCGGGAAGGGTCGTCATCGGGGCCTCGTTCATATCTGTTGTTCCATGGGTAGCATCTGGGCCGGGGCGTGCAACCGGGCGCGGGGCTTGCTTGCGGGGGCCGGGCCGTGCATCACGGGACCAAGGGGGCCATATGCTTGATCTCAAAGACCTCGATTGCCTGCTGGCGCTGACCCGGCACCGGCATTTCGCCCGCGCCGCCGAGGCCTGCGGCATGTCGCAGCCCGCCTTTTCCATGCGGATCCGCAATCTGGAAGACCGGCTGGGCACCCAGATCGTCAAACGGGGCAACCGGTTTCAGGGGCTGACCGCCGAGGGGCAGAATGTGGTGGTCCATGCGCGGTCGATCCTGGATGAGGTGCGTGCCCTGGAAGAAGAGGTGCAGGCGGCGCGCGGCGAGGTTGTCGGGCATCTTTCGATGGGGGTGATCCCGACCGCGTCTGCCTATGCCGCTGCCGCCGCCCATCGGTTGCGCAAGCTGCATCCCGGTATTCGGACGCGCATTCAGGCGACCACGTCCTTTCTGGTGCAGCAGGGCGTGGATGAGGGGCGGTTCGACGTGGGGATCACCTATCTGGAAAGCGTGGCGGTGGATCTGTTGCGGGTCGAGTCGCTTTACACGGAAGAATATGTGCTGCTGGTGCCCTCGGCTTTGGTGGATCGGGATGTGACCGAGATCACCTGGGCGGAAGCCGCCACTTTGCCGCTGATCCTGTTGAATGACGAGATGCAGAACCGGCGGATTCTCGATCAGATCTTTGCCGATCTGGGCACGCCGCCGCAGATCGTGGCGGAAACCAGCGGCTTCATCCCGGCGGTGTCGATGGCGCAGGAAGGCATGGGGGCGACGGTGCTGCCCCGGGTGATGATCGAAACCCTGGGGCGCATGACCAAGACGAAGCTGCTGCCGCTGGTCGATCCGGTGATCGAAAAACCGGTGGCGCTGGTCACGCCGAAACGGGCGCGCGGCATTCCGGTGGTGGAGGCGTTGCGCCGTGTGGTGGCGCCGGATCTGCGGTAATTTGCGATAAGGGGTCGTTATCAAGCCATCCAAAATCTCGATTTGACGATATGCGGTGCTGAAGATACCGCAGGGTCAAATGGAGGTAAGCCATGGCACCGCTTGATGATTCCAAAGGGGTTTGGAAGCAGAAGAACACGGGCCGCAGCCGCCGAACGCCGAAGGGCCGCCAGGTTGCGGACGAGGCTGTCGCGGAACTGCGGTCCTTGCTGGGAGACCGGCCGCGCAGGCGCGATCTGCTGATCGAATTCCTGCATCTGATTCAGGATGAATATGGCTGTCTCTCTGCCGATCATATTGCGGCGCTGGCGGATGAGATGCGGCTCGCCCAGGCGGAAGTCTATGAAGTGGCGACGTTTTATGCCCATTTCGACGTGGTGCGCGACGGCGAAACCCCGCCGCCATCGCTGACCATCCGGGTCTGCGACTCGCTGTCTTGCGAAATGGCGGGGGCCGAGGCTTTGCAGCAGGCGCTGGAAGACGGGCTTGATGCGAACGAAGTCCGCGTGCTGCGCGCGCCCTGCATGGGGCGGTGCGACACCGCGCCGGTGCTGGAGCTGGGGCACCACCATATCGACCATGCGAGCCTTGAGAAGGTCGAGGCGGCGATTGCCGGTGGCCACACCCATGCGGTGATCCCGGACTATCAAACTTTTGAAACATATCGCGCCGAGGGCGGCTATGCCGCGCTGCTCGATCTCCGCGCCAATGGCGATTGGGAAGAGGTGCAAGAGCGGGTGCTGGCGAGCGGCTTGCGCGGGCTTGGTGGGGCCGGGTTCCCGTCGGGCAAGAAATGGGGTTTCGTGCGCGCCAATCCCGGGCCGCGCTATCTGGCGGTGAACGGGGATGAAGGCGAGCCGGGGACGTTCAAGGATCGCTATTATCTGGAACGCACCCCGCATCTGTTCCTGGAGGGCATGCTGATCGCCGCCTGGGCGGTGGAGGCCGAAAAGGCGTTCATCTACATGCGCGACGAATATCCGGCAGTGCTGGAAATTCTGGCGCGCGAAATTGCCGAACTTGAGGTGGCGGGCATCGTGGAGCCGGGGTTCATCGACCTGCGGCGCGGGGCTGGCGCCTATATCTGCGGCGAAGAAAGCGCGATGATCGAGAGTATCGAGGGCAAGCGGGGCCTGCCGCGGCATCGGCCGCCGTTTGTGGCGCAGGTGGGCGTCTTTGGTCAGCCGACCTTGGTGCATAATGTTGAAACGCTCTATTGGGTCGCCAAGGTCTGCCGCGAGGGGCCGGAGTGCCTGAATTCGGTCGAAAAGAACGGGCGCAAGGGGCTCAGGAGCTATTCGGTCTCGGGCCGGGTGGCGGCACCCGGCGTCTATCTCTTGCCTGCGGGATCGACCATTTTGGACGTGATCGACGCGGCGGGCGGCATGGCCGAAGGGCATGTGTTCAAAGCTTATCAGCCGGGCGGGCCGTCTTCGGGGCTGTTGCCAGCGTCTATGGACGATGTGCCGCTGGATTTCGACACGCTGCAGCCCCATGGGACGTTCATCGGATCGGCCGCCGTGGTGGTGTTGTCGGATCAGGACAGCGCCCGGGATGCGGCGCTTAACATGTTGAAATTCTTCGAAGATGAAAGCTGTGGTCAGTGTACGCCCTGCCGGTCGGGCTGTGAAAAAGCGGTGCAGTTGATGCAGGCCGAAACCTGGGATCAGCCGCTGTTGGAAGACCTGTGTCAGGTGATGGGCGATGCCTCGATCTGTGGTCTGGGGCAGGCGGCCCCGAACCCGATCCGGCTGGTGATGAAACATTTCGGGGAGGAGATCTGAGATGAAAGATATGGTCGAAACCTTGGTCACCTTTTCGCTTGATGGTCAGGACGTGACCGTGCCCGAGGGCACCACGATCTGGGAAGCCGCCAACGGGCGCGGGCTGGTCATTCCGCATCTCTGCCACAAGCCCGATCCGGGCTATCGGCCCGACGGCAATTGCCGCGCCTGCATGGTCGAGGTGGAGGGCGAGCGCACGCTCGTCGCCTCCTGCATCCGACCCGTGGCGGATGGGATGGTGGTGAAGACCGACAGTGAGCGGGCGGAGAAATCCCGCAAGCTGGTGGTGGAACTGCTGGCCGCCGATCAGCCCGAAAAGGCCCATGATGTGTCGTCGCATTTCTGGGACATGGCGGCCGCGAACGGGGTGGAAGAGAGCCGGTTTCCGGCGATTCAAGAGACCCGCGTGCCGCTGCTGGATGCCTCCCATGTGGCGATGCAGGTCAATCTCGATGCTTGTATCAACTGCAATCTCTGCGTGCGGGCCTGCCGCGAAGTGCAGGTGAATGACGTGATTGGCATGTCGGGCCGGGGCGCGGATGCCAAGATCACCTTCGATCAGGATGACCCGATGGGCGCTTCGTCTTGTGTGGCCTGCGGCGAATGCGTGCAGGCCTGTCCCACGGGCGCGCTTCTGCCCGCGACGGTGGAGGGCGACAGCAAGGATTACGACCGGGAGGTCACATCGGTCTGTCCGTTCTGCGGTGTGGGCTGTCAGATTTCCTTCAAGGTGAAGGATGACAAAATCCTTTATGTGGAAGGGGTTGATGGGCCTGCCAATGAAAACCGGTTGTGCGTGAAAGGGCGGTTTGGCTTTGACTACATCAGCCATCCGCACCGTCTGACCAAGCCCCTGATCCGGCGCGAGGATGCGCCCGCGAAGGGGCTGAATGTCGATCCCGGTAACCTTCACACCCATTTCCGCGAAGCCTCCTGGGAAGAGGCGCTGGATTTTGCCGCAAACGGCATGAAGGGGCGCGGGCGTGAGATTGCGGGCTTTGGCTCGGCGAAATGTTCGAATGAAGAAGCCTATCTTTTCCAGAAGCTGATCCGGCAGGGCTTTGGTCACAACAACGTCGATCACTGCACGCGCCTCTGCCATGCCTCCTCGGTGGCGGCCCTGATGGAAAACGTCGGATCGGGGGCCGTCACGGCCACGTTCAACGAGATCGAGAACGCCGATGTGGCCATCGTGATCGGGGCGAACCCGACCGAAAACCACCCCGTTGCCGCGACCTATTTCAAGCAATTCGCCAAGCGCGGCGGTAAGCTGATTGTGATGGATCCGCGCGGGCAGGGGCTGAAGCGGCATGCGAGCCATATGCTGCAGTTCAAGCCCGGCGGAGATGTATCGATGCTGAACGCGATCATGCATGTGATCGTGGAAGAAGAGCTTTACGATCTACAATATATCCAAGGGTTCACCGAGAATTGGGAGGCGATGAAGGCCCATCTGAAAGACTTCCCGCCCGAAAAGATGTCGGAGATTTGCGGGATTGAACCGGATGTGCTGCGCGATGTGGCGCGGACCTTTGCGGGCGCGAAATCGGCGATGATCTTCTGGGGCATGGGCGTGTCGCAACATATTCACGGCACGGACAATTCGCGCTGTCTGATTTCGCTTGCGCTGATGACCGGGCAGGTCGGCCGGCCCGGCGCGGGGCTGCACCCCTTGCGGGGTCAGAACAATGTGCAGGGCGCGTCGGATGCGGGGCTCATTCCGATGTTCCTGCCGGATTATCAGTCGGTGATGGATGATGGGGTGCGGTCGGCCTTCAACGAGGTCTGGCAGTCGGAAGATTTCTCGAATGAGAAGGGGCTGACGGTCGTTGAAATCATGGATGCGATCCATGCGGGGCATATCAAGGGCATGTATATTCTGGGCGAAAACCCGGCCATGTCGGACCCGGATGCGGGCCATGCGCGGGACGCGCTGGCGATGCTGGATCATCTGGTGGTGCAGGATATTTTCCTAACGGAAACAGCGAATTACGCTGATGTGATTCTGCCGTCTTCGGCTTTTGCGGAAAAGACCGGCACGGTGACCAACACCAACCGTCAGGTCCAGATGGGCCGACCCGTGGCGCCGCCGCCGGGCGAGGCGAAGGAAGATTGGTGGATCGAGGTGGAACTGGCAAAACGGCTGGGGCTGGGTTGGGATTACACCCATCCGCGCGAGGTTTTTGCCGAGATGAAGCTGAACATGGGCTCGCTCGACAATATCACCTGGGACCGGCTGGAAGGGCAAGGGGCGGTGACCTATCCGTCGCTTTCGCCCGAGGATCCGGGTCAGCCGATCGTGTTCGGGGACGGGTTCCCGCGCGCGGAAGGTCGGGCGAAGTTCACACCGGCCAATGTGATTTCGCCGGCGGAATTGCCGGATGCGGAGTACCCCCATGTGATGATCACGGGGCGTCAACTTGAGCATTGGCACACTGGGTCGATGACACGGCGGACAAAAGTGCTGGATGGGTTGGAGCCGGAGGCGAATTGTTCGATGCATCCGCGCACCCTACGCGCCTTGGGCGTTTCGGCGGGCGAATACGTGACGCTGACGACGCGGCGCGGGTCGATCACGATCATGGCGCGGGCCGACCGGGCGGTGGCCGAAGGGCAGGTTTTCGTGCCCTTCGCCTATGTCGAAGCGGCGGCGAATCTGCTGACCAACCCGTCGCTCGATCCTTACGGCAAGATCCCCGAGTTCAAGTTCTCGGCGGTGCGGATCGAAAAGGCGGAGGCGCTGGCGGCGGAA
>JAOXSD010000070.1 GCA_025800205.1 Silicimonas sp. | reverse complement strand
CAGGTAAAGCCAGGGAAGCAACCCCTCGACGGATTTGGCCTTGCGTAGATACGGGGGCAGGATTGAAGAGGTGAACCGCACTTTCTCAGCCTGATCCCCGCGATCCCGCACACGTGGTACTTTTACAGCAACTGGGCCAATGCCGGTCGTGACCTCGCGTTCAGGCAGGTGACCATGCCGAACAAGACGTGCATGTCCAGTCGGGGTCCTTTCATCGACAAACTGCGCAAGCAACGTGCTCAGCTCAGCCTCAAGCGCCTGCTCAATCAATTGCCGAGCTCCAGAACGGATCAGGTCACTGAGCGGATCAGCCGAAAATCCGTTTGGATCAGGCAAGGCGGTGATGGTATCTTCTCTCATGTGGCATATCCTTTTCTCTGCAGAGAATTGCGGCGCGTGAACAACGCCATGATATGCCGCCCTTCGGGGCCATCACCAACTTTCAGCTATTTCTCTGAAAAGTCTCCAGAAATTTGCGGCCGTCCACGGGTCAGTCTCGAACCACTTCAATCAGGAACGAAACCTTTCCAGCAGATCTCTTTTCAAGGCCAATCGTACCGCCGCTCTCATCGAATGGCGCGGCCTTTGCGCCGAATAAAGAGCAGTGACACTGTCCCAGTAGAGACTGGTTCGAATTCGTCTGACAGCACCCTGATCCATCTTAAAACGGCTGCAAACTGGTCTAAAATCTAGGACCACCTCTCTGGACGACCCGGACGCTGCGTCGTCAGCAACCTGACAAAGCCGCTTCGCGACCAGCGGAAATTGCACCGCGCCCGGGGAAACAGCCAAGGCTGGTTCAATTTTCGGCGACCACCTCCTTCTTTACGACTTTGTTTACATCTTTCTCGTACCCAGAAATGACATCGGAAACCGGAGATTGTTTCGCCATGAAGACTATTACGGCCTTACTGCTTCTCATGATCACATCTGTTGCGCTTCCGGCCTCGGCAGAGCCTCAAGCCCTCCGGTTCACTACAGGAGACTGGGCGCCCTACATCTTTGAGGATGACGGCACTGTGAACGCTGACCGACCCGGCTTCAGCATCGAGATCGTCAACGCGATCATGACCGCGCTTGGGTATGATCCGAATTACACGTCACGCCCGTTCCTGCGCCAGATCCTCGAAACCGAAAGCGGCGAGTTCGATGCGATGGTGGTGGTCTATGCCCAGGAGGCGCCCAACCTGGTTTTTCCCCAGGAACCGATCGGAATCAGCCAGAACTGCTTCTTCGCGCTTCCGGATGGGGACTGGAGATATACCGGCCCTGCCTCACTGGCTCTGAAAAAGCTCGCGATCAACGAAGGGTATGTCTACGGCGAAGTGGACGACTTTATCGCAGAGAACGAGGACAGTATTCTCGCCATACTTGGCGACGAGCCTGATATGATGGGACGTCTGTCAAAACTTGTGACGCTCGGCCGGGCGGATGTCTTTATTCAAGACCGCGAAGTCGCGCGCCACTATTTTGAAAGTAAAGGACATGCCGGGAAGTTCGAGATCGTCGGATGTGTCAAGGAGATTCCGGTTGTCATTGGCTTTTCGCCCAAGGGATCGCTGACGCCAAAGCTTGTGACGGAATTTGACCGCGCCTTTGCGGAACTGCGCGCCTCGGGTGAGATCGCGCGCATCCTGGATAGGTATGGGGTCGCGGACTGGAAATGACGTCCGCCTGCATCGGTAAAAACGTAGGCGCCGCGCTATTGCCCTCGTAGACGGATGCATTGATCGGGATGAGAAGAACCCATCCGCGACAGGAGGGTTCCGATAGATGAGTCAGTACAAAATTACGTAACTTCTGACAGTTCCGAAAAAGGATACGGCGGTCGTATCGATGTTGTGACGGGTCCGAGTGGTCGACGGCGCTGGCCGGAGCATGTGAAAGCCGCGATCGTGCTTGAGTCTTATCGCGATGGTGTCTCGGTCGCCGATGTGGCGCGCCGGCACGGGGTCTCGGGTCCGCAGCTTCATGGCTGGCGGCGCGCCGCGTGGGAGGGCGTTCTGGCGATGCCGGATGACGACATGCTCGGCCTGGTGCCTGTTGTTGTCGAGGCCGGTGGTGGCGATGGCGGAGGCAAGCGCCCGGAGACATCCGATGTCCTTGTCGTGGAACTGGCGGGTGCGCGTGTTCGGGTGGCTTCATCGATATCACGTCTATCCGCCTCTGGCTCCGCCATTTGTCAACATGACCTAGGAAACTAGGGGCACCTCAAAACATGATCAAGAAAGACGCGTTCAAATACTTCAAAACCATCCCGGAGGTGATCCGTCTTGCGGTGATGTTGTAGGTGCGTTTCCCACTGTCGCTTACGAACGTGGAAGACCTGCTTCACGAACGCGGCGTCGATGTCAGTCACGAAACGGTCCGATATTGGTGGCATCGGTTCGGTCCGATGTTCTCGGGCGAGATCCGAAAGCGTCGGATCCAGGGCATGAGGTCGAGCCGTTGGCGCTGGCATCTGGGCGAGATGTTCGCGAAAATCATCGGCAAGATGCGCTACCTCTGGCGGACAGTGGATCACGAAGGGCAGGTGCTTGAGAGCTATGTCACCAGGACGCTTGACAAGAAAACAGCGCTTAAATTCTTAAGAAAAGCAATGCGCAAGCATGGTCAGCCCGAGGTGGTCGTGACGGATCGTTTGCGGTTCTACGGGGCCGCATTGAAGGAAATCGGCGCTGTGGGCCGGCAAGAAACTGGTCGCTGGCTGAGCAATCGGGCGGAGAATTCCCACCTGTCATTTCGAAAACGCCTATTGCGTGGTGCAAACCGCCGAGGCCCAACTCTATGGCAACATCATTCTCACCAAGGGTGTCGTGCCGCCGCAATAAGGCGGCGGTCTACGGCTCTGTTGCCGTGGTGAGACGCCGCAGGACATCAAGCGTCGTGCGGCGTTCGGCGGGGCTGAGCCCGTCCAGGAACTCACCGTTGACCCGGGCCACAATTGTTTGCAACTCAAGTGCCTTGGCGCGGCCGGCGGCGGTCAGAAAGACCAGAACCGCGCGGCGGCTGCCTGGGTCCGCACGCCGTTCGGCAAGCCCGGCCTCGACCAGGGCGTCGATGGCGCGGCTTGTGAAATACTCAGGAAAATCAAGCTTTTGACCAATTTCTCGTTGGTTGATCCCATCCTGTTGACCAAGCACCATCAGATTGGGGAAGAGCTTGAAATCCAGTCCGACCGCGGCAAGTTCGCCTTTCATCCGGGCGTCGAGAATGCGCGCAAGGCGCTGGATCAGGAATCCGAAACCCGGAGCCTGGCCATGATCCTCGGAGCGGTTTCCCGTCATTCCGACAGCACCTCCTGATCCGCCTGTCGTGTTGGGCGCGTTTGAATTTTGCGTTTACAAAACTTGCAAATACAAGTATAGCTTTTGCAAGTCAAATCGAAATTCTCGAATCGACCATTGCAAAGGAGCACCCCATGATTGTCCTCACCCGTCCGCTGATCGCCGCATTCGCCCTGAGCCTTGCCGCCGGGCCCGCGCTTGCCGAAGAAAAGACCGAGGGCCGCAAGCTGGCCGAGTTGAGCTTCGAAGCCGTGGATGGCGCCGAGCGCGGTTACATCGATCAGGGGGAGTTCACCAATTTCGGCGGCGATGTCTTCTATTCGATGGACTACGACGACGACGGCAAGCTGACGCTTGGCGAATTCATGGCCTGGGACCCCGGCATGCAGCCGATTGCGGCAGAGAAGGGGCGTGAAGCGGCCTATGAAACCGCGCTGCGCGTGGTCTTCGCCTTCTGGGATCGCAACGGCGATAACCTGATTTCGCGCACCGAACACCAGCAATCCCTGCAGGCGGATTTCCGGCGGGCCGATTTCGACAATGACGCGGTGCTTTCGAAGCAGGAATTCACCACCGGATTTTCGGTGATGGTGGCCCTGCGCGCGGCAATCAATCCCGCGCCCATCGAATAACACCTGCAGTCACATCAGCCAGATCGAGGGGGTCGCGCCATGTTGAAGCGTCAGGGAATTTACATCATCGCCGGGGTCATCGCGCTCTTCGTGGCGCTGCATCTGGGCTTTCCGCCCGACCATCACGCGCCGCGCACCACGGGCACGGTGATGATGGGCGGTATCGCCTATCTGCTGATGACATGCGCGATCCTGCTCTCGACCCGGTTGGCGGTCTTCGAGGATTGGTTCGGCGGGCTTGACCGCATGTATCAGGTGCATCGGATGGTCGGTGTGCTTGCCGCCCTGACCGCGCTCGTCCATTTCTTTGCCGTGCCGCGGGAACTGCCCCCGGGTGTTGACCCGATTGCCAATGCGCTGGCGCCCTCGGCTCCGCTGGGCATGCTCGGACTGATTTTCCTCGTGATCGGACTTTTCATCGCGCTCAACCGCAAGATCCGCTATTCGCGCTGGCGCCCGACCCACAAGATGATGGCGTTGGTCTATCTCTTGCTGACAGGTCATTTCGTGACCGCGCCGGGGGTCTTTTTCGAGCGGTTCAGCGTTTCGGGCGTTTTGCTGATGATCGCGGCGGCGGCGGGTCTTGTGGCGCTGGTCTACTCGATCTTCGGCATGAACCGGCGCACCGCGCTGCCCTATCGGATCGAGGCGGTCAACGCGCTGGAACGCGCCACCGAGGTGGTGTTGAAACCGGTGGGCGACAAGCTCGCCTTCACGCCCGGCCAGTTCGCCTTTGTCGAGATCGAAGGCAAGGGCTGGAACGAGCCGCATCCGTTCACCATCTCCAGCGCGCCGGGGGAGGAGCACCTGCGCTTCACCATGAAGGTGCTGGGGGACTGGACGCGCAAGGTGCGCGAGGAACTGGTGCCGGGCGGCGATGTGCAGGTGCGTGGGCCCTATGGGCGGTTCGACGCTGCCCAGGCGGGGGCAAAACAGATCTGGCTCGCGGGGGGCATCGGTCTGACCCCCTTTCTGTCCAAGCTGCGGGCGATGGAAGCGGGCGATCCCCGTCAGATCCATCTGGTCTATGCCGCGCGGGAAGAGTCGGAGGCGATCTTTCTTGACGAATTGAAGGCGCGCGCGGCCGAGCTGGGCAACATCACGCTGGTGCCGCTCTATTCCGACCAGGGCGCGTTTGCCAAGGTGGAGGTCATGCGGGAGAAGCTGCCGGATCCGCTTGAAACCTATGAATATTTCATGTGCGGGCCTAAGCCGATGGTGGATGGGCTGATGGGGGATCTGAAGAAAGCAGGCGTGCCGCGCGCCCGCATTCATACGGAGGCCTTCGAATTCCGCTGAGGCCTCAGATATGCTGTGACAGCACCACCATCACGGCAAGCAGAAAGAGGCCGAGCAAGACCGCAAGGAACCATTTCCGGGTGCTGCTGCGGGCATGGGCGCGCAGGGCCAGAAGCGGGTCCGGCTCCTCCGCTTCGGCGTCGTGATCTGCGGGCGGTTGGATCGGGGTCGAGACGACTTTGGTCTTCGCTTTGGGCGCAGATGGCACCTCATCCAACCCGTAGCTGGCGGCCTGTTCGGCGCGGAGCCGATCCTGTTTTTCCTGCGCGCGCCCGACCCAATTGACCTCTGTCTTGTCTGCATCGGGCGCTGCCGCTCCGCCGACAAAGGTGGTGCGCGGTCGCGCGCTGCCTGCGTCATTGGCAGGCTGCGACGGGGCCTTCGGCGCCAGTGATTCCTTGTTGAACTCGTCCAGCCAGGCGGGTTTTTCAACCTTATCGGGTTCGGGCGGCGGCGGCGTCTTGGGAGCCTCGGGCACCTTGCTGGTGCGTCGCACCTCGGTGTTGGTTTCCTGTACCAGCTGGGTGAGCGACATCTCCAGTTCGAGGCTGATCGCGCCGCTTTGCGGGCGGCTGCCGGACCGGGGGCGGGAGGCGTCTTCCGCCTCGCCTTCCAGGATCATTGCGCGCCATTTGGCGGCCGATTGCAGCCGGTCGGCGGGGTGGATCTCCATCGCCATGTCGATCGCCCGCAGGAACCCGTCGTCATAGCCTTCGATCCGGCCCAGAAGCGGTGGGCTCGGATCGGGTTTCTTGCCGGCCACATCGACCAGCCGGCTCTGGCTGTTGGGCGGCGCTTCGCCGCTGAGCACGTGGTAGAAGGTGGCGCCGAGTGCATAAAGATCGCTGGAAGGCGATTGCTCCGCCCCGGCGATATAGAATTCCTGAGGCGAATAGCCTTCCTTGACCACGAGGAGCGAAGAGACCGCGCGGGTGCGGCGGCTGGCCTCCCCGCGGGCGGCGCCAAAGTCGATCAGAACCGGCGTGCCGTTGGCTTCGATCAGGATGTTGTCAGGCGAAATGTCCCGGTGCAGCAGGTCCATCTCATGGACTTTTTCAATCGCATCAAGAAGTTGAAGAAGGATTTCCTTGACCCGCGCGGGGGGCAGGGGGGCGGTCTGCGCATCGAGAATGTCGTAAAGATCACGCCCTTCGATCAGGTCGAGCACCATGTAGGCAGTGTCGTTCTCCTCGAAGACGGAATGGACCGCGACGATATTGGGATGACGCAATTGCGCAAGCGAGCGGGCTTCGCGCATGAACATCTTGACCGTGGCGCGGAAGGTTTCCGCCAGCCCCTGGTTGCGCGGAAAGACCTGCAGACCGTCGCGGAAACAGAAATCTTCGGGAAAGCACTCCTTGACCACGATGGCGCGCCCGAGCGTATTGTCGATGGCGCGATAGGTGATGCCGAAGCCGCCGATGCCCAGGTGATCGGTAATGGTGAATTTTCCACCGGACAGCGATGTGCCGACGGGCAGCGCCTGATCGGTCACCGGACTGGATTGTGCGATGTGAGCATCCGTCAACGACACTTTTGCAAAGCCTTCAAGGACTTAACCACTGTGAACGAGTTTACGCCACAATGTGTCGAAAATTTGGTCGGGTCCGGGCAAAGATGGGATGCACAGGCGAAAAGTGTGGATAATCCTAGAGATAATCCGCCGAAATTCGGTGCTACAGCCCGGCGATCTCCTTGATTTGGTCCACCACCGCCGCCGCGCCCGTCCCGGTCTTGAGAGAGGTGAAAAGGAAAGGCAGGTCACCGCGCATCCGGGTCGCATCCCGCTCCATCACCTCGAGCGAAGCGCCCACATGGGGGGCCAGATCGGTCTTGTTGATCACCAGAATATCCGACCGGGTGATCGCCGGACCGCCTTTGCGCGGGATTTCCTCGCCCGCGGCCACGTCGATCACGTAAAGGGTCAGATCGGCGAGTTCGGGGCTGAAAGTGGCCGAGAGATTGTCACCGCCCGATTCGATCAGAACGATCTCCACATCGGGGTGCCGGGCCCGCATTTCAGCCACGGCGGCGAGGTTGATCGACGCATCCTCGCGGATCGCCGTATGGGGGCAACCCCCTGTTTCGACGCCGATAACCCGGTCCTGTGGCAGGATCTGCATGCGCATCAGCGCCTCCGCATCCTCCTGGGTATAGATGTCATTGGTGATCACCCCGATGGAATGATCATCCTTCAAAATCTCGGCCAGCCGCGCGGTCAGCGTCGTCTTGCCGGCACCCACCGGGCCGCCGATGCCCACGCGCAAAGGTCCGTTCAGCTTGGTCATGATTGGAAAAGCCTCGGTTCCAAAGTTTCGTGTTTCATCGCGGATACATCCGACAGGAAGGCCGCGCCATAGGCGTTCTCTGGCACCGCACCGCGCGTCTCGTCGGCCACCGCCAGGCAGGTGGCGTGCAAATTGTGCAGCACCCGCTGCCCCGCAGTCTGGCCGAGCGGCATCAGCCGGATCGCCGCCGACACCAGGTTCGACATGAAAGCATGGAGATAGAGCGCGACCGTGTCTTCCACATCGAGCCCCGCCAGTCGCGCCCCATGGCCGACCGCAACCGGCAGCAACAGAGGCGGCATGTCGAACCCCCAGACCCCGTTTGCCGTCAGCACGAAGGCCGCGCCCTGCCGCTCCGCCTCGCGCAACCGCTCCGCGCTCATCGCAAAGCTGCGTGCGGTGGCATTCACCTCGCCCGGATCACCGGCATCGAACGCCGCCCGCAGAAAGATAGCATCGGACCGGCCCGAGCCTTCTTCCAGGCAATCGCGCAACCAGCTTTCCAGCCCCTCGGCATCCGCCACCCAGCCCGCCGCAATCGCGCTTTCCAGCCCGTGGGAATAGGCGAAGGCCCCGATGGGAAAGGCGGGCGAGAGCCATTGGACAAGCGTCAGAAGGCGCGGATCAGTGGGCATGATCATGCGCCGTGTGGCCGTGGTCGTGGGAATGGGTGCGCCCATGTCCATAGGCCCCGCCTTCGGGGGTGAAGGGTTCGGTTACCGGTGTGGTCACAGCACCCAGATGCGACAGCATATGCGCGATCACCGGATCATCCTGAATAAGCAGTCGCGTGCCTTCGATCTGGCAAGGCGTATGCCGGTTGCCGATATGCCAGGCGAGGCGCGGCAGGTCATCACCGGTGACCGCCAGCAAAGCCTCGGGGGCTGCGATGATCTCCACCAGCCGCCCATCGGACAACTCCAGCGCATCCCCGTGGTCGAGCGACAGGGTGGTTTCGAAGTCCGCCACAAAGGACCAGCCGTCCTCCACCGTCAGTTTCTTGCGGCGAAAGAACCGGTCTTCATAGCTGAGGGCGGCGCGCGCGGCGTCACCGGACCAGGTGCCGGCGGCGTGGCGCGTCTGGGCAATGGAAAGCTGTGTCATGACACCTCAATACAGGAAATAGCGTTGCGCCATGGGCAGTTCCTGCGCGGGCTGGCAGGTCAGCAATTCACCATCGGCGCGCACCTCGTAGGTTTCGGGGTTCACCTCGACCTCGGGCGTCGCATCGTTCAGCACCAGATCCTTCTTGCCGATCCCGCGCGTGTTCGCCACCGGCAGGGTCGTCTTCGCCAGACCCAGCGCATCACCGATTCCGTCCGCCTGCGCCGCTTCCGACACGAAGGCGACAGCCGAGTTTTCCACCGCCCGCCCGAAGGCCCCGAACATCGGCCGCGTGTAGACGGGTTGCGGTGTGGGGATCGAGGCATTCGGATCGCCCATCTGCGCACAGGCAATCATCCCGCCCATCAGCACCATCTCGGGCTTGACCCCGAAGAAGGCAGGCGACCAGAGCACCAGATCGGCGCGCTTGCCTTCCTCGATGCTGCCGATATGGGCCGACAGCCCGTGCGCAATCGCCGGGTTGATCGTGTATTTCGCAATATAACGGCGGACCCGCATGTTGTCGTTGTCGCCGGTTTCCTCGGCCAGCGGCCCGCGCTGTTTCTTCATCTTGTCGGCGGTCTGCCAGGTGCGGATGATCACCTCGCCCACACGGCCCATGGCCTGACTGTCCGAGGCGATGATGCTGAAAGCCCCCATGTCGTGCAGAATGTCCTCGGCCGCAATCGTCTCGCGCCTAATCCGGCTTTCGGCAAAGGCCACATCCTCGGGGATCGCCTTGTCCAGGTGGTGACAGACCATCAGCATGTCGAGATGCTCATCCACCGTGTTCACCGTGAAAGGCCGGGTCGGGTTGGTGGAGGACGGCAGCACATGATCCTCGCCACAGATCTTGATGATGTCGGGCGCATGGCCGCCGCCGGCACCTTCGGTGTGGAAGGCATGGATCGTGCGGCCCTTGATCGCTGCCACCGTGTTTTCGACAAAGCCGCTTTCGTTCAGCGTGTCGGTGTGGATCATCACCTGCACATCCATCGCGTCCGCCACGCTCAGACAGCAATCGATGGCCCCGGGCGTGGTGCCCCAATCCTCATGCAGTTTCAGCGCACAGGCGCCGGCCTTCACCTGTTCCTCGATGGCCGCAGGCAGCGACGCATTGCCCTTGCCCGCAAAGGCGAGGTTCATCGGAAAAGCGTCGGCGGCCTGCAGCATCCGCCCGATATGCCAGGGGCCGGGGGTGCAGGTGGTGGCCAAAGTCCCATGCGCAGGCCCGGTGCCGCCGCCCAGCATGGTGGTCAGACCGGAATGGAGCGCATCCTCGATCTGCTGCGGGCAGATGAAATGGATATGGCTGTCAAACCCGCCTGCGGTCAGGATGCGGCCCTCACCGGCAATCGCCTCCGTCCCCGGCCCGACGATGATGTCGACGCCCGGTTGCGTGTCCGGATTGCCCGCCTTGCCGATCTTATGGATGCGCCCGTCCTTCAACCCCACATCGGCCTTGTAGATGCCGGTGGCATCGACGATCAGCGCATTGGTGATCACCGTGTCGACGGCACCCTCGGCCCGCGTGGTCTGGGCCTGACCCATCCCGTCGCGGATCACCTTGCCGCCGCCGAATTTCACCTCTTCGCCATAAGGCCCGGTGAGATCGCGCTCCACCTCGATGATCAGATCGGTATCAGCGAGCCGCAGCCGGTCGCCGGTGGTGGGGCCGAACATGGCGGCATAGTTAGAGCGGGAGAGGGTGGTGGGCATGTCTGGTCTCCAAAAGTCGTCGGTCGTGCGGGGCTGCGCCTAAAGCGCCCCCATTACCCGCTGGTTGAACCCGAAAATCCGGCGCGCGCCGCCGATCGGGATCAGTTGCACTTCGCGGCGCTGGCCCGGCTCGAAGCGCACGGCGGTGCCGGCGGCAATATCGAGCCGCATTCCGTGTGCCGCGTCGCGGTCGAAGTCGAGCGCCTCATTGGCCTCGCCGAAATGATAATGCGAGCCGACCTGCACCGGGCGGTCGCCGGTATTGGCGACCATCAGGGTGATCGCCTCCGCACCCTCGTTCAGCGTGAGCACACCGCCTGCGGCAAAGACTTCGCCGGGGATCATTTGCGGGCCCGGGTGGCAAGAACGGCCACGGCGATCAGCGCCACGGCTGCGGGTACAGTCCAGTCGGCGGCATGGCTGTGGGGCAGCGCGGTGCCGTGCGCGAGGGCAGGGGTGGCCGTGGCCAGAAGGGCAAGAAGGGTCCGCATGATCAATCTCCTATCGGATCGGGTTGTGAACGGTGACGAGCTTGGTGCCGTCGGGAAAGGTCGCTTCGACCTGCACTTCGTGGATCATCTCGGGGATGCCCTCCATGCAATCGGCGCGGGTGATCACCTCGGCGCCCGCTTCCATCATGTCGGCGACCGAGCGGCCGTCGCGGGCACCTTCCACCACCGCGTCGGTGATCAGCGCAATCGCTTCGGGGTAGTTCAGCTTGACCCCGCGGGCGAGCCGCTTGCGCGCCACCTCGGCGGCCATGGCGACCATCAGCTTGTCTTTTTCTCGGGGGGTCAGTTGCATGGCTCAGAGACTCCAGGATTTTGGAAGGGCGCGCCCGGTCAGCCGCTCGAGCATCGGCACGAGGCTGCGGCGCAATAGGTAACCATCCCCGGCGACCAGCCGCAGGATCAGAAGGTCGGGGGCGATCAGGCTGGCGCCGCCGGCGTCGGGCAGGGCGCGGCGGATCGGCTCCAGATGGGCTTCGGCGCGGGGGCTGGCACAGATCACTGTGGCCATGGCGCCGTTGCCGTTTGCCACGGCGGGGCGGGCAAGCTGATCGCTGATCGCGCCGGAAAGCGCGATCCGGTCCCAGTAGACCGGTGCGCCGTCGCGTTTGAGCGTGATCCGGTCGCGGAAATGGCCGGTCTTCAAGGTTTCGCCCATGGCGGCGCGGCCAAAGACCAGCGGTTCCACCAGCACGGCTTCCGCGCCCGGTTCCAGATCAAGGCTCAACCGACGCTCGACCGAAGCACCGTCAAAAAGAATGAACTCCTGCGGCAACCAATGGAGCGTGGCGCCTTCGCCTGCGTGCAATTCGGTGGTCACACGGGCAACGCCCGAAAGGCTGCGATAGGCCCGCTCGGCGGCCTGGGTGGTCAGCACCAATTCGCTGCCCGGCCCGGCTTCGGCGCGGGTTTCGAACCGGTCGCCGCCGGTCAGCCCGCCCGAGGTGTTGAGCATGATCGCCTCGACCGCGTCCCGCCTGCGCGGAAAGGCGACTTTCGTGGCGCCAGAGGTGCGGAACTGTGCGATCCCGCTGCCGGTTTCGACGCGCTTGGTCGACAGTTTCAATGTCCCGATGGCGCGCGGTGCGCCTTGGGCCGTTTCGGTGGTCAGAATCGCTTGGGTCATGCGCGATGACCCCGGATGGCCTGCCCAATCACTGGGCAGGCACGCGGGCAGGCGCACAGCATTTGCGCAATATCGGCGGGCAGACACATTGCTGCCTCAATATCGTGGGCCTGCGGTCACATCCGCCCCGAGGACGCGTTCTTTCGGCTATGCCCCCACGACAAATCCCTTGATTGCCGGAAATCGAGCCGGTTTGATGAAGTTATGGGCGAAATGAAAACTCTTTCTTTTGCGCTGCTTCTCCTTCTTCCGCATCCTGCGCGCGGGCTGCCTCTGGCTGACATGTTTGCCGCTTGTACCGGGCGCTATTCGGCGGAGATGGAGCATGCCTGGCTGGTGCAGGATGATCGGGCCGGGGGGTTCGAGCAGAAAAGACGTCAGTTCATCGAACTTCTGGAGGCGGTGGTTCCCGCCGAGGAGCGCCGTGCGGCGCTGCACCGGCGGATCGAGGCCAAGATGGCCCATGCTCAACTGCTGACTCAGGCGTGGTTCTCGAATGATCATGACCGGGCCCTTTGGGCGCGCAGCCGGGCGCGGGCCGAGATGAATTATTGTGCGGGACTTCTGCTCGACTCTTAGGCAGATCGGTCAAATCCCGCGATTTTCGCACAGTTTGCGGGCAAATCCGCGAAATGCTGCTCATTTTTTCACCGATCCCCCGCGAGGCGTCACGTCAAGCCGCCCGCGCTCTCGCAGTTGCAACATGATCGTGGAACGACTCCCCCGGGGGAGCGCTGCATCCCCGCTAAACGTGCGATGGTGCTGGCCTTGCAATTCCAAACACCACCGCACTCCGCAACAAGATTGCGTGGGCCGCATATGGTGGTTGAAACCGCCGATGTCCATGGCCTTCGCGGTGCCAGAGGATTGAACATATGTCTAAAACTCTTACCTGCACGGCGGCTCTTTTGGCCGCCTCCGCGCTGCCTGCCTTTGCGGCCGATTGCCCTGTAAAAGTAGGGGTTCTGCACTCGTTGTCGGGCACGATGGCGATTTCGGAAACCACGCTCAAAGACACGATGGAAATGCTGATCGAACAACAGAACGCCAAGGGCGGCGTGCTGGGCTGCGAATTGGAAGCGGTGGTGGTTGATCCGGCTTCGGACTGGCCTCTCTTTGCTGAAAAAGCGCGTGAACTGCTGTCGGTCCATGAGGTTGACGTGATCTTCGGCAACTGGACGTCTGTGAGCCGGAAGTCGGTTCTGCCGGTGATTGAGGAACTCAACGGGTTGCTGTTCTACCCGGTGCAATATGAGGGCGAGGAAAGCTCGAAAAACGTGTTCTACACCGGTGCCGCCCCCAACCAGCAGGCGATCCCGGCGACGGATTACTTCCTGGAAGAACTGGGCGTCGAGAAATTCGCGCTTCTGGGCACCGATTATGTCTATCCCCGCACCACCAACAACATCCTTGAAAGCTATCTGCAGCAGAAGGACATTCCGGCCGACGACATCTTCGTCAACTACACGCCCTTTGGTCATTCCGACTGGTCCAAGATCGTGGCCGACGTGGTGGCGCTGGGTGCCGATGGCAAGAAAGTTGGTGTGATTTCAACGATCAACGGTGACGCCAACGTGGGGTTCTACAAGGAACTCGCCGCCGCTGGCATCAGTGCGGATGACATTCCTGTCGTGGCCTTCTCGGTCGGTGAAGAAGAACTTTCCGGTCTCGACACCACCAACCTCGTCGGTCATCTGGCAGCCTGGAACTATTTCCAGTCGGCCGACACCGATGCCAATGCGGGCTGGGTCGAAGCCTGGAAAGCACGGATGGGCGAAGAGCGGGTGACCAATGACCCGATGGAGGCCCATTACATCGGTTTCAACATGTGGGTGAATGCCGCCGAAGCCGCAGGAACCACCGATGTGGATGCGGTGCGGACCGCGATGTACGGGCAGGAATTCCCGAACCTGACCGGCGGCACTGCGGTGATGCTGCCGAACCACCACCTGGCGAAACCCGTATTGATCGGGGAAATTCAGGAAGACGGTCAGTTCGACATCATCAGCCAGACCGAAGAAGTGCCGGGCGATGCCTGGACCGATTTCCTGCCCGAGTCGGCGGTTCTGAAGTCTGACTGGGCCGAGCTGGAATGCGGTATGTACAATACCGAAACCAAAAGCTGCGTGCAGATCAAGTCGAACTACTAAGACCTGTTCCACAAGCAAAGCGGGGGCGGCATTGGTCGCCTCCGACCTCCCAAAAGCGCGGAAATTCCCATGTCGGTCCTACGACGGTATTCCATCGGTCTTGCATCGGTGCTTCTGAGCCTTCTTGCCGCTCCGGTTCTGGCCCAGGACAGCGCCGCTCCGATCCAGCAACTTTTGCAAAGTCAGGGCGAGGTGATCGCCAAATCCTCGCGCAAAACCATCGGCCCCGCGATTGACGCGCTGGCCACCAGCGGTCTTCCGCAAGCGCAGGCGGTGCTGGAACGCTGGCAGGGCAAAGAGATGTGGCGCGCCAAGGAGACGGGACTGTTCGTCTATGGCACGAAGTCGGGCAAGGAACTGACCGCTTTCGATTTCGCCGATGGGGCCGAGATCGGCACATTTTCCACCCGCGACTATAAACAATTGAAACCCAACAGCGGCATCCGGTCGATGATCGGGGCAGCACTTGTGCAGTTTCAGCTGGCCGACCCGGAGCCTGCGAACCGCGCCCGGGCGCTGGATGCCATCGGGCGCGAGGCGGAGCCGTCCCATCTGGCGGCCCTGCGCGGTGCGCTGGAGGATGATGATCCGGCGCTCAAGGCCCGCAAGGCGCGGCTGGAACGGCTGCTGACCATTCGTTTCGCGGAAGACGAGGCGGAACGGATTGCCGCCATCGAGAGTTTTGGCGGGGATCTGGGTGTGGATTATCGCGCCGCGCTGACGCCGCTGGTTGCCACCTCGGTCGAGATGGGCGAGAGCCTGCCCGAAGGCGATGACGTGGTTGGCGTGGTGACGCCGGGCAGAGCGGTGCTGAGCCGGGAGGCCGCCTATGACATGCTGGTCGCCGCCGGAAAGGCCGCGCCCCGCATCAGCCGGGCCGAGCGCAAGGCCGCCCTTCTGGACAATATCGAAGACGGCAGGGTGGGGGGCATTCAGCTTGCCGCGCTCGGGACCGAAGCGGCCCGCGATCAGGCCTATGCCGCCCTTGCCGCCGCCGATGTGGTGCCCGCGACGGTGACCGAAGCCGAGGTGGATGCAGCCCTTGACGCCCATGTTTTCTACGAACGGTTTACCAGCGCGCCGCCCGCCGTGGCGCTGGCGGCAAGCGCGGCCCTGTCGCAGAC
>JAOXSD010000204.1 GCA_025800205.1 Silicimonas sp. | reverse complement strand
GACAGGCCGACCACATGGGCGTTGCTTTCTTTCGCCGCCGTGACGATTTCCGAAGGCGTCAGGCGGATGCCTTCATAGGTGATTTCCATGCCCGCATCGCGGGCGCGGGCGGCGATCTGTTCTGCCCCGTTGGAATGGCCGTCGAGCCCGGGCTTGCCAACGAGGAATTTCAGCCGCTCGCCGAGTTTGGAGGAGACGGCATCCACCGCCTCGCGGATGTCGTCGAGCCCTTCGGTGCGGTTCGAGGGGGCAGACGAGACGCCGGTGGGGCCGCGGTACTGGCCGAAGGCCTTGCGGACCACATCGCCCCATTCGCCGGTGGTGGCACCCGCTTTTGCGGCAGCGATTGACGCAGCCATGACATTGGTGCCGTCCTTGCAGGCCTGGGCCAGCGCGTCGAGCGCCTTGGTCACCGCGTCAGTGTCGCGGGCCGCGCGCCAGGCGTCGAGCCGGGCGATCTGATCGGCTTCGGCCTCGGCATCCGCCACCATGATCGCATCCGGGCCAGAGGTGAGCGGTGAGGGTTCGCCGTTTTCGAACCGGTTTACGCCCACGACGGTGATGTCGCCGCCTTCGATCTTGCCGATCCGGTCGGAATTGGCCTCGACCAGACGGGATTTCATATATTCGATGGCCTCGACCGCGCCGCCCATGGCGTCGATATGGGCGAGTTCGGCGCGGGCACCGTCCTTCAGCTCCGCCACCTTGGCATCGACCGCCGGGTTGTTGTCGAAGAGATCGCCATATTCCAGAAGGTCGGTTTCATAGGCCATGATCTGCTGCATCCGGAGCGACCATTGCTGGTCCCAGGGGCGCGGCAGGCCGAGCGCCTCGTTCCAAGCGGGCAACTGCACCGCGCGGGCGCGGGCGTTTTTCGAGAGCGTCACCGCGAGCATCTCGATCAGGATGCGGTAGACGTTGTTTTCGGGCTGCTGTTCGGTGAGACCCAGCGAGTTCACCTGCACGCCATAGCGGAAGCGGCGGAATTTCGGGTCTTCGACGCCGTAACGCTCGCGACAGATTTCATCCCACAATTCGGTGAAGGCGCGCATCTTGCACATCTCGGTGACAAACCGGATGCCGGCATTCACGAAGAAGGAAATGCGGCCGACCATGTTGGGGAAGTTTTCGGCGGGCACCTTGTCTTTCAGATCGTCGAGCACGGCCTGGGCGGTGGCCAGCGCATAGGCCAGTTCCTGTTCCGGCGTCGCACCCGCTTCCTGCAGATGGTAGGAACAGACGTTCATCGGGTTCCATTTCGGCAGGTGTTCGCGGGTATAGGCGGCCACATCGGTGATCATCCGCAGGGACGGGCGCGGCGGGCAGACATAGGTGCCGCGCGAGAGATATTCCTTGATGATGTCGTTCTGCACGGTGCCTTGCAGTTTCGAGACATCGGCGCCCTGTTCCTCGGCCACGGCGATATAGAGCGACAACAGCCAGGGGGCGGTGGCGTTGATCGTCATCGAGGTGTTCATTTCCTCGAGCGGGATGTCCTGGAAGAGGGTGCGCATGTCGCCCAGATGGGCCACCGGCACGCCGACCTTGCCCACTTCGCCGCGCGACAGGCGGTGGTCGCTGTCATAGCCGGTCTGGGTCGGCAGATCGAAGGCGACGGACAGGCCCGTCTGCCCCTTGGCAAGGTTGCCGCGATAGAGCGCGTTCGAGGCCTTGGCGGTCGAATGGCCAGCATAGGTGCGGAACAGCCAGGGACGGTCTTTGGTCTGATCGGCTTTGGTCATGTCGGGCGCTCCAGGACGGGTAACATTATTTCAACTGGTGGCTTTAAACCGTAACGATCTGGCGCTGTCAATTCGCTGCGGCGCGGCAGATCCGCGCTGAAGCCCTTGGAGCACAGGGGTGCGACGCAACGGAATCTGCGATTGAACGCCCGGATTCACGGGGTTTCACGGATGTTTCGATGTCAGCCGTGAAATAAAATTTCAAATGACGTTAGAAAACCTTTGCAAAGTTGCTGCGCCGATTCTACTTCTTCCGCCGGAACTTGCGATTCTGCGTTGCAGCGCGTTAACTGTAGGGGATGGCCCGATGGCTCTGGATAAAATGGACGAGGACACCGTGAACGCACCCACGAAAGACCTGTATGATGTAGGTGAAATGCCGCCGCTGGGGCATGTGCCTGAGAAAATGCACGCCTGGGCGATTCGCCGCGAACGCCATGGCGATCCGGACAAGAGCTTCGAGCTGGAAGTGGTCGATGTGAAGAAGCCCGACAGCCACGAAGTGGTCGTGCTGGTGATGGCCGCCGGCGTGAACTACAATGGCGTCTGGGCCGGCAAGGGCGTGCCGATTTCCCCCTTCGACGTGCATGGCGCCGATTACCACATCGCCGGTTCGGATGCCTCGGGCATCGTCTGGGCCGTGGGCGACAAGGTGAAGAACTGGAAAGTGGGCGACGAGGTCGTGATCCACTGTAACCAGGACGATGGCGACGACGAGCATTGCAACGGTGGCGATCCGATGTTCTCGGACAGCCAGCGGATCTGGGGCTATGAGACCCCTGATGGCTCTTTTGCCCAGTTCACCACGGTGCAGGCCCAGCAGCTGATGCCGCGCCCCAAGCACCTGACCTGGGAAGAGGCCGCCTGCTACACGCTGACACTGGCCACCGCCTACCGGATGCTGTTCGGCCATCACCCCCATGAGCTGAAGCCGGGCCAGAACGTTCTGGTCTGGGGGGCTTCGGGCGGTCTGGGCTCCTATGCGATCCAGCTGATCAACACCGCGGGCGCCAATGCCATTGGCGTGATCTCGGACGAGGACAAGCGTGACTTTGTCATGAGCCTTGGGGCCAAGGGCGTGCTGAACCGGAAGGACTTCAATTGCTGGGGTCAGCTTCCGGTGGTGAACAGCCCCGAATACAAGGAATGGTTCGGAGAGGTCCGCAAGTTCGGCAAGGCGATCTGGGAGATCACCGGCAAGGGCAACAACGTGGACATGGTGTTCGAACACCCGGGCGAAAGCACCTTCCCGGTCTCGACCTTCGTGGTCAAGAAAGGCGGCATGGTGGTGATCTGTGCCGGGACCACCGGGTTCAACCTGACCATGGACGCACGCTACGTCTGGATGCACCAGAAGCGCATCCAGGGCAGCCACTTCGCGCACCTGCAGCAGGCCGCGTCCGCGAACCAGCTGATGGTCGAGCGTCGTCTGGACCCCTGCATGTCGGAAGTCTTTGAATGGTCCGACATTCCGGCCGCCCACATGAAGATGCTGCGCAACGAGCACAAGCCGGGCAATATGGCGGTGCTGGTGCAGTCGCCGCAGACCGGTCTGCGCACCTTCGAAGATGTGATCGAGGCGTCGGCTTCCAAGTAAGGAAACAGACTGTTCTTGAATTGGAAAAGGCGCTCCCCCGGGGGCGCCTTTTGCCTTGTTCTGTGGGTTTGCCTTTGGGTTTCAAACCCTTGTATCGGGCCGCGCCGGGCATGGGCCGGGCTGCGGTTAGGAAATTCTTAAGCAGCGGGCCCCATCCTCTTTAACGATTTAAGGCAGCGTTAACCAACCGGAGGGATTTCGAATGGAAAAGGACTGGATGCTCGACGTCCTGCTTGACCTCAAGACCTTCGCGGAGCGCAATGATCTGCCCGCCAGCGCCTTGCAGCTCGACCAGACGATTGCGGTGGTCACCCGGGAAGTGGAAGACGCCAAAGAGGCGCCGCCCGCCATGGTCGCCCCGACCCACCTTTGCCTCGTGGTGAACCAGCCGCGTAAATCCTGACAAGGATCCGCCGCCCGGCACGGAAACCGGTTCCGCTTTCTCCGCCGCCCCTATAGGGTCGCGGCGACATGAGCGTTTCCATCACCCAGTTTTCCGACGATCAGGCCGAGGCCCACGACCGCATTGCCGAGGTGCTGCGGGCGGCGGGCATTGATATCGAGGCCGGTCTGACCAGCCCGCGCACCGAAGACGGCCCGGGCGTGATGGCGGTGATCGGAAAGGCCGGCTCGGGCAAGACCATGCTGCTGGCGCGGCTGGGCGAGGCGCTGGGCGAGGCCGGTGTCGAGACGATCAGCGGCGATTACGAGGGGCGGCGGAGGAAGGACAAGCGCACGCTGGCGATCCTCGCGCCCACCAACAAGGCCGCCAGCGTTTTGCGCTCGCGCGGGGTGCCCGCGACCACCATTCACCGCATTCTCTACACGCCGGTCTATGATCCCGAGTACGAACGCATTGCCGAATGGCTCACGGGGCAGGGCGAACGGCCCGAGATCGAGGGGTTGAGCGACGAGGCGCTCGACCGGGCGGAGGCGTTTTTCAAGCAGAACAAGTCGATCCCCGGTGCGCTGGCCGCCGCCGGGCTGAAGGGATCGGATTTCATCACCGGCTGGAAGCGGCGCGAAGACCCGCTGGATGTGGGCTTCATCGATGAGGCCTCGATGCTCGATGCCCGCCAGTTCGATGATCTGAAAGAGATTTTTCCCACACTGGTGCTGTTCGGTGATCCCGCGCAATTGGCCCCCGTCAATCAGTCGGGCGCCATGGTCTTCGATACGCTGCCCGAGCCACGCAAGCTGGTGCTGAACCGCATCCACCGGCAGGATCTCGACAATCCCATCCTCGATCTGGCCCATGCGCTGGCCGATGACTCCCTCGGGTTCGAGGAGTTTGAGCGCCGCATCGAAGAGGCTGCCCGCAGCGATGACCGCGTGATCCTAGCTCCCCGGGTTGAGGCCGGCATGATGGCCCGCTCGCCCGTTCTGGTCTGGCGCAATGCCACCCGCATCCGGCTGATCCACGCTTTCCGCGCCGCCTATGGCGCGCCCGCTGATGCGCTGCTGCCCGGTGAGCCGCTCATTTGCGACGGCATCGAACTGCCCATGAAGCATCGCAAGAAGCGGCTCGATCTTGAGGCGCGCGGGCTGATCAAGGGGGCGCAGGCGGTCTATCTGGGCCCCGGTAAACGCCCCGGCTTCTCCCGCCTCCACGTGATGGGCGCGATTGATCCGCAGGTCTCGGCCGCATCCATCGTCAAGATCGAAGCGCCCGGCGAAGAAGAACCCTTCATCCCCTATGCGGCCAATATGGGCGCGGCCTTCCTCCATGGGGCGGCGGTGACGATCCACAAGGCGCAGGGCTCGCAATGGCGCGATGTGCAGGTCTTCGCACCCGACCTTTACGCGGCGGCGCAGGCGGGCCGAATGGAGGCGGGGCTGCCCCTGTGGAAACGTCTGGCTTACGTGGCGATCACCCGGGCCGAAGAGCGGCTTCATTGGGTGACGCGCTACCGGTTGGGCAAGCCCGAGACGCCGCTTGTCACCGATGATCTGGTGGTGAAACCGGCGCCGTTCGAATTGACGGCGGAAGATTAGGTGCGGAACAGCCGGAAGGCGGCGGAGGCCAGCCAGCCCGCCGCGATGGCGATGGCCAGCGACATGATCCCGTAGACCAGAGGCTGTTCGCGCGAGAGGTTGAACAGGAACCGTTCCAGCCCGACCTTGCGCACGTCAATATAGGTCTCATGCACATCCAGCACCTTGCCATCGCGGGTGAGGAAAAACCGGGCGCGGTAATCGCCTTCATGCAGATTGGCGGGCAGTTGCACGGAGGTGGAAAACAGCGTTTGCTCGTCAAATTCCACCGCGCCGATATTGGTCTGATACAGATCCTCCGCCTTGCGAATGCGGATCAGCGCCTCGGTAAAGGCCTCGCGGTCGGTCACCAGTGCGCCCAGCGAACGGATCGCGCGCGGAATCGAGATGTGATAGCGCAGGTCTTCGCCTTCGGTGATCACCTCTTTCCAGGGCGCCGAGGTGGCAATGGCATAGAAGCTGGGAGCGGAATCCACACGGGCCGCATCGGTATTCACCCAGATCCCGAAGCGCCGGTCCTTGCGGCGAACGGTCAAGGGTTCGGACGGGCCTTCGACCGTGACCAGCACCTGCAGCGGCGCGTCGGTCTCAATCGGGGTTTCCCGTTTCACCGCGCCAAAGATCAGGATCTCCGAGCCATGAAAATCCGTGGTGATCGAAATGTGGTTCTGCGAAAGATCCGCCACCACCTCTTCGGCGTGAACGGGCAGGGCGACAAGGCAGAAGAGAAGGGCGAGCAGGCGCATCAATGGCCCCCTGCGGCGCCGAGGGAATAGAGCTCGGTCGGCTGGAGCAAAAGGTCGAGCGCCAGCTTGCCGCAGACCGCCAGCACCATGATCGCGAGAAGAATGCGCAATTGCTCGGCCTTCAGCTTCGCCCCGATCATCGTGCCGAACTGCGCGCCAATGACGCCGCCCACCAGCAAGAGAACCGCCAGCACGATATCCACCGTGTAGTTGGTGGTGGCATGCAAAAGCGTGGTGAAACCGGTGACGAAGATGATCTGAAAAAGCGAGGTGCCGACCACCACCTTGGTGGGCATGCCCAGAAGGTAGATCATCGCAGGCACCATGATGAAGCCGCCGCCCACACCCATGATCGCCGCCAGAATGCCGACAAAAACACCCACCAGCACCGGTGGGATCACCGAAATATAAAGCCCTGAAGTCCGGAACTTCATCTTCATCGGCAGCTTGTGCACCAGCCCGTGTTTGCGCCGTTTCGGCACCGCCCGTCCGCCCCGGGTCTTGCGGATCGCGTTCAGGCTTTCGACGAACATCAGCGCGCCGATGATGCCGAGAAAGACGACGTAGGACAGTTTCACCAGCAGATCGACCTGGCCCATGGCCTTCAGCGTGTTGAAAAGCTGCACGCCGAGTGCGGCACCAATGAGCCCGCCAATGAGCAGCACCGTGCCCATCTTCAGATCCACCGTCCGCCGTTTCAGATGCGCCAGCACACCAGAGAAGGACGAGGCGACGATCTGGTTCGCCTCGGTGGCGACGGCCACCGCGGGGGGAATGCCGATGAAAAAGAGAAGCGGCGTCATCAGAAATCCACCGCCCACGCCAAACATGCCCGAAAGGACACCAACCATGCCGCCGAGGCCGAGAAGCAGAAAGGCATTGACCGAAACTTCGGCAATGGGGAGATAGACGTGCATGGCGCTTCCCTTACGCCTGTGGCTTTTCGGCCTCAACGGCCAATTTGGCTTTGGTCATGTGTCCAGATGCGACAATTCGGAACAGTGTGGGGTCATCTCTCCTTGACGTAAGGTTCGCCGCCCGCGCGCGGCGGGATCGCCTTGCCGATGAACCCGGCGAGGATCACCACGGTCAGGATATAGGGCAGGGCGTCCAGCAACTGGCCCGGCACATCGAAGCGCAGCACCGTGTTGACCACGTCGGGGCGGAACGACAGCGCCTGGAAGAAGCCAAAGAGAAGGCAGGTCCAAAGCGCATACCAGGGCCGCCACTTGGCGAAGATGAGTGCCGCCAATGCGATGAAGCCCCGGCCCGAGGACATTTCCTTCACGAACCCCGCCTGCAATCCGGTGGCGAGATAGACCCCGCCCAGCCCGCAGAGCACGCCCGCGATCATCACCGCCGTATAGCGCATGCGAATGACCGAGACGCCGGCGGTGTCCACAGCACCTGGGTTCTCGCCGACGGCGCGCAGGCGCAACCCGAAGCGGGTGCGGAACAGCACCCACCAGACCAGCGGCACGGTCAGGAAACCCACATAGACCAGCAGCGAATGGCCGGAGAAAAGCTCCGCATAGCTTTCGCCGATGTAAGGCAGGCCGCCGAGCAGATCGACGCCCGGCAGGGTGATTTCGTCAAACCGCGCGCCGTCTCCCAGCGACGGGGTGCGCCCGCCCTGTCGGAACCAATCCTGCGCGATCAGCACGGTCATGCCCGAGGCGATGAAGTTGATCGCCACGCCGGAGATTAGCTGGTTGCCCCGGAAGGTGATCGAGGCAAGCCCGTGGATGCCCGAGAGCACCATGGAGGCGGCGATGCCAGCCAGAAGGCCGAGCCAGACAGACCCGGTCACGGCAGCAAAAGCGGCGGAGAAAAAGGCGGAGGCCAGCAATTTGCCCTCAAGCCCGATGTCGAAAATGCCCGCGCGTTCACTGAACAGCCCCGCAAGGCAGGCCAGCAGCAGCGGTGTGGCCAGACGGACGGTGCTGTCGAGCACCTGAATAAGGGTCAAAAGATCCATGGATCAGCTCTCT
>JAOXSD010000362.1 GCA_025800205.1 Silicimonas sp. | reverse complement strand
CTGATCAGCAGAAAGCTCAGGTCATCAGCGTTCCGGAAACAGCCCAGTTTCAGCTTCACGCCATTCGAGACGACTGCGTGAAAGGCCCGGTCGGTGGCATTCGGGCTTTCGTTGAACCAGATATTGGCCGCGGCCGGCGCGGCAAGGGCCGCAAGCATTGCCGAGACTGCAAGTCGTTTCACCATTTGGCCCTCCAGTTTTGCGCGCCCCGCCCGTCAGGGGGCCTCAGGCGCCCGATCTGTCGCAGGCAGGATGCCATGGGCGCCCCGGCCGGAGAAGGCGCCGGAGTCCGGTCCTGATCCGGGTGACTTTCGGAAGGTCCGTGCAGGCCCCTTACCCGAACCGCCCGTGACAGAACCATCCCGGCGACAGGGCCGCGCCGTGGCCATAGTAGAGCCAGAGCCGCTCGCCGCCGCCCGTGGTGACCCGCCAGTAATCCCGCACGCCGGTGCGCCAATGGGGATCATCAAGCCACCATTCCGGCGCGATCCGTTCCGGGCCAAGGGCGGCGCGGGTCTCATAGGCCCGGCCCCGCCAGCGGAACTGCAGGGGCAGCGCGCGCGCGCAGGCACCTTCAGGCAAGAGCACCAGTTCGGGGGGCCACAGTTCCAGCGGGCGCGGGGCCGGCGGGCGCGGCCAGGCGGGCGCGGGGTCGGACCAGGCCGCCGCCAGCACCTGGGCGGATTTCTCGGGGATATGACTGTCGGCGGGATGAACCCGGGTGATCGCCTCAAGCCCGATCCGCGCGCCCAGCCGGCCCAGCAGATCCTCAAGCCCCGTTCCCTCCGCAAGCCGCCCCGCCCCGTCTGCCGCCGCCGCCCCATGGCCGCGATGCTGCCGGGGATGGGCCGGTTCCACCACCCGGGCGATCACCCGGATCATGTCGATGCCGAACCCCGCCTCGATCTCGCCCGCCTTCATCATCAGGAGCGGACGGATCCGGTCGGGCGCCGCCGAAGGCCGCGCCAGCCCCACCTCAACCCAGCCCATGGAATGGTCGCTGCGGTGGCATTCCAGCCGCACCACCCGCGCGCCCTGCCCCGCCGCGCGCAATTTTTGTTCCAGCGCGGGCAGCAAACGGTCAAGGGCGGCGGCGATGTCCTCCTCCTTGCCGACCGGCTCCGGCAGGGTCAGCCGCACCGCGAAATGCAACGGCGGGCGCGCGGGGTTCACCGGCTCGGGCGCGCTGCCCAGGGCCTGATCGAGCCGCAGCACCAATTCGCGCCCGAAGCGCCGGGCGAGCCCCGCCCGGGGCTGGCCTGCCAGATCGCCGATCCGGCGCAGGCCGAGCCGGGCCAGCATTTCTTCCACCTCAGGTGCGATCCTGAGCGCGGCCACCGGCAGATCGGCCAGCACCGCATGAAGCTGGCCGGGCGGCGCGATCCGTGCCTTTGCCTGCCCGCGCGGGGCCAATACCGGCGCCGCCCCACCCTTGACCCAATGGCGTTTTCCTGCCCGCGACCGGGTCGCCCGCGCCTCCTGGGCGATGTCATCGCCCGAGCGCAGCGCCTGGGCGCCACCGCCCGCATAGCGCGCCAGCGCCCAGGCCGCGCCCAGGGTGTCGGCAATGCCGCACCGCAGGCTCAGCCCCAGAGCCGCCGCCTCGCCCATGATCTGCTCCATCAGTACTGCTTCGCCGCCAAAGAGATGGGCACAGCCGGTCAGATCCAGCATCAGCGCCTCGGGCGGTTCCTCGGACACCCAGGGGCTGAACTTACCCGCCCAGCGCCGCAACACGGTGAGGAAGGCGCGCTCAAGTTCCGGATTCTGCAACCGCGTCTGCAATTCGGGACAGATGGCGCGCCCGTCGCGCAGGGCCTGACCGCGAGTGAGCCCCGCCGCCTCCGCCTCCCGCGAGAGCGAGACCAGCACCTGAGCATTCTTCACCTCGCCCACAACCGCAAAGGGCACACCGCTGACCCCCGCCCCCTGACGCAGGGCGCGTTCCGCCGCGAGCCGCGGAAACCAGAGCGAGAGAATACGGCGGTTTTGCATGGGCGCAGGCTGATGTTCTTTATATGTTCTTTTTAGGGCGACCCGCGATCGGAGTCGAGTCATCCCGCCCCCCCGGGCTCAGCCCCGCAGCAAGGCGTCCAGATCAGAAATCGCAGTTTCCGGCCAGACCCGCACGCCGACCGCCTGCAAGGCGGCCACGGTCGCGCCGATGCCCGGCTTTCTCACCCCGGAAAAGGTGCCGTCATAAATGAAGGTCGAGCCACAGGACGGGGATCCGTCGGTCAGCACCGCATGGCGACAGCCGTGCCGCCGGGCGATCTCGGCCGTATCCTGCGCGCCCTTCACGAACAGCGCCGTCACATCCTCGCCGGTGTCATCCACCACCCGGGCCGCACCGGCCAGGGCATCGGCCCCGTCCAGATCCCGCCCATCCGCCGACCGGATCTCGGCCGGGGGGCGCGGGGTCGGAAACCCGGCGGCGACTTCGGGGCAGACCGCAATCAGCCGCCCTTCGCTCTGCCATTGTGCAAGAATGCCCGACGATGCCGAACCCTTGGCGGTCCCGTTGTACCGGACAGGGCGGCCGATCAGGCAAGCGGAGACGAGAATGCGGTCCATGCTCACCGCTTAAAGGGCCGGGCCCCGAAATCCAAGCGCGGCCTATCCGCAATAGACCTCGACCACCACGCCATCTTCCCGATGCTGAATATTCGTGCGTTGCGGAATGTAGTCCCGGGTCACGATGTCATTGACGGAAAATACCCGCAAACGCGGCCCCGTGGGCAGATCGACCACCGAAATGTTCTGGCCCACAAGGCTCACGTAGCGCGAGGCATCGCACAATTCCGTGCCCGGCACCGCTTCGCCACCACCCGTGCCGGCTTCCGCCCCGCTGGGCAGGCTGGCGGGCGGCGCGGCCACATCCGGGCCCCGATCATCCGGCGCGGTCGAGGTGCAGGCGGTCAGGGCCAAAGCGCCGAGCACGGGCAGGAGGGGGCGAAAGACAACAGACATGGCGGCTCCTTGAATTTGCATTGATTTCGCCCATCCGCTCCCGCAGGGTCAAGGGCAGAGATCGCGGAGGCTTAACTGAGGACAAAAACCGCCGTCCACAAGGGGGAAGAATACCACTATGGTGCCCCCCGAACGCCAGAGTGACACCGAGACGACGAGCCCCGAGACATGCAGATCCGACCCGCCACCCCCGCCGACCATGACGCTCTTTGGGAGATGCTGCGCCCGGTGTTTCGCGCGGGCGACACCTATGCCATCGATCCGGAGATTTCGCGCGAGGCCGCGCTGGCCTATTGGTGCGCCGAACATCCTTATGTGGCGGTCGAGGGGAATGTGCCGCTGGGCACCTTCTACATTCGCCGAAACCAGCAGGGCGGCGGTGCCCATGTGTGCAATGGCGGCTATATCACCGCGCGGGGGGCGGAAGGCAAAGGGGTGGCGCGCGCCATGCTTGGGTTTTCGCTGGAGGAGGCCAAACGGCTCGGCTTCGAGGCGATGCAGTTCAATTTCGTGCTCGCCACCAACACCCGCGCCATTGCCACCTGGGAACGGGCGGGATTTGCCGAAATCGGGCGCATTCCACAGGCGTTCAAGACCGCAACCGGTTCCTGTGATGCGCTGATCCTGCACCGGTTCCTCTGAGGGAACGGTTTCTTAAACCCCCCTTGTCATTCCCGGCCACAACCAACACATTCCCGGCAAACGCATTGAGGAGCACCCCATGGCCGACGACAAGAAAGACGACGACAAGAAGGACGAGATGAACCCCAAGGCGGGCGAGCTGTTCTTCAAGTCGCGCACCGTGCTGGTCACCGGCGGCATCGACGACAAGCTGGCGGCCAAGGTCACCACCCAGTTGATCGCACTCGCCGAAGACAGCGACGATCCGATCAATATCTTCATCTCGTCCCCGGGCGGTCATGTGGAATCGGGCGATATGGTCCATGACATGATCAAGTTCATCACCCCCGAAGTGCGCTGCATCGGTTCGGGCTGGGTGGCGTCCGCGGGCGCGCTGATCTTTGTCGGCGCCAAGAAGGAAAACCGCTTCTGCCTGCCCAACACCCGGTTCCTCTTGCATGAACCGCGTGGCGGCATCGGCGGCTCGGTCTCGGACATGAAGATTCAGGCCGAACAGATCCGCATCATGCGCGAGAGGTTCCACAAGATCTTTGCCGAAGCCACCGGTCAGACCGAAAAGAAAATCGCCGCCGACATGGATCGCGATTTCTGGCTGAACACGGAAGAAGCCCTTGATTACGGCCTGTTGGGCAAGGTGATCACCTCTGCCGCCGAGCTCAAGTAATGGCTGACCGCGAGCGCCCGCTTTACGCGGTCCTGATCGATGCCGACAACATTCCCGCGCGTTTTGCGGGCGCGATCCTGAAGGAGATCACCTCCTTCGGGGAGCCCGCCCTACGCCGGGTCTATGGCGATTGGTCCTCGGGGCGCTTGCGGAACTGGACCGAACAGGTGCGCGCGCTGGGTCTGGTGGCCCATCAGGAAAGCGCGAACACCACCGGCAAGAACGCTTCCGACATCGGGCTGGTGATCGATGCCATGGATATCCTGCACACCGGCCGGTTCGACGGGTTCGTGCTGGTGTCGTCCGACAGCGATTTCACCGCGCTCGCCAACCGGGTCCGGGAACAGGGGATGGATGTGATCGGCGTGGGCGAGGCGAAAGCCCCCGAAAGCCTGCGCAATGTCTGCAACCGGTTCATTCTGATCGAGAATATCGTCGACGAACCCGCCCCTGCGGACAAGAAGGGCGCCGAGAAACGCGATCCGAAAGAGGCGATCCCGCTGATTGTCGGCGCGATGGACAAGATCGGACCCGACGACGAATGGTACACGCTGGGCCAGCTGGGCCAGTATCTGACGCGCGACGCGCCGGATTTCGATCCGCGCAGCTATGGCAAGAAGAAGCTGAGCGACCTGATCGAGGGCATCGCCCGGTTCGAGACCCGGAAGGTCGGCAATCAGTTGAGCGTGCGGCGGGTGGATTGAAGTCCAATTGTCTGTCGGCCCGCGCGGATCGTGGCCGGTTTCCCGGTCGGATCATGCCGCGACCGAACTTGTTGGAGGGGCATGCGGGTGCTAGCCTCCCGGTGAAACAGCAATCGTTCCACCAGGTCTTTCATGCTCCGTCACTTTTGTTCCATGGCCGTTTTCGCCATGCTTTCGCTTGCCACCGCCTCTACCGCCCATGCCAAGGGCGCTGACGTCACCATTTGCAATGACACGGCCGAGGATGTGCATGTCGCCAAAATATCCCAGCGCTGGGACGGTGGCTCGGAAATGACATGGGCCGAAACCGGATGGGACAGGATCGAACCGAAGACCTGCGGCCTGGTAAAACGGATGAAGATCGGATGGGCGGCATTTGCCTTTGCGGCCGGGGACGAAACCAACTTCCGCTCCTTCACCTTTACCCCCTCCGAAACCTTCAACCGCTCGGGGGAAACACCACCTGCATTTTCCGAAGTCTGCGTGATCGACTACCCCGGCAATTTCGCGCGATATGGTTTGAGCGCGGGAGAGATCGGCACCACCTGCGCCCCCGGCGCGACCCATGTGATTCCGGTGTCCTTCAAGATCCTTGTGGACGCTTTCACCAATGCCGAACTCACCGTCAGCATCGACCATATTCCCAGCGTGGGCAGTGTGCGGCTTGGCAGCGCGGAAAAGGCACAGGCGTTTCAGATTTTGGGCGAGGTTGGCGGGTGTCAGATCGTGGCAGCGCCCAGCCTGCTTGCCGCAGACATCACCTTTGAGGGGGCGCAATTGACCCTGAACACCTTCTACGAGACGTATCTGGAAAAGGCCAAGAAGGCGACCGACAAATACGACCGGAGTTTTTCCTGTGACGAGATGAAGTTGCTGAAAGGCCAGTTCTATCCGTTCATCAAGGATGATGCGGGAAACACCTATCAGGTCTTCCTGCACGACACCGACAGCGGCGTGGAGCCCGATGCAAGCGGGCGCGGCTTTCGCACACCGGAATCCGATCAGGTTTACCGGCCGGAAATGGCGGTGATGGGGATCAGGAAACTCTGAGGCAGGAGCAGGCGCGCCCTACTCCACCATCCGCGTCGAGTCACTCGCCAGGATTTCTTCAACCCAACCCGGCACCTTCAGCCCCGCCGCCACTTGTGCGTCGAGATCGGCCTCTTTCTCCGCAATGACCTTGAGCCGCTCGATCACCTCGTCGATCCGCGCGAAAGGCACCACCACAACCCCGTCCTGATCGCCGACGATCATGTCGCCGGTTTCCACCTGCTGACCGCCGATCTGCACCGGAAAGCCCACGGTGCCGGGGCCGGACATGAAGGGCGTCGCGGGGGTGAGGCCCGCACACCAGACCGGCAGGCCCACCTCGATCACGCCTTCATAGTCCCGCACCGGGCCGTCGGTGACGAAACCGGCGGCACCCGCGTTTTGCATCATCCCCGCGATCCGGTCGCCGCCCGCCGCACAGCCCTGATGGCCGGCGAAGGCGGACACGACGATGTCACCGGGGCGAAGGAATTTCAGCGCCGCAAAGGTCGCCAGCACATCGGCCGGGCCGCAATCGGCGGTCAGCGCGGGACCGTGCGCCCGGCTGATCATGTCGCGCCCGTGGCCCACCTGCTGGATCGCCGAGGACAGCGCCCCGCCGCCGCCCAGCGCATCGACGACAAAGCCGGTGGGCACGCCGGCAAAGGCCGCGATCTGGGCGTCACTGGGGCGCCGCAGGGTGGATTTGATTGTCAGGACGGGAGGGCGTTCAATCACGGGTCTTTGCGCACTTCATAATGGTTCAGGAACATGTCGACCGCGCTGGCCACCACCCGGTCGATTTCATCATCCGACGGCTTGTCGCGCAACCCGATGGCGATGGGCATGTGCAGCCCCGCCTTGCAAAGCTCGGGGAACTGATCGGCGGCCAGATCTATGTCGTCGATCTTCAGTCGGCCGTCCTCGACCCCCCTGCGCAAGAGGTTTCGCAGCTTTTCGCGCACATAGGCCGGGCCCGCATCATGGAATTCGCGCCCCAACTCCGGGAAGCGCTGGCTTTCGCCAACGACAATCCGATAGACCTGCATCCCCACATCCGAGAGAAAGAACTGGCACATACGGGTGGCCACCAGGGTCAACACCTCGCGCAGATCGCCCTTGGTTTCGACAAGGGCGATGGCGCCCTTGCTTTGTGCGGCGCATTCGCATTTGGCCACTTCCATGAACAAAAGCCGCTTGTCGGGAAAATAGGAATAGAGCGTCGCCTTGGAGACGCCCGCGGCGCGCACAATGTCGTCAACGCTGGCGCCTTCGAAGCCGTCGCGCAGAAAGACCTCGCGCGCGCCCTCAAGCACCTGGGCGTATTTCCGACCCTGCTTCACAACATCCTGTGGGGCGTTCATCTCGGCCTCTCGCTCTCGCTGGAAAAAAGATAAACCGCTCGGTTCACTTTAAACAAATTGGGCCGGGAAGCGATGAATTTCAAGGCAAAGCAGGTCTGACCGCGCGTCAGAGCGGAATCAGATGATTGTCCCATTGCACCCGATGGCGGGCCAGCGGTGCACCACCGGGGCGCAGCACATGGCCGGTGCCCGTGGTGGCCAGAAAGCCGCCGCCGCGCGGGGCGATGCCGCAGACATCCTCATGGGCCGCCTCCGACACTTTCGCAAGCCGCGCGCTGTCATGGATCTGAACCAGATGCCCGCGCGGCGAGGTCACGGCGATCTGCCGACCCACCATGGCGATCGACCCCAAATAGCCACGCATCTCGCGGAACGCCCCGGCCTCGGCCAATGCCACCGCACCGCCCAGCCTGTGCCGCCCCAGAAGCGGCACCCGGGCGGCGGCATCCCCTTGCCACTGCATGGCAAATCCGACCGTCCCATCGGCCGCCACGGCCAGATGACGGATTGAATTCCTGTGCAATTCGGGGGGCAGTTCCACCTGCTCGATCACAGCGCCTTCGAGGCTCAGATAGGTCAGGTTCGGGCGCATGTCGGGCAGGTTCAACTTGGCACGCCCGGCGTCGGGATGGGTTTCGATCCCGCCATTGGCCACCACCAGATGCCCCCGGGGCGTGCGCTTTATGCCATGGGGCCCCACTCCGCCGCTGGCAAACTCGCCCAGGCGGCGATAGCCGGCCGCCACATCCCAGACGCCCACTATGCCGCGCGCCGCATCATAGTCATTCTCGGTGGTGAAGAGCCGCGCGCCATCGTCGGAAAAGACCCCATGGCCGTAGAAATGCCGGCCCGCAGGCGCCTCCAGCCGGTGCAGCACATCGCCACGCCCGCAATCAAGCACCAGCGCAAACATCCCTGGTCGGCGTGCAAACCCCACCGCCTCGGCCCGGTCGGGATGGGCGGCGGCGGCATGGCCGCGCGCGGGCAGATCCCTTTGAAAGACAATCGCCCCCGCAGCCGACAACCCGCAGAGCACATGGGTTCCGTCTGCCCGGCGCCCGGCGCTGAGATAGGAAACCGCGCCCAGATCGGCCCAGCTCATCCGGGGCGCAACGCCGCCCGCCATGAGCCCCGCCAGAAACGCCCGCCGCCCCGCCATCAATCGCCGTCGAGCGAATTGAAGCCCGCGCTCACCCCCAGTTGCGGGCCGAGCCGCTGGGCCAGAAGCGTGCGGATCTCGTCCACCTTCTGCTGCAGCACCTCAACGCGAAACCGGCTCTGCGGATCGGCGACGCCCGCGAAAACCGGATCCTCGAGCGCCTCCGCCCGGGCCAGCGCCGCCACAAAGGCCCGGTCAATGGCATCATCCCCGCCGGACAAGCGCGCCGCCAGATCCCGTGTCGCTTCCAGCGACAGCATCACGTGGCGCAGGGACCGGCCCGCACGCCGGGCCTCGGCCCGCTTCGGACGCGGGCGGTCGAACGTGCCCAGGGGCCGGCCCAGCCGCATGCCGGAGGTGAATTCCAGCCCGGTGGAAAGCGCGGTGAAAAGCTGCCGCGCGGCCTCTGTCCCATCGCGATACGTGTCATTGCCGGGCACCGCCATCAGCGCGCCATAACCGCCCGTCCAGCCTTCAAGAATGGCCCGGGCATTGCCGGCCATATCGCGGGTGATGGCCCCGATCAGGGCACAGTGATAGCCCTCGGCTTCATCGGCAAACCCCTGATCAAAAAGCAGGAATTCCAGCGCGTAGAAACCGCGCCCGGCCACGGAAACGTCGCCGAACGCCGCCCCGTTCTCGACAATCGGGTCGCGGTCGGCAATCAGTCTTCGCAACACCTTCGGTGCCGAGCCGCGCGGATCGGGCCAGAAGGCGAGCGAGAAGGCCCGGTCATCCGTCTCGGAAGGGCCAAAGCGCAGATGGCTGACCCGCAGCCAGGCGTCAAAGGCGGTATGGTAGGCCAGAACGATCTCCGGCCCGCAGCCTGCCTCGGCCAAAGCATCGGTTCCGGTGACCAGATCGGCGTAACCGGCAATCACATGGTCCTGCACGATCGCCGCCAGATCGGGGCTCTCGGCCTGCCCCGCCCCGGCGGTTCCCAGCACAAAGGCGACAATCCATCGAAACATCACAGGCTCTCCAGAAATCTGATCAGGGCGGCGCGGTCTTCGGGCGGCATGGCGACCACGGCATCACGCGCCTCCTGGGCCTCGCCGCCGTGCCACAGTACCGCTTCGAGCAAGGACCGCGCCCGGCCATCATGGAGGAAATACGTATGCCCCGACACCCGCTCGGTCAGCCCGATCCCCCAGAGCGGCGGCGTGCGCCATTCGTATCCATCCGCCCGCGCCTCGGGCCGGTGATCGGCCAGCCCCTCGCCCATGTCATGGAGCAGCATGTCCGTATAAGGCCAGATCAGCTGGAAGGATTGTTCGGGCTGATCGGCGAGCCTGTGGGTGACGAAGGAGGGCTGATGGCAGGATGTGCAGCCGGTGGTGTAGAACACCTCCTTGCCGCGCAGAACCTGTGCGTCGTCCACATCGCGGCGGGCGGGCACACCCAGATTACGGCTGTAAAAGGTCACAAGATCAAGACCTTCGGCGTCGACCTCCTGGACGCGCACATCGCCGTCGCCATGGGGGGCGGCGCGACAGGCCTCCTGTCGCGGGGTGCATTCACCCCAGGGATCGGGAAAGAGCGGGCTGGAAATGCCGATATCGCCGGCAAAGGCGCCAGCCGATTGCTCGCGCACGGTGGGCGACCCGGCCTTGAGCCCGAAGCGGCCCAGCATCGGCTGATCGAATTCCCGCGACCAGACCACGTTTGCGCGCCCCGAGATCCCGTCACCATCGGCGTCATCCGCATCGGCCAGCGCCAGAATATCGGCGGCCGGGATCGCCTCCAAGAGGCCCAGCCCGATCATCTGCGGCGCCACCCGGGGGCTGAGCATCGCCTCGTCGTGCAAGGGCCCGTAACCGAGGTTGGCCGCGCGGTAGGTGGGACGGCGGAGCGCGGCGGTCTCGCCCCCCGACAAGGGCACATCGAACTCTTCATAGGTGATGTCGAGCGTATATTCCGCCGGATGCCCAGCCATGGAGAAATCCTGCATCTGGCGGCCGTAATTCGGCTCGGGCAACGTGGCCAGGTAGCCTTCGATCTCGGGGATGCCATCCTCGGGCCTGCCGGGGATCGACACCCGCAGAAACATGGAAATCGCATTGTCGTCGGGGGTTTCGGGCGGATGGCCGCGCCCGTCTTTCACATGGCAGCGTTGGCAGGAGCGCGCGTTATAGAGCGGCCCCAGACCGTCGGAGGCCTTGGTCGAGGATGGCGAGGAGACCCAGAGTTTCTTGAACAGCCCGTTGCCCACCTTGAAGGTCAGTTCGTCTTCGAAGCTGATATTGCCCGAGGGCTGGGAAAAGGCGTTGGAATTGGGCCTGACCCGGACCGTGGCGGCACCTGCCGATTTCGCCTCATAGGCCTGAGGGGCGTCGAATTCGGTCGCAGGCGCCGTGACCCTGGCGATCCGGGCCGCTTCAGCATCGGTGCGCGGGATGATCTTCAGATGGGGTTCGTTCAAAGGGCCCGCCTGCGCGGATTGCATTGAAATCAATAGGGAAAGAACGCTCACCGCGCTCAGATTGCCACGAAACCCGAGACCCATCTGCCGTCACTCCGACCATGTGCTGAAATCACAAAGGCTTCCTGAGTGAAACGCTCGGGAACGTCAACCAGACATAAGCGCGCAGGTCACCGGGTCTGTTTCGCCGTCGCGACCCGCTCGCTTTCGGCGTCATAGGCCTCGATGATCTTGGCGACCAGCGGATGGCGCACCACGTCTTTCGAGGTGAAATAGTTGAAGGCGATCTTGTCGATCCCGCCCAGCAGGCGCTCCGCATCGGCGAGCCCCGAGGTGACCCCGCGCGGCAGGTCGACCTGGCTACGGTCGCCGGTGATCACCATGCGGCTGCCCTCGCCCAGACGGGTCAGGAACATCTTCATCTGCATGGTGGTGGCGTTCTGCGCCTCGTCGAGCACGACGAAAGCATTGGCAAGGGTGCGCCCGCGCATAAAGGCCAAGGGCGCGATTTCAATGCGTTTTTCCTCGATCAGCTTGGCCAGTTGCTTGCCCGGCAGGAAATCCCCCAACGCGTCATAGAGGGGCTGCATGTAGGGATCGACCTTGTCTTTCATGTCGCCCGGCAGAAAGCCCAGACGCTCTCCTGCTTCGACGGCGGGACGCGACAGGATGATCTTGTCCACATGGCCGCCGATGAACATGTTCACGCCGACAGCCACCGCCAGATAGGTCTTGCCGGTGCCCGCAGGCCCGATGCCAAAGGCCAATTCGTTCTCGAACAGGCCCTTTACGTAGGCTTTCTGCGCTTCGGTGCGCGGCTCCACCAGTTTCTTGCGGGTCTTGATCTCGATCTTGCCGCCCTGGAACAATTCCATCTGGTCGGCAGGGGCGCCCTTTGAGGGCGGTTTCGCCCCCATGCGAATCTCGGCGTCGATATCCCCCGGTGTGATGTCGCGCCCGGCCTCCAGACGCCCGTAGAGCGCGTCAAGCACCTGGGCGGCGCGTTCCACATCGCCCTTGGCCCCGAAAACACCCAGATTATTGCCCTGATGGACGATCTGCACGGAAAACGCCGCCTCGATCTGAGCGAGGTTGCGGTTGAATTCTCCGAAAAGGTCGATGAGGAGCCGATTGTCTGGAAACTCCAGTCGCGTTTCGAAAGCATCGTCAGATGGCGTGGGCTGGCTCAGCGCGCGAATGGTCAAACAGGGATACTCCGATTCAAATCGCCTCCGTATGGGGATGCTGCCAAGGCTGGCGACCGGGTGCAAGCCCATCTCATGACTTTCACCAAACTGTCACGAGATGTTGCGGTTTGGCGCGCCCAGGCTGCGGGCATGATTGCGCAGGGCCCGGACCACGCCAAGGCAGGGCATGCCACCCACCGGCAAGCCCTCCACCCGGCGTATCAGCCCCGCACCCTAGTCCACAGATGGCGCAGGCGCGCTTTGCCGTGCAACCCTACTGTCGTCGCCCGCACCGACCCCGTGGTTCAGAAGAACAAAGCCGAAGGTCGCCATGGTCAGGACCGCCATCAGGGAACCGATCTGCGCAACAAGGCTGGTCTGGTCGGTGATCGCCAGGACGATCCCCGGCGTCAGCACAAGAACGGTCGCGGTGGTCAACAGGAAGTGGAGCATGGCCACACGGCTCCGACAGGCCGAAGGTGTCAGCGCGTAATAGGCACCGAACAGACCCATCATCACAAAGCCGATCAGGTTGAGATGGCCATGGGCCGGCGACAGGGAATGGTCACCGGTCGCAGACATCTGAATGCCCCATACCATTCCGCACAAGGCAAAGATGGTTGCCGCCGAGAAAAACAAACTCGGTAGTCTGGTCATTGAAATTCCTCCCAATCAATTGATGTGTTCAACGCAATCAGAAGGCCCTCAGGCACGCGGGGCGACCGCCGGACCTTCGACCGGCCGTTCCGGCCAGCAAGAAAACCCCTCTGAACTTCCCGGCAAAACTGACGTCACCAAAAGGCTTCGGATCCGGCGAATTTGTGCGAATGCAGCGACCTGGCGCTCATGCAATGTCGTGGTCGATTTTCAGGCCGTGCATCACCGAAAACAGGTAGGGCAGCAACGAGATTGTGAACTTAACAAAGGCGAATAATCGGTTTTTACCGAGTGACGTCTCGCCGGGTTCAATGAGATCATTCTATCAGAATGCACTCCGATCCGACAGGAAATTCCGAAGTTCGGTGCCATGTCCATGCCATGGACAGGTCGCGCCCGAAAGACCCCGGACGCGCATAAAAATCACTGTTTGGCTCAGTTGACGCCCAGTTCCCGGCTCGCCAGCTCGGTTTCGGCCCTGCTGCCGAAGGCTTCCACGCCTCCGGAGATCGAACCCATGACCACAAAGGTCATGCCCAGAATTCCACCGACCATAACCACCCAGTCCACCGTCACGCCGCCGTCTTCTTTGGCGAGAAACCGGACCAACCCTGTTTTCAACCGTTCGACCATGTTTTCCTCCAAATCTGCACGTCACACACCCGCCCCGAGATCACGCTATCGGTGGTTCAGTCCGCGATTGTGGCACTGGCGGGGCCTCAGCGAGACCCCAGTTTCTCAGTCGGCACAAATCTCGCCGGTGAGCGAATTGCTGTTCGAGGACACGACACGAACTTCCGCAATATCGCCACGGCTCAGACCCTCGGCCTGCATGTGAACTGCATGGAGATATTCCGATTTACCCACCATCTGGCCTTCGAGCCGACCCGATTTTTCCAGCAAAACCTTCACCTTACGACCAACCATCGCATCCTGCGCCGCGCGTTGCTGATCGCGCAGAAGGGCCTGAAGCCGTTGCAGACGGCTATCTTTCAAATCTTCGGCAACTTCCGGCTTCTCCGCTGCGGGCGTGCCCGGACGTGAGGAATACTTGAAACTATAGGCCTGCCCGTAGCCCACTGTTTCGATCAGCCCCAGGGTATCTTCGAAATCCTGGTCGGTTTCGCCGGGAAAGCCGACGATGAAGTCGCCCGACAGCAGCAAATCGGGGCGGGCGTCGCGAATCCGCTCGATCAGCCGGATGTATTGCTCTGCGGTATGTTTGCGGTTCATCGCCTTCAGAATGCGGTCCGACCCCGATTGCACCGGCAGATGCAGATAGGGCATCAGCTTTTCCACCTCCCCATGGGCGGCGATCAGCGCGTCATCCATGTCATTGGGGTGGCTGGTGGTGAACCGGATCCGCTCCAGCCCGTCGATGGCGGCCAGATCGCGGATCAGACCGGCGAGCCCGGCCTCATGGCCATTATAGGCGTTCACATTCTGCCCCAAGAGGGTGATCTCGCGCACGCCGCGCTCCACCAGATCATGGGCCTCGCCCATCACACGGCTGGCGGGCCGGGACACCTCGGCGCCCCGCGTGTAAGGGACGACGCAGAAGGCGCAGAACTTGTCGCAGCCCTCCTGCACGGTCAGAAAGGCGGTCGGGCCGCGTTTGGCCTTCGGGCGCGCCTTGAGGTGATCAAACTTGTCTTCCTCGGGGAAGTCAGTGTCGAGCGCCTTTTCGCCCGCGCGGGCCTTTTTCTCCAATTCCGGCAGACGGTGATAGCTTTGCGGCCCCACCACCAGATCGACCATGGGCTGGCGCGCGATGATCTCGGCCCCTTCAGCCTGGGCGACACAGCCTGCCACACCGATCTTCAGATCGGGTTTGGCGTCCTTCAGGGGCCGGAACCGACCCAGTTCGGAATAGATCTTCTCGGCCGCCTTTTCCCGGATATGGCAGGTGTTCAGCAGGATCATATCTGCCTCTTCCACCTTCTCGGTGGTCACATAGCCCTCGGCGCCCAGGGTCTCCCCCATCCGTTCGCTGTCATAGACATTCATCTGACAGCCATAGGTCTTGATAAAGAGCTTTTTCTTTTCGGACACTGACCCAAACCTTTTTGCCACCGCGCCACCAGGAAAGCGCTGTCTCTCACGAGCATTCCGGCCTTTTGACACTCGCGCCGCACCTTAGCAAGTTGCGCCGCTGACCGGCAAATGACCCTCCCCCTCCGCGAGGGTGCTTTTCTTTCCCGAAAGGCCGTGCCATCTACGGAACAAGACGCCCCACCGCCGTGCGGAAGTAATTCAAGACCAAACGAAATCCAGACATCAAATGAGCACGTTTTCACGCACGATGGCGAAGCTTCACCTGCGCCAGCGCGCCAAGACCTTTCGACATCACGGCAATGGCATCGCGATCTTTCTGGGAGACCTGATCGGAGAGAAAATCATCTGCGACGGTTTCTTTTCGCGCAGTGAGCTTGAGACCCTTGATCGCCTTGTGCTGTCCCAAGTCGACGCCGGCTCAATCTGCCTTGATATCGGCGCAAACATCGGGAATCACGCGCGTTTTTTCGAAAGCCGCTTCACCCATGTCTTTGCGTTCGAACCTCACCCGCGCACATCGCTTCTTCTCAGGGCGAATGCCATGGGGCATGCGATCACGGCGCTGGATTATGGTCTCTCCGACAGGTCCGCGAAACTGTCGGCGGTCACGGAGTGTTCGAATATGGGGGCGTCGCGCGTTGCGGGGGCCACGGGCGCGGGGGACACGGTTTTCGAGGTCAACCGGCTGGACGATGTGATTGCGGGGCTGAGTCAGGCGCCGATTGGCTTCGTGAAGATCGACGTCGAAGGCCACGAAGCCGAAGTCATCCGGGGCGGCGGGAAAACCCTGCAGACCGGCTTTCCTCCCGTCGCACTGGAGGTGCTGTCGGACACGATTCGGAACGGCAGTTCCGAAGCGATCGATGAGTTGCGCGCTCTGGGCTATTCGCATTTTCACGGCATGATCAACACGGCCGGCTGGACGCGCATGCCCTGGAAACCGCTGCGGCTTTTCACCCGGTCTCTGCTGCGGCTCTTCGCACCGTCCCGGATCGATGTTCTCGAACTTGAGCCGATTCAGAGCTTGCGGCCTGAAGGCTATCCCATCGTGATTGCCAGCAAGGGCCCGCTCCGCGCCGGTTGATCCGATCAGATCCTCTCCACCCGGCCGCTTGCCAAGATGCCGCTGCGCGTGGAATAGAATTGGCAGCCGCAAACAGCAGAGCCGGACATGCGCATAGCTTCGCTCGCAGATCTGAAGACGACGCCCGAAATCGGACGGCTGAAAGGCCCGGTCGCTGCCGTGATCGCCGAAGACGAGGTGGAAGTCGCCGCCACCCTGCGCCACAACCGGGCGCTCGGCTTCCGGCACTTGCTGCTGTTTGCCCCCGATGAGCTGGACCTGCCCCCTGAAGAGACAGAGGGGCTGATCCGGATCAATGCGGCCACCCTCGGCCGGGACGCCACCGCGCGGATCCTCAATGCGCTGGTTCAGGCCCTGCCCGAGAAGACCTGGCTCTATTACTGCTACAACGCTGAATTTCTTTACTTTCCCTTCTGCGAGACCCGCACGATTGGCGAAATGCTCACCTTCCATGCGGAAGAGCGCCGCTTTGCCATGCTGACCTATGTGATCGATCTCTATGCGGGCGATCTGGGCCGGGCGACCAATGCGGTGGCGCTGGATGATGCGCTTCTCGACCGGTCGGGCTACTACGCGCTGGCCCGCCAGGGCGCCGAGGGGCCGAAGGACCGGCAGCTTGATTTCTTTGGTGGGCTGCGCTGGCGGTTCGAGGAGCATATCGAGGAGCCGCGCCGCCGGATCGACCGGATCTCGCTGGTGCGCAGCCGCCGCGACATCACCTTTCGCCCCGATCACACCTGGTCGGACGAGGAGCTGAACACCTATTCCTGCCCCTGGCACCACAACCTGACCGCCGCCATCGCGTCGTTCCGCACCGCCAAGGCGCTGCGCATCAACCCCGCCTCGCGCTTTGCCATCGACACGTTCCGCTGGCACAATTCGGTGCCGTTCGAGTGGAATTCGCAGCAATTGCTGGATCTCGGCCTGATGGAGCCGGGGCAGTGGTTCTGAAGGCCGCGGTCTAGCCTTCCGCCCGTCGCAACGCCCCGGCGGTCAGAGCCAGAACAGCCAGCGCCACCAAACCCGCCACCGCATAGGCCGCCAGCACGCTCTGCACTTCGGCGAGGGTCATCAGCCCCACCCGCGACGCCTGCACCGAGGCCAGCGCAAGGCTGGCGGCAAAGAGAAGCCGGGCCGTGAGGCTGCGGATCGAAACATAGGTGGCGCGGACCGCGTTGCTCAGAAGCGGCTGGATCGTGGCGGCGATGAAAGGCTGCGCGAAACTGTCGGGCACCTTGCGCAGCAGGAGAAGCGGCACGGCCATCAGGCTGCCGAAAAGCGCAAGACCGCCCGCCAGGCCCACCAGCATCGAGAACGCCAAGAGCAGCAGCGTGGTCAGCCCCAACCGGTCGCGCAGTTGGGGCGCCACCAGCGAGGCGCCGACGGTCAGCAACATCATCACAGCCGTCACCAGGCCACTGAGAAAGGCCGCTTCGGTGGTGAAGGCGGCGCCGCCCAGCGCCTCCAGAATGAAGGGCTGACCGAAGATGAAGGGCAGGTGGCTGAACCCGTAGAACAGGGTCGACAGGGCGAAAAGCCACATCAGCGCCGGATGGGTGAGCGCGGATCGCAAGGTGACCAGCCGGGCGCCCTCGCCCGTGGTGGCCGCCCGTTCGGCGCGCCCCGGCTCGGCGAAGGCGAAGGCGATGACGGCAAGTGCTACAAAGGCCAGGGCATTGGCGGCAAAGGGCAGCCGCAGCCCCCAGATCGCCATGGCGCCGCCCAGAAGCGCCGAGAGCCCGAGGGCGGCGAAGGTGAAACGGAAGGCGCGCAGCTCCTGCGCCTCGATCTCGCCCGCGCGGTCTTCATCGGCCAGTGATTCGTAGAGAAGCGCCCCGTCGGTGCCCGAGGCAAAGGCGATATGGGCGCCCATGGCAAACTGGGCGGCGGCAAAGACCCAGAAGCCGCTGCCGAAGGTGAACAGACCACCCGAGACGACACCTGCCAGCGCGCTGACGATCAGGGTGCGCCGCCTGCCCCAGCGGTCGGAGGCATAGCCCGACGGCACTTCCAGGAGCGTGGTGGCGATGTCGTAAACGGCAAAAAGCAGGATGGCTTCGGCGGCCGAAAGCTCGGACTGGAAGAACAGGAACCAGATCGCCTGCCAAAAGAGCAGGTTCTGAAAGAACCGAAACCACGGGTAGAGCGCGATATTGCGCGCGGCGCCGGTCATTGGCCGATCTTCTTGTCCAGTTCGGCGATGGGAAAGACCGGAGCAAGGATCGCGCGCAATTCGGCCCGGCGCGGATGGTTCGGGTTGGCGAAGGCGAAGCAGAGGTAATCCTCCACCATCGCCGCCTGTTGTTCATAGCCGTAGGAAAAGAACTCCGCCTGCCCCGAGGCCGCGATATAGGGATCGACCAGGCGGATGCTCTCGGCCAGCGCCCGGAACGGCGTATAACCGGTGCGATCCCGGTTCTGCCATTGCCAGACATGGGTCAGCTCATGGGCGAAGATGATCGCATTGGGCACCCGCAGGGCGTCGGGCCATTCCAGCACCATGTCCGAGGAATAAAGCCCGGTGTCGAAATGCACCTTGTTGCGAAAGGCAAAGGCGGGCGCGGGCGCATGCTTGCCCTTCTTGCGTGCCACCCGGACGCAGGCCCGCTCGGTGCCGCGCACCCGGGTCACCTTGGTCAGCCGGGTCTTGCCCGGCGGGGTCAGCCCGGCGCCACGCGCCACCACCACTTTCGACGTGTCGAGACCGGGCCCGAAGACATCACGGGCAAATTGCACCTCGGTCGGTGTCATGGGCCGGCCACAGGCGGCCAGCCCCAAAAGGAACAGCCCGAGGGCCCAGCGCATCAGAGCATCGCCGGAACCACCAGATCCGGCGGCCGGTGCCCGTCGTCAAAGGTCTTGATGTTGATCAACACCCGCTCGCCCATTTCCATCCGGCCCTCGACCGTGGCCGAGCCCATATGGGGGAGCAGCACCACGTTGGAAAGCTCGCGCAGGCGCGGGTTGATCTCGGAGCCATGTTCGAAGACGTCGAGCCCGGCGCCGGCGATCTCGCCTGCCCGCAGCATCCGGGTGAGGGCATTCTCATCGACCACCTCACCACGCGAGGTGTTCACCAGCACCGCATCGGGCTTCATCAGCTTCAGCCGTCGCGCGTTCATCAGATGAAAGGTCGAGGGCGTGTGCGGGCAATTGATCGACAGGATGTCACAACGGGTGACCAGTTGATCGAGGCTTTCGCGATAGGTGGCCCCCAGCTCTTCCTCGATCTCCGGGCGCAGACGACGGCGGTTGTGATATTCCACCGGCATGCCGAAGGCCGCAGCGCGCCGCGCCACCGCCTGGCCGATCCGACCCATGCCGAGGATGCCCAGACGCCGCCCGCCCAGACGCCCGCCCAGATGGGACATGGGCGACCAGCCGCCCCAAGCGCCCTTCTGCATTTCGCTCAGGCCTTCCGGGATCCGCCGGGTCACCGCCAGGATCAGCGCCATGGTCATATCGGCGGTGTCCTCGGTCACCACGCCGGGCGTGTTCGACACATGGATGCCGCGCTGCCGGGCGGTGGCCACATCGATATGGTCGACCCCTGCCCCGAAATTCGCCACCAACCGCAGGTTCTCGCCCGCCTGGGCCAGAAGCGGCGCGTCGATATGGTCGGTCAATGTCGGCACAAGCACATCGGCCTCTTTCACCGCCGCCACCAGGGCGTCACGGCTCATCGGCGCATCATCGGTATTCAGGGTGACATCGAAGAGTTCACTCAACCGCCGCTCCACCGGTTCGGGCAGGCGGCGGGTGACGACCACTTTCAGACGTTTTTTGGACATGCAGGCAGGTGCTCCCGTCTTTTCTTACACTCATGTTGATGGCAAAGTGACAAGGAACCGGCATCGGCACAAGACGCCATATGGGCGCGGGCAGACAAGGGGCAGGCAGGAATGAAACGGATCGCAGTTTTCGCGGGGCTCATGGCCCTTGTCATGGCAACCCCCATCGCGGCCGAGGTGCGCGGCAAGGTCACCAACCTGCCGATCCCGCGCTATGTCTCGCTGAAGGCCGAAGAAGGCAATGTACGCAGGGGTCCGTCCCTCTCGCACCGGATCGACTGGGTGTTCAAACGGCGCAACATGCCCCTCGAGGTGACCGGCGAACATGGCCACTGGCGGCGCGTGCAGGACCGCGACGGTCAGGGGGGCTGGGTGCATTATTCGCTCTTGTCGGGGGTACGTCACGTCATTGTGGAGGCGGATCTGGTGCCAATGCGTCTGAAACCCAGCGCCGAGGCCGAGGCCAATGCCTATGCGGAGGCCGGCGTGGTGGCGCGGCTGGGGGATTGTTCCGAGAAATGGTGCAAGATCACCGCAGGCGGCAAGCGCGGCTGGGTGGAGAAATCGGCGCTCTGGGGCGTGAAACCGGGCGAGATCCGGGAGTGACCCGAGGGGCGCTGCCCCTCTTGGTCTCGCGGCCAATTCCCCCGAGGCATTTTTGACAGGGAGAAAGCCGCAAGGCCGCCTCACCCTTTCGAAAGGCTCTTGACTAGCAATATGTCTAGGCAAGGCTGTTTCTATGAACAAGAAGAACGGGTTATCGAGATATCGACGTTTAAAACTGGTTGAGGCCTTCTGCGCCGATCTGACCGCCACCCAGACGGCGGTGATGCTCGG
>JAOXSD010000355.1 GCA_025800205.1 Silicimonas sp. | reverse complement strand
GACCTGCGCCGGATCGAACCCGAGGATATGATCGGCCTGCTGCGCAAGATCGCCTCGGCTGAGAGTGCTGAGATGGCCGAGGACGCGTTGGCCCTGATCACTCGCGCTGCCGAGGGATCTGCCCGCGACGCGACCTCATTGCTGGATCAGGCGATCTCGCACGGAGCCGGAGAAACGACGGCAGATCAAGTACGTGCGATGCTGGGCCTCGCGGATCGCGGCCGGGTTCTGGATCTCATGGACATGATCCTGCGGGGCGATGCAGCTGGGGCGCTGACCGAGCTTGGCGGGCAATATGCCGAAGGGGCCGATCCATTGGCCGTGCTGCGTGATCTGGCCGAGATCACTCATTGGGTCTCGGTCGTGAAGATAACCCCGGACGCAGCCGAAGACCCCACTGTTTCCCCGGATGAACGCGCCCGCGGCCAGCAAATGGCCGAGGCCCTCCCCATGCGGGTGCTGACCCGGATGTGGCAGATGCTGTTGAAAGCGCTTGAGGAGGTTTCAGCCGCACCCAACGCCATGATGGCCGCCGAAATGGCTGTGATCCGCCTGACTCACGTGGCCGACCTGCCTAGCCCAGAAGAGCTGATCAAACGGTTGCAGGATACGCCTCCGCCCCCCGGTGGCGGACCGGGTGGCGGGAAGCCCATTCAAAGCAACGGCGCGGCCCCGGTCGAAGCCCGCGCCGCGACGAGCTACACCCCTGCGCCACGCGGGTCCGGCGGCGCACCCGTCGCCGCTTTGGCGCAAGACACGCAGACCGCACTAGCGCGATACCCGACATTCGAACATGTGGTCGAGCTGATCGGGACCAACCGGGACGTCAAGCTTCTGGTCGAGGTCGAAAACGGCGTGCGGCTGGTCTCTTACCAGCCGGGGCGGATAGAATTCACCCCTGCACCGCAGGCCCCGACCGATCTTGCACCACGGCTGGGCTCAGCCCTGCAACGTTGGACCGGCAACAGATGGGCGGTATCCATCGTGTCGGATGGCGACGCTCCGACGATC
>JAOXSD010000352.1 GCA_025800205.1 Silicimonas sp. | reverse complement strand
GACCTGCTGATGCGCTTGGCGGTGGCCGGGTTCGCCTCGATGAACGTGATGCTGCTGTCGGTCTCGGTCTGGTCGGGGGCGACGGATGCGACGCGGGACATGTTCCACTGGATTTCTGCCGCGATCGCTCTGCCTGCGATTGCTTTCTCGGCGCAGCCCTTCTTTGCCAACGCATGGTCCGCTTTACGTGTGCGTCGGCTGAACATGGATGTGCCAATCGTTCTGGCGATCCTGCTGGCGCTGGTGACATCGCTTTGGGAAACAGCGCTGAGCGGCGAACATGCCTATTTCGACGCCGCCCTGACGCTGACCTTCTTTCTGCTGGCAGGTCGGTACTTAGACTACCGCACCCGCGCCGCCGCGCGGTCGGCGGCTGAGGAACTGACAGCGCTGGAGGTCCCTCGCGCCCTTCGGTTGATCGACGGCACCGAAGAAGAGGTTGCCGTATCTGCTCTGGCCGTCGGTGACCTGCTCCTTGTACGACCCGGAGGGCGGATGCCGGTGGACGGTCAGATCGTCTCGGGTCAGTCGGAATTGGATCGCTCCCTGCTTACGGGTGAGACCCTGCCAGTGTTTGCCGAGGCAGGCCAGATCGTCAGCGCGGGCGAGGTCAACCTGACCGGCCC
>JAOXSD010000327.1 GCA_025800205.1 Silicimonas sp. | reverse complement strand
GTCACCTTTTGGCATGATGCTGCGCGCGGTGAAATCCAACCAGCAGCGCCTGAACTACACCGGGCTGAACACCAAACCCTACACGCTGGCGGCGTTTGTGATCTCTGGCATGTATGCCGGTCTGGCCGGCGGCCTGATGGTGGCGATGGACACCCAGGTGGGGCCGGAGCGGATGTTCTGGACGGCCTCGGGTGAGGTGGTTCTGATGACCATCCTTGGCGGGGTCGGCACGCTCATTGGTCCGGTGCTGGGCGCGGGTCTGATCAAGTACATGGAAAACATCCTGTCCAAGATCAACGACGCGATCCTGCACCAATGGTTCGCCTTCCTGCCCGATGGGCTCGAAGACTTCGTGGTCTTCCTGATCCATCCTTTCATCGGCAAGGGCTGGCACCTCACGCTCGGCATCGTCTTCATGCTGGTGGTGATCTTCCTGCCCGGCGGCCTTGTGGAAGGTGGCCAGCGCATCGCCGGTGCTTTGCGCGGCAAGAAGAAGTCGGACGCGGCGGCTGATGCTGCGGCCAAGACCCCTGCGGAATAGGAGAAACGGATATGGGTATCCTTGAAGTCAAAGGCGTAAACAAACGCTTCGGCGGTCTCCAGGCCCTGGGCGACGTCAACCTCAGCGTGGAGGAAAACACCGTCCACGCGATCATCGGGCCCAATGGGGCGGGCAAGTCGACCTTGCTCAACTGTCTGGTCGGCAAGCTGATCCCTGACTCGGGCTCGGTGATGTTCGATGGCCAATCGGTGCTGGGGCGCAAGCCTCATGAGATCAACCAGATGGGGATTTCGAGGGTGTTTCAGACGCCCGAGATCTTCGGTGATCTGACGGTGCTGGAAAACATGATGATCCCGTGTTTTGCCAAGCGCGACGGGGCCTTCCGGATGCATGCCATCGAACAGTTCAGCAATGAAAAAGCGCTGATCGACAAGGCGATGCACATGCTGGAAGACGTCAATATGGCGGATAAGAAGGACATGCATTCGGCGTCGATGTCGCGGGGCGACAAGCGGCGGCTGGAGATGGCCATGTGTCTGGTGCAGGAGCCGCGTTTGCTGCTTCTGGACGAACCGACCGCCGGAATGGCGCGCGCCGACACCAACAACACGATCGATCTTCTCAAGGAGATCAAAGAAAAACGCGACATAACCATGGCGATCATCGAACACGACATGCATGTGGTGTTCTCGCTTTCGGAACGGATCACGGTTCTGGCCCAGGGCACGCCCCTGGTCGAGGACACGCCGGAAAACATCAAGGGCAACCCCAAGGTCCAGGAAGCCTATCTGGGCGAAAGCCAGCACTAGGCCCGGGGACAGGAGGAACAGAAAATGCTCGACGACAAACCTTTCGACAAACGCGCCAATAACGCGGCCACGGCACCGGCCTATCTCAGCGTGTGGAACATCGAGGCCTATTATGGCGAGAGCTACATCGTTCAGGATGTCAGCTTCAACGTCCATGAGGGCGAGATCCTTGCGCTTCTGGGCCGGAACGGGGCGGGCAAGACCTCGACCCTGCGCGCCATTGCCCGGATGGACAATCCGGAAATCCGTCATGGGGAAGTCTGGCTGGATCACAAACCGCTGCACACGATGACCAGCTATGAGGCCGCCCAGAACGGCATCGCGCTGGTGCCCGAAGATCGGCGGATCATTCAGGGCCTGACGGTTGAGGAAAACCTGAAACTGGCGCAGATCGCCCCGCCCTTGGGCTGGTCGCTGGAACGGCTTTATGAGTTGTTCCCGCGCCTTGGGGAGCGGCGGAGCCAGGACGGATCGACGCTTTCGGGTGGCGAACAGCAGATGCTGGCGATTGCCCGGGCGCTCGCCCGTGACATCAAGGTGCTTCTTCTGGATGAACCCTATGAAGGTCTCGCGCCGGTGATCGTGCAGGAAATTGCCAAGACGCTGAACTATATCCGCGATCAGGGCATCACCACGATCATCGTGGAACAGAACGCGGTGGCGGCGCTGAAACTCGCCGATCGTGCCGTGATCCTCGACACCGGATCGGTGGTTTATGACGACAGCGCGCAAAAGGTGCTTGAAGACGAGGCGCTCAGGGCGAAATATCTCGCCATCTGACGAAAGCAGGTTTTGAGGGAGGAAAAAACATGCTGGAAGAGCGTGACGGAAAGTATTGGCCCGACGCCAAGATGGCCGAGGGGGCCCATGCGGATCAGGCCGCCTATGAGGCGAAATATGCCGCCTCGATTGCAGATCCGGAGGCGTTCTGGGGCGCGGAAGGCGAGCGGATCGACTGGATCACGCCCTATACCAAGGTCAAGAACACCTCGTTCGTACCGGGCAATATCGACATCCGCTGGTTCGAGGATGGCACGCTGAATGTCTCGGCCAATTGCATCGACCGGCATCTGGAAACTCGCGGCGACCAAACGGCGATTATCTGGGAGCCGGATGATCCTTCGGATGAGGCGCAGCATATCACCTATCGGCAGCTTCATTCCGAGGTTTGCAAATTCGCCAATGTTCTGAAAGGTCTGGGCGTCGGCAAGGGCGACCGGGTGGTGCTCTATCTGCCGATGATCCCTGAAGCGGCCTATGCGATGCTCGCATGTACCCGGATCGGGGCGATCCATTCCATCGTCTTTGCCGGCTTTTCGCCGGATGCGCTGGGCGCGCGGGTCAATGGCTGTGACGCCAAGGTGGTGATTACGGCGGATGGCGCGCCGCGCGGCGGACGGGTGACCAACCTCAAGGACAACGTCAATCAGGCGCTGCTCCATGACGTGGACGAGGTGAAATGTCTGGTGGTCAAGCGCACCGGGCAGCAAGTGGCCTGGCGCAATGGGCTAGATTACTGGCTGCATGAACAAGAGGCGAAGGTCTCCGACGACTGCCCGGTGGAGGAAATGGCGGCGGAAGATCCGCTGTTCATTCTCTATACCTCCGGCTCCACCGGTCAGCCCAAGGGCGTGGGTCACACGACGGGTGGGTATCTGGTCTATGCGGCGATGACCCATCAATACACCTTCGACTACCATGACGGCGATGTCTTCTGGTGTACCGCCGATGTGGGCTGGGTCACCGGGCACAGCTATATCGTCTATGGTCCGCTGGCCAATGGCGCGACCACGCTGATGTTCGAGGGCGTGCCCACCTTCCCCGATGCCGGGCGGTTCTGGGCGGTTTGCGAAAAGCACAAGGTGAACCAGTTCTACACCGCCCCCACCGCGATCCGGGCGCTGATGGGCAAAGGGACGGAATTCGTCACCAAATATGACCTTTCGGACCTCAAGGTGCTGGGCACCGTGGGCGAGCCGATCAACCCGGAGGCCTGGAACTGGTACCATGACACCGTCGGCAAGGGCGCCATCCCCATCGTCGACACTTGGTGGCAGACCGAGACCGGCGGCCATCTGATGACACCGCTGCCGGGGGCCACCGCGACCAAGCCGGGGTCTTGCACCCTGCCCTTCTTCGGGGTTCAGCCGGTGGTGCTGGAGGCGCAATCGGGCGCGGAGATCCATGAAACGGCGGCCGAGGGCGTGCTTTGCATGAAGGACAGCTGGCCCGGGCAGATGCGCACGGTCTGGGGCGATCATGAGCGGTTCGAGAAGACCTATTTCTCTGATTACAAAGGCTATTACTTCACCGGCGATGGCTGCAGGCGGGATGAGGACGGCTATTACTGGATCACCGGCCGCGTGGATGACGTGATCAATGTTTCCGGCCACCGGATGGGGACAGCGGAGGTGGAAAGTGCGCTGGTCGCCCATTCCAAGGTCGCCGAGGCGGCCGTGGTCGGCTATCCGCACGACATCAAGGGTCAGGGCATCTATGCCTATGTGACGCTGATGGGCGGTCACGAACCCACGGAGGAGCTGCGCAAGGAACTGGAAACCTGGGTACGGGCCGAAATCGGGCCGATTGCCAAGCCGGACTTGATTCAATGGGCGCCGGGCCTGCCGAAGACGCGCTCGGGCAAGATCATGCGGCGGATCCTGCGCAAGATCGCCGAGAATGATTACGGCGCGCTGGGCGATACCTCGACCCTCGCCGAGCCCGAAGTGGTCGACGACCTGATCGAACACCGGATGAACCGGGGCTGACCCCTAACTCGCGCGGGCGCTGGCCAGATCCGGCGCCCGTTCGCGAATGCGGGTGCGATAGCCCGACAGGCTTTGCAGCTTTGCGAAATTCAGAACCGTGAGACTGCGCCGGTCGAGCCTGACCAGCCCTTCCTTTCGCAGCCGCATCACCTGCCGGTTCACATGGACCACCGACAGCCCCAGCGCATCGGCCACCAGGGATTGGGTGATCGGAAAATCGACCCGCGTCCCGTCGGGCGCCCCGAGCGCCTGCCGGTCGAACAATTCCAGCATCAGATGGATCACCCGCTCATAGGCGCTCATCCGGCCAAGCCGCAGCACCTGATCGCCCAGAATCGCCGCCTCATCGGCCAGATAGGCCCGCAGGGCCGCACCGATCCCGGGATAATCCTGAGTCAGATGGAGCAATTCGAAAAGCGAGAATTCCACCGTTTCGCAACGCGTGAGCGTGACCACATCCGCAGGGGCCGCCTGGCGGTAATCGGCGACCAGACCGTCGAGATCGCCCGGCAGAACGAAGCCAAGAACCTGTTGCCGTTCGGGGCCGATGCCGACCGAACGTTTCGCCCAGCCGGAAATGAAAAGGCGCAGCCGGTCGAGGGGCTGCGCTTCATGGGCCAGGGTGGTGTTGCGCCGGACAAATCGGGTGACCGCTGGTAGGTTGGAAAGAACTAGACGTTCCGGTTCGGTGAGGCCCGGCAGCGCGCGGGCAAGTCTCGGTCCGGCCGCATCTGTGGTTTTCGGCGGCGTGACAAGCATATTCACCGTTCAGATCCTCCTGAAACAAAGCGAAAATCTCAAGTCTTGCCCGCACAACGCCCGGGGCCGCCAAAAAGTTCCCAAAAAATGAAGGTTCAGGTCGGTGCGTCGAAAAGCCCGGTCACCGCCCGGCGCAAAAGGCCGGTCACTTTCGGTTTTTCGGCGGCCACAAATGGCATCGGGCGGCAGACCTCCATGGCCGCAACCCCCACCCGCGCGGTCAGCGCACCATTGACCATGCCTTCGCCGAACCGCCGCGACAGCTTGCCCAGCACATGACCACCGCCGAGGGAGCCCAACAAATCATCCCCCACCGCCACCGCGCCCGTGGCCACCAGATGGGCCGCAACCGCGCGCATCAGCCGCCAGGCACCAAACGTGCCCGCCCGGCCGCCATAGATCTCGGCAATCCGGCGGATCATGCGCACATTGGCGGTCAGGGCCGCGATCACATCGGCCAGGGCCAGAGGCACCAGTGCGGTGACCGTCGCCACCTGCCGCGTCGCCGCTTCCACCACCCGGGCCGCTTCCGCATCGAGCGGCGCCAGCAGCGCGTCTTCGACCACCGAAAGCCCTGTTTTGGCGTCGAAAATCTCGTCCGATTGCTGCGCCATCCGGTCCCGCCCCCAGGCGGTCTCAGCCCGCCCGGCATAGAACTTGCCCAGCCGCTCCATGTAGCGGCGCGCGCCCTCCACATCCTCTTCGCTCAGAATGCGGGCCGCCTCGCCCTGCAACGTCTCAACCTTCGCCAGCCGGGACAGGGCGGCAATTTCGCGGATCGAGATCAACAGGCAGACCACCATGAAGGAGGCGAGCAATCCCGTGGCGACCAGCCCCAGAACCGGCGCGCGGTTCAGAAGTGCGGTGATCGCTTCCCAGGCCGCGAGCGAGGTGAAAAACGCCAGGAGCGCCAGAAGCAACCGCCAGAACCAGGCGCCCAGGATCGAGCGGGAGCGCGCGGCCAATGTGGTGGCCGCCTGCATCGCGCGGCCTTCCGGCAGATCACTGATCACCGGCGCCTCCGACGGGCTCGGTGCCGACGTTTCTTCGTCCAGATCGATCAGAAGCGGGTCGTTTTCGGAATTTCTCATGCCAGACGATCTCCGATCAGAAATTCCACCGCCCAGTCGAGCCGGATATGCGGCGGGCCCTCTCCGGGCTTCAGATCAATGGGTTGCGGCGCAAAGCTCATCACCTTGTAATCCGCCTCCAGCCAGGTCTCGCACCCCTCGCTGGCCGGGCGCAGGATCTTTGCGGGATCCTCGGGCAGACGACCGGGAAAGAGCGCGGCCCGCTTGCCGGTCGCCTCCAGAACCCCCCGCACCAGATCCAATTCGCGCCCGTCCTTCTCCCGCCGCTCCTCGGTGGTCGCCCGAAAGGCGGCGAGCGACAGCGCCGAGGTCTGAGCGCCGGCAAAATCGGCCCTGGACCTGGCGTCGTTCAGAAGCGCTTCGGCAATGGCGGTCAGTTGCGGATGCTGGCTGTGGTGAAGGTGGTCGGCCTTGGTGGCAGCAAACAGGATCTTCTCGACCCGCTTGCCCAGAAAAATCTGGCTCAGAAAGGCGTTCCGGCCCGGCCGGAAGGCGCTCAGAATATCCGCCATGGCCTGGCGCATGTCGTCGACCGCCTGCGGCCCGGCATGGATCGCGCCCAGCATGTCGACCAGCACCACCTGCCGGTCGATACGGGAGAAATGAGTGCGGAAGAAAGGTTTGACCACTTCGCGCTTGTAGGCCTCAAAGCGGCGGGCGAATTCACGCCCCAGCGAGCCGCGCGGATGGGCCCCCTCGGGCAAGGGCGCAAAGGTCAGGACCGGAGAGCCCGCCAGATCGCCCGGCAGCAGGAACCGGCCGGGCGAACAATCGGAAAAGCCGCGCGCCCGCATGGCCTGCAACGCGGATGTAAAGGTCTGCGCCAGATCCTTCGCCCTGGCCTCGTCCAGCCGCGCGCCCGGATCCGCCTGACCCAGGGCCGCAATGAAATCCGCCCCGTCCGGGCGCGTTTCAAACCGGGCGAGCACCTCGCGCGACCAGGTGGCGTAATCCTTGTCGAGCAGACCCAGATCAAGCAGCCATTCGCCCGGATAATCGACGATATCCAGATGGACCGTGCGGGTGCCGGTCAGGCCCGACAGAAGCCCCTTGGGGCGGACGCGGAACGACAGACGCAATTCGGAAATGCCCGAGGTGCTTTCGGGCCAGCGCGGCGTGGTGCCGGTGAGCGCGCCCAGATGGGTTTCATAGTCGAAACGCGGAAGCGTGTCGTCGGGCTGGGGCTGCAAGAGAACCGTCTCGATCCGGCCCTCGGCAGCAGCCCGCAGGCCGGGCATCCGGCCGCGCTCCAGCAGATTGGCAATCAGCGAGGTGATGAACACCGTCTTGCCCGAGCGCGACAGCCCGGTCACGCCCAGCCGCACCACGGGTTCGAAAAACGCCTCGCTCACGGTGGAAAGCGTGGTTTCCACCCCTCGCGTCAGCCCCTCTGCAATATCGCCAATGATCACGCTGCCCGTCCTCTTTCGGCTTCAACATAAGCACTCGCAGCCGCGGCCACCAGAAGATGCGCAGATTTTGCAACGGATCACGCCCAAGGCCCCCGCCCCCTTTCCGCCCGCGCCCCCCGGGTCTATAAGCGCCTCGTTCAAGGAGGGCCCCATGCGCAGCGCCACAATCACCCGGCAGACCGCGGAAACCGAGATTTCCGTCGACATCAACCTCGACGGCACCGGTGTTTATGACAACCAGACCGGGGTCGGGTTCTTTGACCATATGCTGGACCAGCTGGCGCGCCATTCGCTGATCGACATGACCATCCGCGCAAAGGGCGATCTGCATATCGATGATCACCACACGGTCGAGGACACCGGGATTGCGCTGGGTCAGGCTCTGGTGGCGGCTTTGGGCGACAAACGTGGTATCCGGCGCTACGGCTCCTGCCTGTTGCCGATGGATGATGCGCTGGTGCGTTGCGCGCTGGATCTCTCGGCGCGACCTTTCCTGATCTGGAACATGGATCTGCCCACGCCGAAGATCGGCACGTTCGACAGTGAACTGGTGCGCGAATTCTTCCAGGCGCTGTCGACCCATGGGGGCATCACGCTGCATATCGATGCGCTTCACGGGGTGAACAGCCACCATATGGCCGAAGCGGCGTTCAAATCGGTGGCCCGCGCCCTGCGCGAGGCGGTGGAACCCGATCCCCGCAAGGGCGATGCGATTCCATCGACCAAGGGCGCGCTCTGATCCCATGCTGACAGTTCTGATCGACTACGGGGCGGGCAATCTCCATTCCGCCGAAAAAGCCTTTCAGCGCATGGCGCGTGAGGCGAATGCAGGCGAGGTGATCGTCAGCGACCGGGCCGAGGATGTGGCCCGTGCCGACCGGCTGGTGCTGCCCGGCGACGGGGCCTTTCCGGCCTGCATGGGCGCGCTCACAGATGCCGAGGGCCTTCTGGAGGCCCTGCGCGAGGCGGTGGAGGTCAAGGCGCGCCCCTTCCTGGGGATTTGCGTCGGCATGCAGTTGATGGCCATGCACGGGCACGAATACGAGGAAACCGCCGGTCTGGGGTGGATCGATGGCGACGTGCGGCGGATTTCACCGCGCGATGCCGGACTGAAGATCCCGCATATGGGCTGGAACGATCTGGTGGTCGACAGCGATCATCCGGTTCTCGACGGCATCGGCACCGGCGATCACGTCTATTTCGTGCATTCCTATCAAATGGAAATGGGTGATCCTGCCCAGCGGCTCGCCCATTGCGACTACGGCGGTGACGTCACCGCGATTGTCGGGCGTGAGACGATGGTGGGCATGCAGTTCCACCCGGAGAAAAGCCAGGCGGCGGGTCTGAAACTGATCGGGAACTGGCTGACCTGGGCGCCCTGAGGCGCCGTCCGGTCTCCTGGGTCACTTGAGGGCGGACCCCCGCCCGATGCTCAGGCCGAGCCGAGCTGCGGCGTTTCGCGTGTGTCGAGCGAGGCCACGAAGATCACGGCGAGAAGCGTGGTGGCGCCTGCAAAAACGTAGCCAGCGAAGGCCAGACCAAAGGAGCCGGTCTGGATGTAGACGACCACAGCTGTGATCATTGCCGCCAGAATACTCGTCAAGAGATGTGCCATTCGCGTCCTCCTGTTCACCTGTTGAAAAGGTTTTGGCCGTGGTTTCTGTCCGAAATGGGGCGGGAACCGGGTGCTTGATGGCGAGAATGTGGCAAACCTCCAAAGATTTCGTAAAATTCAAAGCAAAAGGGGCCGAACCGGCCCCTTAATTATCGCTATAGCAACGTGTTTTCAGATGCTTGTGCGACGTAAGCGTCAATCCGCCCATTGCCAGGGCCGGGTGAAGCCCCCAAGCGTCTTTGTCACCTTGTCCCGGTCGCTCGTGGCGTGTCCGCTCAACAATGCCACCAGCCCCAGCCGCTTGTCCTCGATCACTTCCTGCACCCGCGCCTCATGGCCATCGGCCTCGAGAGCGGCGTTGTAGATACGCGTGATCGCGGCCCGGCGCAGGTCGGGTTTGAACACCTTGCCCACGGCGGTTTTCGGCAGTTCGTCGAGGATCTCGACATATTTCGGCAGCGCCGCCCGCTCGACGATCCGCTCGCGGGCGAAATCGATCAGCTCCTCCGGCGTCGCACTGGCGCCCGCCACCAGTTCCACATAGGCGCAGGGCAGTTCGCCCGCATGGACATCGGGCTGACCGATGGCGCCCACCATGGCGATGGCCGGATGGCCCGCGAGCGCCTCTTCGATCTCGGCAGGGTCGATGTTGTGACCGCCGCGGATGATCAGATCCTTGGCGCGCCCGGTGATCCAGAGATAGCCATCCTCGTCGATCCGGCCCAGATCGCCGGTGCGCAGGTAATCGTTGAAATGGAACAATTCCTTGTTCTTCTCGGGCTGGGTATACGTCTTGCCCGAATAGACGCCCGGATTGGCGACACAGATCTCGCCCACCTCATCGGGCCCGCATTCCCCCGGCCCCTCGCCCTTGTCGAGCAGGATCTTCACGTCCGTATAGGGGAAAGGAATGCCGACCGAACCGACCTTCTTGACCCCGCCGATCGGGTTGCAGGACACGAGGCAAGTCGCCTCGGTCAGCCCGTAGCCTTCGACCACCTCGACCCCGCAGGCCTCCTCGAACCGTTTGTAAAGCTCCACCGGCAGGGGCGCGGAGCCCGAAAAGGCGGTTTTCACGGTCGAGAGATCCGCATCCACCGGGCGCTGCATCAGCGCCGAGAAGGCGGTGGGCACGCCGATGATGAAGGTCACCTTCCAGCGTTCGTTCAGCTTCCAGAAATTGTCGAACACCCCGTCGCCGCGATAGCCGGCCGGCGTCGGGAACACCACATGGGCCCCGGCCTGCAGGGCGGACATCAGCACCGGTTCGACGGCGAAGACGTGGAACAGGGGCAGCGGGCACATGATCACGCTGTCGGACTGGAACAGGATCTGCGAGCCCAGCCATCCGTTATAGACCATGCCGCTGTAGAGATGCTGCGCCATTTTCGGCATGCCGGTGGTCCCACCGGTGTGGAAATAGGCGCCAACCCGGTCTTCGGTCGGTCTGGAGAAGGAGAGCGTCTTGCTTTGCTTCTTCATCTCCTTCTGGAAATCCAACACCTTGGCCTTGTGGCTCACCGGGTTCTTCGGACGGATCAGCGGCACGATCAGGGATTTGATCCCCGACATGTAGCGCAGCAGATCCACCTCCAGCACGGTCTCGACCGAAGGCGCCAGCGCCACCGCAGCGGCCGCCTTCTGGGGCACGTCGGTCTTCGGGAAAGCTTTCAGCGTGACCAGCACCTTGGCATTGGTTTCGCGCATCAGCGCGGCGATCTGATCCACTTCAAGCAGCGGGTTGATCGGGTTGACGATGCCTGCGGTCATCCCGCCCAGAAGGGTCAGGATCGTCTCATTGGCATTGGGCAGCAGGCAGGCCACCACATCGTTTTCGCCGACGCCGAGACTGCGAAAGAGGTTCGCGGTCTGGGTGACCTGATCCAGGACCTCCGCCCAGGTGAGCGTCTCCGCCGGATCCTTGGGCCCGGCCTGCAACTGAAACGAAAACGCCGGGCGCTGGCCGTGGTCTTTCGCCGTGATGGCAAGGGCATCGTAAACCGACACCGGCACATCCCGGTCGCTCCAGGGCAATGAGGATTCAATGGCGTCCCGCGCCGCAACTGTACTGAAATCCATGATTTCCTCCCATCCTTGCGCGCATTGTGACAAAAATCACCGCCGCGGCAAGGTGGCGCAGGGAACCGGGACGTTGCGTCAGGTGTTATTCCGCCGCATGACCTTCCGTAAACTGCAACCGCGCCAGACGGGCATAAAGCCCGCCCTCGGCCACCAGGCTGTCATGGGTGCCGCTGGCGACGATCCGGCCTTCGTCGAACACCAGGATCCGGTCCGCCTGTTTCACCGTGGCAAGCCGGTGCGCCACCACCAGCGTGGTGCGGTCGCGGCTCAGGGTCTCGACCGCCTGCTGCACCGCCCGTTCGCTTTCCGCATCGAGCGCACTGGTCGCCTCATCCAGCAGCAGGATCGGCGCATCGCGCAAAATCGCGCGGGCAATGGCGATCCGCTGTTTCTGCCCGCCCGAGAGCATCACGCCGCGCTCGCCCACATAGGTCTCATAGCCGTCGGGCAAGGCGCTGAGAAAGCCATGGGCGGCCGCTGCCTTTGCGGCCTCCTCCACCTCGGCATCGCTGGCGCCGGGGCGCCCGAACCGGATGTTTTCCCGCGCGGTGGTGGCAAAGATCACCGGCTCCTGGGGCACCAGCGCGATATGGCGGCGGAAATCGGCCCGGGCCATCTCCGGCAGCGCCACGCCGTCAATGGTGATTGCACCCGTCTCAGGATCATAGAACCGCAAAAGAAGCTGGATCACCGTGCTCTTGCCCGCCCCCGACGGGCCCACCAGCGCCACGGTTTCCCCCGGCGCCACATCGAGCGACACCTGATCGAGTGCGGCAATCTCGGGGCGCGCGGGATAGGCGAAACTGACCCCGTCGAACCGCACCGCACCGGTGGCGCGGGCGGGCAGATCGCGGGAGGAGGCCGGATCCTGCACCGCATCCTCGGCGGTCAGCAGTTCGACCAGACGTTCGGTGGCGCCCGCGGCGCGCTGCAATTCGCTCCAGATCTCCGAAAGCGCCCCGACCCCGCCTGCAACCATCACCGCATAGATCACGAATTGCACCAGTTCGCCCACGCTCATGGCACCGCCGCGCACATCCCGCGCCCCGACCCAGAGCACGCCCACGACGCCCACGAACACAAGTGCGATGACGATCACGGTCATGAAAGCGCGGGTCGTCACCCGGTCCTTGGCCGATTGGAACGCGCGTTCGGTGACGGTCTCGAAGGCCTCGCGGCTTTGCGCCTCATGGGTATAGGCCTGCACCGCCTGCACCGAGGAAAGCGCCTCGGAGGCCTGGCCCGAGGAGGCCGCGATCCATTCCTGATTGTCCCGGCTCAGCCGCCGCAGACGCCGGCCCAGCACCACGATGGGCACCACGATCACCGGCACCAGCAACAGCACCAGCCCCGCAAGCTTGGCCGAGGTGTAGAACAGAAGCGCCAGCCCCCCCACCAGGATCAGCACGTTGCGCAGTGCGATCGAGATCGACGAGCCGATCACCGACAGCAGCAGCGTCGTGTCGGTGGTGATCCGCGACAGCACCTCCCCGGTCAGGGTCTTTTCGAAGAAGGCCGGGCTCATGGTGATCATGCGATCAAAGACGGCAACGCGAATATCCGCGACAACCCGCTCGCCCAGCCGGGTCACCAGATAATATCTCAGGCCGGTGCCCAGAGCGAGCAGCAGCGCAAAGCCAAGGGCGGCGCTGAAATAGCTGTCGAGCAATTCCACGGCGGAGGTTTCGAACCCGTCCACCACCCGGCGCACGGCAATCGGCAGGACCAGCGACACGGTGGCGGTCAGCACCAGGGCCGCGATGGCGGCAAACATCATCACCCGGTAGCGCCGCACGAAGGGCCAGAGCGCCTTCAACACACCAATGTTGCGCGACTTGGCGCGTTCTTCGAGATCTTTGTCGGCCATGGGCTCCCCTTTGCGCCATCGGGATACAAAAGGCCCCCGCGGGTCACAACCCGCTTTGACAGTTTGCCGCGGCTGTGGTCGGTCGGAATGAGAAAAAGGAGGCGGAGGGTGGAGCGGGCGGCGGGAATCGAACCCGCGTCATCAGCTTGGAAGGCTGAGGTCTTACCACTACACAACGCCCGCGATAAGCGCCCTTGTCCTAGGCCATGACCCCGATGCCGTCAAGCGCGCCGTTGCCCCGTTCCGGCGCTCAATTGACCTTTTTGGGATAGGGAAACCAGTGACAGACCATCATCCCCGAAGCGGAGGTGGAACAGGACACACGAAACCGGATCATCTCGCCCCCTGCCCCTTGCAACTCGATCGCAGTGGTCTGCGCCAGCCTGCCCGCCTCCGCCTCCGTCCAGGCCAGATCGGAGCGGAATTCGGCGACATAATCGAGCGGCACCAGGGAGGTGAGCGCGGCATTGGCAAAGGCCAGATCGCCGCCTTCCGTGTAGATCGACGTGGGCACCGCCAGATCGGCCGCAAGGGTGGTCACGATCCGGTCCAGTTCGGAAAGTTCCTCGGACAACTGCCGTTGTTCGAGCTGGCTCAGTTCCGCCTGAAGCGTATAGGCCACCGTGCGTGACAATTGTTCCACATACCGCAGTTCCAGCCCGGTCCAGGGGCGCGGTTCCTTCGTGGCGACGCAAAGCGCACCGACCACCCCGTGTTCCACCGTGGCGATGGACCCAGCCAGCAGTCCGACCATCCGCTGTTCACGCACGATGTCGAGGTCACTCAGCTCTGGATCGGCCCGCAGATCCGGCAGGGACAGAGGCACATCCTCTTCGATCACCCGGCTGCAGATCGATTGTTCCACCGGCAGCATCCGGTCGTCCAACCGGCCCGAACGCGGCGGGAAACATCCGATGTAATAGGCGAATTCCTCATCCAGAAGACTGATCGTGATCCCATCAGCCGCCAGATCCTGCGCCGCGGTTGCAGCCAGATAATCAAATCGTTCAAAAACAACCTTCGGATCGAGCGCTTCGGTCAACTGGGAAAACAGGTCTTCGGCTTCGCGCTCGTCCTCTATCTGAGATGGTCGTGTCATGTCGTCATCCCCATCAGAGGGGGGACGTGCCCCCGATCACCCCGGCCCCCGGACCAATGAATTTAAATGGTCACCACGCCGGGTCATCGCACCTTACGTCAACTTATTATACCCCACTCGCATGTCCAGCGAAAGTCCGGCTTGCGTCTCAACCCAAAGTGGTAGGCTGGTATTTTCAGGACATGGCCCCCAACCCGCCTTATTCACCGCGAAGTGAGCCGATCAGCCCCGGTCATCCTCTTCGGGACGGGGGCCATCGTCATCCGCAAGAATCCGCCAAGCGTCCCCATCCAGATCGTCATATTGATTGCTTTTCAACGTCCAGAGGAAAAACCACAGCGCCAATCCGGCAAGGAAAAGGGACACCGGCACGAGAATGAAAAGAACGTTCATCGGGTCACCTCAGACGCATGGCATTGAGCAGAACAGTGATCGAGGAGGTCGACATGGCGATGGCAGCGGCCAGCGGTGAGGCATGGCCGAGCACGGCAATCGGAATGGCGATGCAATTGTAGCCCGCGGCGATGGCAAAGTTCTCCAGCACCCGGCGCCGGGCGCTGCGGGCGGTGAAGATCGCCTCCGGAATCTCGGTCAGGTTCTGCCCCAGGATCACGATATCGGAAGCGGTGCGCGACGCATCGAGCGCCGAGGCCGGTGACATTGACGCATGGGCCGCACGCAGGGCGGCGGCGTCGTTCAGCCCGTCGCCCACCATCAGCACCTTGCGCCCGGTTTCGCGCAGGCGTTCCACCTCGGCCACCTTTTCGGCCGGTGTCACTTCGGCACAATCGTCGATATCCAGAAGGGCGGCGACCCGCCCCGTGGCGGCCGCGCTGTCGCCCGAAAGCACCGACATCGGCACGCCCTCGCCCTTCAGCCGGGCGACCATTTCGCCCGTGCCCTCGCGCAGGGTTTCGGTGAAGGGCAGCACCACCGGCGCCTGCCCGTCGACCGCAAAGGCGGGAGAGCCTTCGGCACCGACCCAGCTGCCATGGCCCAGACGCACCCGGCGGCCGTTCCAGATCGCCTCGACCCCCTTGCCGGGATGTTCGCTGACGTCCGTCAGTTCGACCCGGGCCAGACCGCCCGGAAGTGCGGCCGCGATGGCCTTGGAAACGGGATGTTCCGAGGCGTCCGCGAGGCTCGCCAGCACGGCCATGTCATCATCGCTCAAGGCCGCGCCATCGACCACCGCCCGGCCCGTAGTGAGCGTGCCGGTCTTGTCGAACACCACGCTGTCCACCTCAGCGAGCCGTTCAAGCGCGGTGGCATCCTTGACCAGCAGCCCCTTGCGGAACAAACGCCCCGTCGCCGCCGTCATCACCGCAGGCACGGCCAGACCCAGCGCACAGGGACAGGTGATGATCAGCACCGAAATGGCCACATTCAGCGCATGGGCGATATTGCCATCCCAGGCGATCCAGCCGATGAAGGTGACGAGTGCGAGCAAATGCACCACCGGCGCATAGACCTTGGCCGCCCGATCGGCGAGTGCTGTGTAGCGCGAGCGCGCATTCTCAGCGGTTTCGATCATCGCCGCCATGCGCCGCAGCGTCGTGTCCTCGCCCACCGCCGTGACCCGCAGGTGCAACGGCGCCGAAATGTTCTCTTCGCCCGCCGACAGTGCGTCGCCCTCGGCCACGGCCACCGCAAGACTTTCGCCGGTCAGCAGCGCCCGGTCGATGTCGGACGCGCCCTTGATCACCGTGCCATCGACGGGAATGCGCATGCCTGCGGACACCAAAACCTCGTCGCCCACCGCCAGATCGGCCACGTTCACATGTTCGCGGGCGCCATCGGTCACCCGGACCGCACGCGGGCTTTCCAGCGCGCTGAGTTCCTGACTGGCCGACCGCGCCGCCATGCGGGTGCGGTGATCCAGATAGCGGCCTGCCAGGAGGAAGAAGGTCAGCGACAGGGCAGCGTCGAAATAAACCCTCTCGCCACCCGCCGCGGTTTCATAGACCGAAAGGCCGGTGGCGAGGATGATCGCCAGCGAAATCGGCACATCCATGTTCAGACGGCCATGTTTCACAGCGCCCCAGGCCGAGGTGACAAAGACCTGTGCCGAGAAGAACAAGGCCGGCACGGCAATGCCGGCGGCGATCCAGTGGAACATATGCTGGGTGGCCTGGGACGCGCCCGACCAGACCGCCACCGAAAAGAGCATCACGTTCATCATCGCAAAGCCCGCGACCGCGATCCGCAACAAAAGCTGGCGCCCTGCGGCATCGGTATCGGCGGCAGCGACCATGGCGGCATCGAGCACCTGCGCCTCGTAGCCGGCCTCAGCCAGAACCTCGACCAGCGCCTCCGGCTCCACGGGCCCTGCGTCGATGCTCACCCGCTTGCGGCTCAGGTTGACCCGCGCGCCCTTGACCCCGGGCACCTCCAGAAGCGCGCCTTCCACGCCGCGGATACAGCCCGCGCAATGGATGTTCGGCAGGGACAGAACCGTTTCCCCGCCGCCCGAATTCGCCCGCGCGACCGACGCGGCCAGAGGCGCCGCATTGCAGGCCGGACAGGCGGAAAAGGCGGAGGTCTCGGTCATCTCAATTCACCACATTCACAACGACGCGCTGTTTGAACATCGTGCCATCCTCGGCCTTCGCCACCAGACGCAGGTTCCAGTTGCCATCGCCGGGCGCCTCAAGCCGCGCCACATAGGCCTCGCCATCGAAACGGAAGACGGGAAACTGATCCTCGGCCACCGAGGTGGCGCGACCAAAGACCGCCGACTGGATCTCGGCCTCCACCGGCACCCCGCCCTTGAGGATCGTGAGCGTCAGCCCCTCGCCCGCCACCTGGGCCGAAACATCCCAGCCAAGCGCCATCTGCGCATCGCGTCGCTCATCAAAGCCGACGCCCTCGACATAGGAGCTTTTCACCTCAAGCCCCGGGAAGGTCGACACCGCATTATAGGCCAGCGTCAGGTTGACCGCGATGATCACGCCGAAACAGGCGACAAAGATCATCGCGACCTTGCGGCCCGTCAGCGGTTTTCCGGTATCGGCCATCATCGTCATTCCTTCCCGTTGAAGACCGAGCTACGCGAGGCACGTTCTTCGTTCATCACATCTTCGACCCAGAAGCGCAGATCGGTGCGGTCCTGGCTTGCCGCCGGATCCTGCGGTCGTGCGACCACATAAACCCGCTGCTGCATCGTGCTGTCGGCAGGCACGGTGATGATATTACGGTTCGTGCCTTCCAGATCAATGCGCAGGATCTCATCAGACCGCAGCGAAATCCGGAAATCGCGCGGCTCGCCATGCTTGTTCCGCAGACGCAGCACATAGGTGTTGCGGATCGACCCGTCGGAGAGGGTCACATAGGTCGGGTTCCGCACCGGCTCCACCGTCAGGTCAATATCGGCCCGGATGAAGAGCGCGAAGAGCAGCCCCACGCCCACCAGCGACCAGAGCGTCGTGTAGACGATGGTCCGGGGCCGCAGGATGTGCTTCCACACCGCTTTCGGCGGCTGGCCTTCCCGCTCGCGCGGCTCATCGGACAGCGCCAGATAGTCGATCAGACCACGCGGCTTGCCGATCTTGTCCATGATGTCGTCACAGGCATCGATGCAGAGCGCGCAGGTGATACATTACATCTGCTGGCCGTCCCGAATGTCGATCCCCATGGGGCAGACGTTCACGCAGGCCATGCAGTCGATGCAATCGCCCGAGGCGTCGGTGCGCTTCTTGCCCTTCTCGCGCGGCTCGCCGCGCCCTTCGCGGTAAGCCACGGTCAACGTATCATCATCCATCATCGCGCCCTGAATCCGCGGCCAGGGGCACATGTAGATGCAGACCTGCTCGCGCATGAAGCCACCAAAGACGAAGGTGGTCAGCGCCAGAATGGCGATGGTGGTATAGGCGATGGGATGGGCCGAGAAGGTCACCAGATCCACCGCAAGTTGCGGCGCATCAGTGAAATAGAACACCCAGGCGCCGCCCGTTGCGATGGCGATGGCCAGCCAGAGCGCCCATTTGGTCAGCCGCAGCCGCCATTTCTTGATGTCCCACTTGGCCTTGTAAAGCCGCACGCGGGCGTTCCGGTCCCCCTCGACCCAGCGTTCGACCAGAATGAAAAGGTCGGTCCAGACCGTCTGCGGGCAGGCATAGCCGCACCAGACCCGGCCAAGGGCGGAGGTGAAGAGAAACAACCCCAGCCCGGCCATGATCAACAGGCCTGCGACGAAATAGAATTCATGGGGCCAGATTTCGATCCAGAAGAAATAGAACCGGCGGTTGGCCATGTCGATCAGAACCGCCTGATCGGGCAGCGAGGGACCACGGTCCCAGCGGATCCACGGTGTCAGGTAGTAAATTCCCAGCGTGACGGCCATCAGCCACCATTTGAAGGTGCGGAAGAAACCGCTCACACGCCTGGGGAAAATCGGTTCCTGGGCGGCATAAAGGGATGTTTGCTCTGACGCCATTTCAGCGCGTCTCCTGCTATGTCTCGCACTTTACACTAGGGGGAAAATCCTAAGCATCCTTGATGCAAATCAACGGGATGTCAGGAAAAGCGGTTCCGAAGCAAAGCGCGAACAAACCCCGGAAAAGGAAACGCTCTGCCCGTCAGATACGGGCAGAGCGCATGGTTTTGAATGTGGCTATTCGCCGCCGCCCAGACCGTGGACATAGACCGCCACGGCATTGACGTCAGACGCACTCAGGCGCTTGCCCCAGGCCGGCATCACGCCGAAACGCGCGTTCTCGATCGTGTAACGCAGGGCGTCAGCATCACCGCCATAGAGCCAGATCGCATCAGTCAGGTTCGGGGCACCCTGGTACTTGTCACCGGTGCCGTCCTCGGCATGGCAGGAGGAACACTGATCGGCAAAGACACTCATGCCCGCCTCGGCCAGACCCGCGTCATGCTCCTGACCCGAGATTTTCTGGACATAGGCCAGAACCTGGTCGATCTCCTCGGTTTCCAGCAACTCACCGAAAGCGGGCATTTCAGAGTAATGCGCGTCGTCGGTTTCGTTCCGGATCCCATTGTTGATCGTATAGGCGATCTCTTCGATCTCGCCGCCCCAGAGCCAGTCATTGTCCAAGAGGTTGGGATAGCCCGTGGCCCCCTGAGCACCGGACCCGTGGCACTGCGAACATTGCGCACGGAACACCGAGGCCCCACCCTGCACCGCAAAGTTGTGCAGATCCGGGTTGTCCTTGACCGTGGTCAGATCGGCCTCGGCCAGCGCGGTGCGCAGATCGGCGTTCATGGTGTTGAACCGTTCAATCTCGCTTGCCACCTCGGTGCGCTGGTTGAAGCCCAGGAAACCCTGAGTGGCCTTGTTGACCAGCGGCCAGGCCGGATAGGCGATCGTGTAGGCAATCCCCCAGATGATGGTGAAATAGAAGGTCCAGAGCCACCACCGCGGCAGCGGCGTGTTCAGTTCCTTGATCCCATCCCAGGTGTGGCCCGTCGTGTCGGTGCCCGTGGCTTCGTCTTTTTCTGGCGTACTCATTTCACGCGCTCCGATGTTTTGGCGTCGGCGGGGCTTTCGGCCCGGCCTTTGCTGTCTTGTGCAATGCTCTCGTTGCGGAACGGGATGCTGCCTGCGTCATCATGGACCCCCCGGCTGCCGGGCCGAAAGGCCCAGACAATGGTTCCGAGGAAAAACAGCGTCATCAGCAGAAGCACCCAGCTGTCAGCGAGTTCACGCATGAAGCTATAGGTTTCCATCGATCAGCCTCCTTACCGCGTCTCGTCAGGCACATAGGTCGAGAAGTCGACCAGGGTCCCCAACATCTGCATGTAGGCGATGATTGCATCCATCTCGGTCAGCTCCGGCTGGCCATCGAAATTCGACACCACGGCGCCAGGATAGCGCTCGAGCATCTCTTCCCAATCGGCATCCGGATCGGCCTGCACGGTGAAGTCGCTGGCCGCATTGGCAAGCTGATCATCGGTATAGGGCACGCCAACGAAACGGTGCGTGGTCATCACATCCTGGATGTATTCCCCGGTGATCGGGGTGTCCGCCAGGAACGCATATTTCGGCATGATCGATTCCGGCACGACCGACTGCGGATTCTTCAGGTGATCCACATGCCAGGCGTCCGAGTAGCGACCGCCGACCCGGGCCAGATCCGGCCCGGTCCGCTTCGATCCCCACTGGAACGGATGGTCATACTTGCTTTCCGCTGCCAGCGAATAGTGACCGTAACGCTCCACCTCGTCGCGCATCGGCCGGATCATCTGGCTATGGCAGACATAGCAGCCCTCGCGGACGTAGATGTCACGCCCTGCCAGTTCCAGCGGCGAATAGGGACGCACCCCTTCCACGTCTTCGATCGTGTTCTCCAGATAGAAGAGAGGCGCGATCTCGACGATGCCGCCCACGGTGACCACCGCGAACGAGGCGATGAACAGAAGCGTCGGGCTTTTCTCAAGGATCGTGTGTTTTTCGATAATCGACATCAGTCTGTTCCTTATTCAGCAGGGACACCGACCGGGGCATGCACTTTCGCGCCGCCGCGGATGGTCATCCACATGTTCCAGACCATGATGATCGAACCGGTGAGGTACAGAACCCCGCCCAGACCGCGCACCACATACATCGGGAACTTCGCGCTCACCGTGTCGGCGAAGGAGTTCACGAGGAAGCCCTGCGCATCCACTTCACGCCACATCAGGCCTTCCATGATACCGGTCACCCACATGGACGCCGCGTAGAGTACGATGCCGATGGTGGCGAGCCAGAAGTGCAGGTTGATCGCCGAAACCGAATACATCTGCGCCCGGCCCCAAAGCTTGGGCGTCAGGAAGTAGAGCGCGGCAAAGGTGATCATGCCATTCCAGCCCAAGGCACCCGAGTGCACATGGCCAATGGTCCAGTCGGTGTAATGCGAGAGCGAGTTCACCGCCTTGATCGACATCATCGGGCCTTCGAAGGTCGACATGCCGTAGAAGGCGAGGCTGATCACCATCATCCGGATGATCGGATCGGTGCGCAGCTTGTCCCAGGCGCCCTGCAGCGTCATCAGACCGTTGATCATGCCCCCCCAGGACGGCATCCAAAGGATGATCGAGAAGACCATGCCAAGGGTCGAGGCCCATTCGGGCAGCGCCGTGTAATGAAGGTGGTGCGGACCGGCCCAGATATAAAGGAAGGTCAGCGCCCAGAAGTGGATGATCGACAGCTTATAGGAATAGACCGGACGACCGGCCTGTTTCGGCACGTAGTAGTACATCATCCCGAGGAAGCCCGCGGTCAGGAAGAAACCCACCGCATTGTGGCCGTACCACCATTGGGTCATGGCATCCTGCACGCCGGCAAAGACCTGCACCGATTTGGAGCCCCAGATCGACACCGGGATCGACAGGTTGTTGACGATATGCAGCATGGCGACGGTGACGATGAAGCTCAGCAGGAACCAGTTCGCCACATAGATGTGCTTTTCCTTGCGCATGAAGATCGTGCCGAGGAACACCAGAAGGAAGGCCACCCAGACGATCGTCAGCCAGATGTCCACATACCATTCAGGCTCGGCATATTCCTTCGACTGGGTCGCACCCAGAAGGTAGCCGGTGGCGGCCAGCACGATGAAGAGCTGGTAGCCCCAGAACACGAACCACGCCAGGTTGCCACCAAAGAGCCGCGCGCCCGAGGTGCGCTGCACGATATAGAAGGACGACATGATCAGCGCGTTGCCCCCAAAGGCGAAAATCACCGCCGAGGTGTGCAGGGGCCGAAGCCGCCCGAAGTTGGCAAAGGGCTGGGCCCATTCGAAGTTCAGGACCGGGAAGGCCAGTTGGAAGGCGATCACGACGCCCACGAGGAAGCCGACAACACCCCAGAACCCGGTGGCGATCACGCCTGCGCGCACCACCCCATCCATATAGCCGCTCTCGTCGACCTTGACGCCCGGCTCATCCGTGTTCCGCAGAACCCAGACAAACAAACCGGCGGAAACCGCCATGATGATCAAAGCATGGACTTGATATGCCAGATCGCGACCCCAGTTAGCTCCCAGGGCCGCGACCAGGAAGATCACTCCCAGTACCGCTAGCTTGACGTAATTTAACATGGGTCTTTGCCCCCTTCCGTTTCTTACGCGACTCATTTCCGCTCGCGCGACTGTCCGTCTCCGAACCAATGCCCCGCGCGGGTTAATCGAGCCTTGATCTGGGTCAAGAGCCGAAGCCGAATTGTTTGAGCCAGATCAAAGCGGACGTTGCGTCCGCAAGCCACATTTGCCGGGCAATCTGGAGGCCGAACATGCGCTTTGCATCCATCGCCACGATCCTCAGGGATGAGACGGCCGACGCAGATGTCCTGCGGGCCGCCATCTCCGCATCACGGCATCTTGGGGCCCATCTCTCGGTCTATTGTACCGCATCCGCGCCCGGAGCGCCCGGGCTTTTTTATACGGGAACTCAAGCAGTTGCGGTCCATCAGGAAGTGGCAATCAATGCCGAGGCATCAACCGCTCTGAGAACATTCGCCCGCGAGGCGCTCGCAGATCATTCCATGAGCTGGGATGTGGATTGCGTCTCGCTCTGCGGTGGCGGGCTGAACGAAGTGCTGGGTCAGAAGCTGCGATTCCACGATCTGGTGGTGCTGCCCCTGCCCTATGCGACCGGTCGCCGCGCCCAGGATGTGGTCAATTTCGAGGCCGGTCTTTTTGACGCACGCACGCCGATCCTGCTGACCCCCAAGGGTGCTGCTCTGGACGAGGCGCCGCGCACGGTTCTCGTGGCCTGGGACAATTCCGAACAGGCGCTGGCCGCCGCCCGCGCCGCCCTGCCGATGATCGTCGGGGCCAAACGCACCTATATCCATGTGATCGAACCGCCCTATCACGGCATTGACCGCTCGGACCCGGGCGGTCGTCTGGCCGAGGTCTTCGCCCGCGCCGGTGCCGAGGTCGATATCACCGTCTCGCCCCGCAAGGGTCCGAACACCGGACGCCAGTTGCTCGCCCAGGCCGAAAAGGTCGGCGCCGATCTGATGGTGATGGGCGGTTATGGCCATTCCCGCCTGCAAGAAGCCGTCCTCGGCGGTGCCACCCGCACCATGCTGCACGAAGCGACCCTGCCGGTGCTGATGGCCCGCTAACCCACGGGCATTTCCGCGATTTTCCTGAAGCGCCCCGACGGGGGGATGGTACGGGCGGCCGGACTTGAACCGGCACGGGCTTGCGCCCCAGAGATTTTAAGTCTCATGCGTCTACCATTCCGCCACGCCCGCGTGCCCCTTGATTAGGACGGCGACAGACCCGGGGCAAGGGGTCAGAGTTCGCGCTCGTCCAGATCACGCAGATAGCGGCGCTCCGCCAGCCAGGGATTGAGCGCCAGCGCCTCGCGCAGTACCCGCTGCGCTTCCCCGTCCCGTTTCAACCCGATCAGGGTCAGGGCCTTGCCGGCAATCGCCGCCACATGGTTGGGTGATCGCGCAATGGCCAGATCCAGATCCACGAGTGCGGCCTCGTAATCCTGGCGCAGAAAGGCGACGAAAGCGCGCTGGTTGTAGCCCTCCGCATAATCCGGGCAATAGCGCGTCAATGCATCAAACGCATCCCAGGCGGTGGCATAATCCGCCACCCGGCGTGCCGACATGCCCCGGTCAAGCAGATCCTGCGCCTTGGCATCGGGCGCTTTCGCCCAAAGCGCCCACATCCGGTCCGAAATCACCCGCGCCGCCCGCTCATTGGGCGCCACCCGCACTTCGGCCAGAAGCCGCGCCTCCTCGGCGGCGATGTCGGGCGGCGGCGGACAGGCCCCATGGGCCGAGGTGGCAAGGCAAAGTGCCGCAATCACATGTTTCATCGACCTATCACAGAGCGCAGACCCCGCCCGCGTCAAGCCCTGCGGGGCGGTCTCACCAAAAGCTGATCACCGAAACCCGCGCGCCCGGCCTCTCTCCCCTTGACCTTCGGCGCCGGAGCGGGTCCGGTTCCCCCATGTTTCCGTTCCGTGACCACAATCCCTCGCGCCGTTTTCCCATTGTCACCTGGGGGCTGATCGCAACCAACATCCTGATTTTTCTCAGCTATTATCATCTCTTCGACAATGACCGCGCGATCGCGCATTTCTTCTTCGACTGGGGGCTGGTGCCCGCTTTTCAGCGTCCCAGCGCTTTCATCACCTCGATGTTCCTCCATGGCGGGATCCTGCATCTCGCCGGTAACATGCTGTTTTTGTACGTTTTTGGCGACAACATGGAAGACCAGATGGGCCATCTGGGCTATTTCCTGTTTTATCTGACCGGCGGGCTGGCGGCGGGATTTGCGCAATATGCCTCCGCACCGCTCAGCACCGTGCCGATGGTCGGCGCCTCGGGGGCGATTGCGGCGGTCATGGGCGGATATCTTCTGATGTTTCCCAAGGCCCGTGTGGATATCCTCTTGATCCTGATCATCTTTTTCAAGGTGATCCCGGTGCCCGCCTGGATCGTGCTGGGCGCCTGGTTCGTGATCCAGGTGGTCCAGGGCTGGCTGACGCCCGCGGATCTGGGCGGTGTTGCCCATTGGGCCCATGCCGGCGGGTTCGTGGCCGGCGTTGTCCTGACCCTGCCGGTCTGGCTGAAACGCGGCGGGCCGGTGTTCTGGCGCCGCACCCATGGGCACCCGCCCCATCCCGAAGCCCGTCTGCGCACCGGGTTCAGCCGCATCCCCCGGGTCCGCCGCTGACCTACTTCACAGCCCGAGCCGCCGCTTGCCGCCCAAAAGCGACAGCCTCTTGCGAAATTCGCTTTCCTCCAGAGCCCCGGCGCCCACCCGGCCCGGGTCGCCCGCCGCGCGTTTGAGTATCCCGCGCGCCCGCCATCCAGCCAGGAGCGCGGCCCGCCCGCGTTTCGGCAATCGCACCTGATCAAGACTGTCGAGCGCCTCCCTGGCCAGATGACGCACCGCACCCGCGCGTCCATCCACCAGCGGCTTGCGCCCGCGCGCTTCCAGTTCGGGCACGGCGAGAAAGAGATTGGCCAGCGCCGAGGCGCGTCCGATCCGGCGAAACGCACTTTCGTCCACCGCCCCCAGCGCCCGACCCGCCGCCCACATCAAGGCCCCGCCCGTGGCATCGAGATAGTCGCGAAAATGCCCCTCGTCCTCGAATGCCTCCGTATAGAGATCCCAGCGCCGGACCGCGACCAGCGCATCGAGCATCCGCGCGCCGGGCACATCCAGCACATCGGCCAGGGGCGTGGTCACCTCATGGGCGCGCACGGGGCGGTTTTCCGCAATCTCTTCAAGCACATCGCGCCACCATTGCAGCCGCATCTTGCCGATCATCGGCTCGGAGGCCACCCAGGGCGCGCGGGCCACTTCGAGGTTAAAGGCATAGAGCGGCAGCAGCGTCTCACGGGCCGCAGGAGCCACCGCCATGGTCGCCAGATAGCGGTCCCGGTCGCCCTGGGCGAGCAGATCGGCACAGGCCTGAAGGCTCATGCGGGACGCACCAGAAAGAGGCTGTAGACCACCTCGCCGGGGGCTGCCCGCCACTGGGCGATCTCCGCCTCGGCCTCCTCGATCGCGGCGCGAAGCGCAGGCGCCGGATCCCCGGCTTTCAAGCGCTCAAGCCGCGCCGCCATCGGTCCGTAATAGGCCTCCCAGGCCGCCCCTTCGATCCAGCGCTGCCCCTCGATGGCCCAACCGGCGCGGGTCAACTCGGCGTCCAGCTCCGGGCGGGTCCTGGGCTCATATTCACCCTCCCAGAAGGCCGCTGCCGCAGGCGACAGATCCCGTTTGCACGCGGGTTCCGAAAAGGCCACCGCGCCGCCCGGTTTCAGGTGATCGCGCCACACATCCAGCACCGTCAGGAACCCTTTGAAGTAAGCCGCTCCCGCACACCAGATCAGATCATAGCTTTCGTCAAGATCGGTGTAATCCCCCGCCCAGGCACGCGCACGATTGCCGAAAGCCAGCCCGCGTCGGCCCGCTTCTGCCGCAAAATCGGGCATGAAATCGATCCCGTGCACCCGTGCGCGCGGCCGCGCCTCCGCCAGGGTCACGAAATCGGCGCCGGGGCCACAGCCGGCATCCAAGATCACCGCGTCTTCAGGTGTTTGCGCAAGATCGAGCGCCCAATGCACATCCTCGGGCAGGCCCGGCCCCTCGCGGGGCAGGTCCGCATGGACAGTGAAAAACGCTTGGTTCGGGGTCATTCGGCCGGCTCCGCCGGGCCTTTGACCAGCGCCCAGTTGACCGCATCGAGAAGGGCGCCGAAGGAGGCATCGACGATATTGGCCGAAACGCCCACGGTGGACCAGAAGCGTCCGGCCTCATCGGCGAAATCGATGATAACGCGGGTGACGGCCTCGGTGCCGCCTTGGGTGATCCGCACTTTGAAGTCTGTCAGCCGCACGTCGTCGATCAGCGATTGATGGGGGCCGAGGTCGGTTTTCAGCGCCTGCCAGAGCGCGTTCACCGGGCCTTCGTCCTGCATGTCATGGGCGTGTTCGTTCTTGAAGAAACTGGTGCGCGCGCCTGCGTCGGTGGAGAGCGTGACCACTGCTTCGGATTCGACCACAATCTGGCCGCGGGCGTTGCGGCGACGCTCGGAAATCACCCGGTAGCGTTCGACTTCGAAGAATTTGGGGGCGAGGCCGAGTTCTTCGCGGGCGAGCAGTTCGAAACTGGCCTGGGCGCTGTCATAGGCATAGCCTTCGGCCTCTTTCGCCTTCACCCGGTCGAGGATGCGCGCCAGTGCCGGGTCGCCCTTTTCGACCGCGAGCCCCATGTCGGTGAGGCGTTGGATCAGGTTCGACTGACCGGCCTGGTTCGACATCGGCACGATGCGGGCATTGCCGACGCTTTCAGGGGGGATGTGTTCGTAGGTGGTGGGATCCTTGAGGATCGCGGAGGCATGAAGCCCCGCCTTGTGGGCGAAGGCCGAGCCGCCCACGTAAGGGGCCGAGCGGTGGGGCACCCGGTTGAGGATGTCGTCGAGCATCCGGGAGGTGCGGGTCAGGCCCGCCAGGGCCTCGGCGCTGATGCCAGTCTCGAAGCGGCTGGCGTAGGGTTCTTTCAGCAGCAGCGTCGGGATCAGCGTGGTGAGGTTGGCGTTGCCGCAGCGTTCGCCGAGGCCATTGAGCGTGCCCTGAATCTGGCGGGCGCCCGCATCGACGGCGGCCAGGGTGCAGGCGACCGCATTGCCGGTGTCGTCATGGGTGTGGATGCCAAGCGCCTCGCCGGGGATGCCTGCGGCGATGACGTTCGCGACGATCTCGCCCACCTCGGCGGGCAGTGTGCCGCCATTGGTGTCGCAGAGCACGATCCAGCGGGCGCCCGCGCCATGGGCGGCCTTGAGGCAGTCGAGGGCGTATGTCGGGTTCGATTTGTAGCCGTCGAAGAAATGTTCGGCGTCAAAGAGGGCCTCCCGGCCCTGGGCGGTGATATGGGCGAAACTGTCTTCGAGGTTTTGGCGGTTTTCCTCCAGCGTGATGCCGAGGGCCTTGGTGACGTGGAATTCGTGGCTTTTGCCGACGAGACAGACCGCGCTTGTTCCCGCGTTCAGCACGGCGGCCAGCACGTCATCATTCGCCGCCGACCGGCCCGACCGTTTGGTCATCCCAAAGGCGGTGAAGGTGGCGTTGAGCTTGGGTTTGGCTTCGAAAAACGCGCTGTCGGTGGGGTTGGCACCGGGCCAGCCGCCTTCGATGTAATCGACGCCGAGGTCATCGAGGGCGGCGGCGATCTGGAACTTGTCCTCGGTGGAGAATTGCACGCCCTGGGTTTGCTGGCCGTCCCGCAGGGTGGTGTCGAAAAGCGTGAGGCGGTCGCGGGTCATTTGAGCGCCTCCAGCTTGGTCAGGTCGAACTCGGGGGACAATTCCCATTCGGCGCCCGATGCGGTGTCCTTGATCAGCACACCGGCGGCGGCGAAGCCGTCGCGCAGAGCGTCGGCGCGGGCGAAATCTTTGGACGCGCGGGCCTCGGCGCGGTCTTTCAGGAGGGTTTCGATCAGGCCTGCCACATCGTCGCCCACCGTCTCTTCACCGAAGCCGTCGAGGGTGAAGCCCAAGAGGTCGAGGGCTGCACGCAAGGCAGGCGCGTCCCCTGCCCCGTAAAGCGCGTGCAGCCGGGCAATGGCGCCTGCGGTGTTCAGATCATCGGCAAGGGCGGCCAAAAACGCCGGGTCCACCACGCCGGGGGCGACGCCGCCCACCGCCTTGGCCCATTTGCGCAGGGTGGTTTCGGCCTCCCGCGCTTTCTCTGCCGTCCAGTCCATCGGCTTGCGGTAGTGGGTGGAGAGGAAGACGAAGCGGATCACCTCGCCCGGCACGCCCTGATCGAGAAGATCGCGGATGGTGAAGAAATTGCCTAAGGATTTGGACATTTTCTTGCCCTCGACCTGCAGCATCTCGTTGTGCATCCAGACCTTGGCAAACCCATGCCCCATGCAGCGGGATTGGGCGATTTCGTTCTCATGGTGCGGAAAGGTCAGATCGTTGCCACCGCCGTGGATGTCGAAACTGTCGCCCAGAAGGCCGAAGGCCATGGCAGAGCATTCGATGTGCCATCCGGGGCGGCCCCTGCCCCAAGGCGAGTCCCAGCCGGGGGTGTCGGCATCCGAGGGTTTCCAAATGACGAAATCCATCGGGTCTTCCTTGAAGGGTGCGACCTCGACCCGCGCGCCTGCGATCATGTCATCGACCGAGCGGCCCGAGAGTGCGCCGTAGTCCTGATAGGAGCGGACCCGGAACAGCACATGGCCTTCGGCGGCATAGGCGTGGCCGCGTTCGATCAGCCCTTCGGCCATTTCGATCATCTCGCCGATCCAGTCTGTGGCACGCGGCATCTGATTGGGTTCGAGCGCGCCCACGGCGGCCATGTCTTCGAGATACCAGGCCGTCGTTTCACCGGTGATCTCGCGGATCGAGCGGCCATCGCGGGCGGCACGGGCGTTGATCTTGTCGTCGATGTCAGTGAAGTTCCGCACGTAAGTCACGTGATCGGCCCCATAGACATGGCGCAGCAGCCGATAGAGCGTATCGAAGACGATGACGGGACGCGCATTGCCGATATGGGCACGGTCATAGACCGTGGGGCCGCAGACATACATCCGGACGTTTTCCGCATCTTGCGGTTCAAACGGCGCTTTCGAGCGGGTCGCCGTGTTGTAGAGCTGGATATCGGTCATAGGCCTTCCTTCGGGCGTTCGTCTCCCGCGCGGGGTCTAGCTTGGTCATGATCTGAAGAAAAGGGACCGGCCCGCGCGACGTGTTGTCAGCAGGGAATAATGCAGCAGCAAATGATGCAGGTCTCGGTCATGGGGGGACCATAGAGGCGGATTAAGGGGATGCAAAGGGGAATGTGGGATCACGGGAATTGAGATGTCCCCTCAAGAGGATTGATTTGACAGCCCCGTCCGCCTCGGACCAAGTGACGCCATGAGCAGACTATCCAAACGCATTCTCGGCCTGACCGGCG
>JAOXSD010000323.1 GCA_025800205.1 Silicimonas sp. | reverse complement strand
GGACACGCCTGATCGGCTGCAAGCGCTGCGCCTGTCGGGCGCCCGCCGCTCCAGCCGCGCCGGGCAGATTGCTCTGACGGCTCTGGCGCTGACCGGACGGTTCTGAACCGTTTTCGGATTACGCTTCGGCTTCGGCCTTGGCCGCGATCTGATCGCAGGTATAGCCTTCGACCCAGTCCAGGATCACCGCGCGGGCGGCATCTTCATCGCTGGCGGCCAGCGCATGGCGCAGCGACCGCAGCAGCGAGGCGACCTCGATTTCCGACAGGCGTTCTTCCCGGGCGCAGAAGATTTTCTGATGCCGGGTGCCGATCAGATCGCCGGACAGGGTCAGTTCTTCTTCCAGCTTTTCGCCGGGGCGCAACCCGATGATTTCGATTTCGATATCGCCATCGGGGGTCTGGGCGTCGCGCACCGAATAGCCCGCACTTTCGATCACCTGGCGGGCCAGTTTCATGATCGGCATCGGTTCGCCCATATCCAGCACGAACACCTCGCCGCCGCGCGCCTCGGCCCCGGCCTGCAGCACCAGATGCACCGCTTCGCGAATGGTCATGAAATAGCGTTTGACCCGCGGGTCGGTCACCGTCACCGGGCCGCCGCGGCTGATCTGATCCTGAAACAGCGGCACCACCGATCCCGAGGATCCCAGCACATTGCCGAACCGCACCATGGTGAACACCGTGCCCGC
>JAOXSD010000315.1 GCA_025800205.1 Silicimonas sp. | reverse complement strand
CTGATCCGCGAACGGGTGCCCTATGAAATCGGCGTCTCCCACCCGGGTTGGAGCGCCGAAGATGCCATCGCCGGGGCGTCAGGGGTCTGTCAGGATCACGCCCATGTCTTCCTCACCTGCGCGCGCCAGATGGGCCTGCCTGCGCGCTATGTTTCGGGTTATCTGATGATGGACGACCGGGAAGTTCAGGAGGCAATGCATGCCTGGGCCGAGGTGCATCTGGATGCGCTCGGATGGGTCGGGTTCGACGTCTCGAACGGGATTTCGCCGGACGGTCGCTATGTGCGTGCGGCCTCGGCTCTGGACTATGCGGAGGCGGCCCCTGTAAAGGGAACAAGGCTGGGGAGTGCCGGCGAAACCATGAACGTCGAGTTGCAGATCGCCCAACAATAGCGGAGTTTTCAATGACCTATGCGGTGGGGATGCGGCTGAAGCAGGGCCTCGTTTTCATGTCGGACACGCGCACCAATGCAGGCGTCGACAATATCTCGACCTTCGAGAAGATGTTCTCCTGGAATGTACCGGGCGAACGCACGATCACGCTTTTGACCGCGGGCAATCTGGCGACGACGCAATCGACGGTCAGCATGCTGGAGGAACGGCTGAAGGCGCCCGAGGACCGCGCGCCCTCGATTCTCGAAGCGACGACCATGTTTCAGGTCGCCAGCATCGTGGCCGAGACCCTGAAGGACACGATTGAGCTGCAATCGCGGGCGGGGCAGGAGGCCGACAGCGCCTTTCACGCCACGCTGATCCTGGGCGGGCAGATCAAGGGCGCGCCGTCGCGGCTTTTCATGATCTACCCGGAAGGCAATTTCATCGAGGCCGGGCGTGATACGCCGTTTTTCCAGATTGGCGAGACGAAATACGGACGCCCCATTCTGGTTCGCGCCTATGACCCTGAGATGAGCTTTGCCGATGCAGTGAAGCTGCTGCTGGTCAGCTTCGATTCCACCATCAAGGCAAACCTCTCGGTCGGTGCGCCGCTGGATCTGATGCTCTATGACGAGGACAGTTTCACCGAAGGTGCACGCAGCCGGTTCGAAAAGGACGATCCCTTCTTCCGGTCGATCTCAGAAGGCTGGGGCGATGCGCTGAAATCGGCGCTGTCCCATTTGCCGGAGTATGAACTCTAGAACAGGTCGCGGCCCTGGTCTTCGGCGATCGTGTCGGCGGCAACGGCACCGGCGGCACCAATGGCGACCGGCACGCAGCCGGAAGTGATTAGGGCGGCGAGGATCAGGGCGGTGGCGGTCAGGGCTTTGGTCATGGTCTGTCTTTCTGAAACAAGGATGAGCTGTCGAGGAAAACGCGGATCGCAGTTTCGAAGTCCCGGGGTTTGTCGGCATGGAGCCAATGGCCCGCGCCGGGCAGTTTGGCAAAGCGTGCCTTCGGGAAGAGCGTCTTGATCCGGTCGCGGTGTTCGGGGAGGACGTAGTCGCTTTCACTGCCGGAGAGGAACAGGGCGGGGCCGTCGAAGCGCCCGTCGATCTCGGGAAAGCCGATGATCCTGTCCATCGCGGCCTCCAGCACGTCGAGGTTCAGACGCCAGCGTTTTTCTTTCACATCAAGGGATTGCAGCAGGAAGGCGCGGGTGCCTGCATCGGGGACATGGGGTGCCAGCTGGGCGTCCGCGTCGCGGCGGGTCTCGACGTTGCCGAGGTCGACTGCGCCCATGGCGGCAATCAGATGGGATTGGGTGTGGGTGTAGATGACGGGGGCGATATCGGCCACGATGATCCGCCGGAGGTTTTCGGGGCGGGTCAGCGCCAGGGTCATCACCGCCTTGCCGCCCATGGAATGGCCGAGCACATCGGTGGGCCGGTCGAGCAGTTCGGCCAGATCGCCCGCCATGTCCGGATAGCTGTGGCTGTCGGCCCAGTCGCTTTCGCCATGGTTGCGCATGTCGACGGCGGTGACCTGGCGCGTATCGGACAGGCGTTTGCAGATCACGCCCCAGTTGCGGGCCGAGCCAAAGAGCCCATGGGCCACCAGAAGCGGTGTGGTCTCTGAGGCAGTCCCGTGAATGATCTTGTTCAACATGGCTTTTCTTAACCTCCGCGAGAGGCTATCGCCAGCGCATCATGGATGTGCGGGAAAGATCAGACGCTCTGGCCGTTTTGATGGCCAAACAACTGCGGGTGCGGGGCGCGGGGGATCTGTCCGATGTGGCCGCGCGCGCCGGGCGGCGTCTGCCGAAACGGTTGCACAAGGATGTGGCGCTGTGGGTCGGCGCGGTCGAGAAGCTGGAGCATCCGAAGCTGGCGCTGCAGGTGGATGATCGGGCGTTGAAGCGGTCCGAGAAACGGTTGCGGGCCTATCTGGATGGTCAGAACCCGGGCGCGGTGCGGCGCGGTGAGATCCTCGATCTGGTGGCGAAAGTGGCGCTGGTGATCTGGATTGTCGGGCTGGGGCTGTTCTTTTTCCTGCTCTGGCGCGGTGATCTGACCTGAGCGGATCCGCCGCCCCTTCGGGGCGACGGTTTTTGCGTATTTTTCAAAGGGTGAGGGTCAAAGGCCCGGGTAGAGCGGGAAGCGACCGCAGAGCTCGGTGACTTCGGCACGCACCTGTGCTTCGACCTCGGCATTGGCTTCTTCGCCATTGGCGGCGAGCCCGTCGACCACCTGCACGATCCAGCGGGCGATCTGGCGGAACTCCGGCGTGCCGAAACCGCGGGTGGTGCCGGCGGGCGTGCCCAGGCGGATGCCGCTGGTCACGAAGGGTTTTTCCGGATCGAACGGCACACCGTTCTTGTTGCAGGTGATATGGGCGCGGCCCAGAGCGGCCTCGGTCGCCTTGCCGGTCACGCCCTTGGGGCGCAGATCGGCCAGCATCAGGTGGTTGTCGGTGCCGCCCGAGACGATGTCGATGCCGCCCTTGACCAGTTCGTCGGCCATGGCTTGCGCGTTCTCGACCACGGCGGCGGCGTAATCCTTGAACTCGGGGCGCAGCGCTTCGGCAAAGGCCACCGCCTTGGCGGCGATCACATGCATCAGCGGGCCGCCCTGGAGGCCCGGGAAGACCGCCGAATTCACCTTCTTGGCGATGTCGGCGTCATTGGTCAGGATCAAACCACCGCGCGGGCCGCGCAGCGACTTGTGGGTGGTGGAGGTGACCACATGGGCGTGCGGCACGGGCGAAGGATGGGCGCCGCCCGCCACCAGGCCGGCGATATGGGCCATGTCGACGTGGAGATAGGCGCCGATCTCGTCGGCAATCTCGCGGAAGGCGGCCCAGTCCCAGGTCCGCGAATAGGCGGTGCCGCCGGCGATGATCAGCTTGGGCTTGTGTTCCCGGGCCTTGGCGCGGACCTCGTCCATATCGAGTTGGTTGTCCTGCTGGCGCACGCCATAGGAGACCACGTTGAACCATTTGCCCGACATGTTGACGGGCGAGCCATGGGTCAGGTGACCGCCCGAGTTCAGGTCGAGCCCCATGAAGGTGTCGCCCGGTTTCAGGAGCGCCAGAAACACCGCCTGGTTCATCTGGCTGCCGGAGTTGGGCTGAACATTGGCGAAATCGCAGCCGAAGAGTTCCTTGGCCCGTTCGATGGCGAGGTTCTCGGCGATATCCACATATTGGCAGCCGCCGTAGTAGCGTTTGCCCGGATAGCCTTCGGCATATTTGTTGGTGAGCACCGAGCCCTGCGCTTCGAGCACCGCCCGGGAGACGATGTTTTCCGAGGCGATCAGTTCGATCTCGTCGCGCTGGCGGCCGAGTTCCTTGGTGACAGCGTCGAAAAGGTCGGGATCGCGCGAGGCGAGCTCTTCGGTGAAAAATCCGGTGTCGCGGTGCGGGGCGTTCATGGGCAGGCTCCTAGATGGCGTTGCGGGGCTATTTAGCGTCATTCCCCCGGCAGGCAAAGCGCTGAAACCGGCGATTTGGCGCGACTTGGCGTCTCGGTCTTGTGTTTCGCCCTTTGCGTGGGCAATCGTGGCCCCAGGAAGCGGAGAGACCCATGCGGCCATCGGAGAAGATTTCATTTCGCGCCAGCCGGGCCCCGGCGGCGCAGGCGGCGCTGGCTGATCTGACCGCGCGCTATGGTCAGGTCGAGGCGTCAGAGGCCGAGGTGGTCGTGGCGCTGGGCGGTGACGGGTTCATGCTGGAGACGCTGAAGGCGGTGCGCCCGCTGGGTTTGCCGGTCTATGGGATGAACCGGGGCACGGTCGGGTTCATGATGAACGAGTTTCTGACCGATGATCTGCCCGCGCGGCTGTCGGAGGCCGAGGAGGCGGTGATCCATCCGCTGAAGATGCGGGCCGAGACCGTCGATGGGCGCGTGGGCGAGGAACTGGCGATCAATGAGGTGTCGCTGTTGCGCGAGGGACCGCAGGCGGCGCAGCTCAAGATCAGCATCGATGGCAAGACGCGGCTGGAAGAGCTCGTGTGCGACGGGGCGCTGGTGGCAACGCCGGCGGGCTCGACCGCCTATAATTACTCGGCCCATGGGCCGATTTTGCCGATTGGATCGGAGGTGCTGGCGCTGACCGCAGTGGCGCCGTTCCGGCCCCGGCGCTGGCGCGGCGCGATCCTGCCGCGCGCCGCAGTGGTGCGTTTTGACGTCATGAACCCGTCAAAACGCCCGGTGATGGCGGATGCGGACGGCAATTCGGTGCGAAACGTGGTATCGGTAGAGGTGACGAGCGAACAATCGGTCTCCTACCGGATCCTGTTCGATCCAGGGCACGGGCTGGAAGAGCGATTGATTCGCGAGCAGTTTGTTTAAATCGCCCGGTTCGGGCCTATCTTTCTTTCATCGGTGGGGGCGGATGGAGTGACCAATGCTGCGGCTGTTTCAACTCTTGAGTGTCGTATTGGTTCTGGCGGGCTGTGCGCCCCGGGGCGAGGTGCTGGAAGCCACCCCGGTGGCAGTGCGTGCCCTTTTGGCGGAGAACCGGGGCAAGCCCTATGAATGCGTGAATTTCGATCCGGCGACGGACAGTTGCGAGGCGGTCAGCCGCATTCGCCTGGGCCGGGACCGGATTTCGCTGTCGACGGATTTCCTGCTGGTCGGCCCGGTGGGCGAGACCGTGCGGGCGACGATCCAGTCGGATTTCGAGCTGAACGAAGGCGGGTATTGCGGCAACCTGAAAAACTCGCGGCTTCGGATCGACGGCAATCTGACCAAGGTCGAGCGGGCCGCCTTTCGCGATGTGTTCCGCGTCGTTTCCTCGGCCACGGGCGATTTCTGCGACCGGTATTTCGTCGATGAATTCGGCCGCACCTTCACCTTGAGTTTCGACAAGGATGGGGCGGCCCGGCGCGAAAGCCTGTCGTTCGTCAGCTACCACCGGGCGCCGAAGCGGCTGCGCCTATGAGGCGTAGCCGATGGTTTTCAGCGCGTCCTTGATCTCGTCAAGGATCGCGGGATCGTCGATGGTCGCGGGCATCTTGTACTTTTCGCTGTCGGCGATCTTGACCATGGTGCCGCGCAGGATCTTGCCGGAGCGGGTCTTGGGCAGGCGATCCACCACCACCGCATGTTTGAAGGCGGCGACTGGGCCGATCTTTTCGCGCATCAGGCTGACGCATTCCTTGATGATTTCGTCGGCCGGTTTCTCGGTGCCCGAATTGGTGCAGAGAAACCCGAGCGGCAACTGGCCCTTGAGCGTGTCGGTCGCGCCGATCACCGCACATTCGGCCACATCCGGATGGGCGGCCAGCACCTCTTCCATGGCGCCTGTCGACAGGCGGTGGCCCGCCACGTTGATCACGTCATCGGTGCGCGCCATGATGTAGAGATAGCCGTCTTCGTCGATATAGCCCGCGTCGCCGGTCTCGTAATAGCCGGGGAAATGCTGGAGGTAGCTTGACTTGAACCGCTCCTCGGCGTTCCAGAGCGTCGGCAGGGTGCCCGGGGGCAGGGGCAGTTTGACCGCGATGGCGCCCAACTCGTTCGCCGCCATCGGGTGGCCGCCTTCATCGAGGATCTGCACATCATAGCCGGGCATGGCGACGGAAGGAGAGCCGATCTTGACCGGCAGCGGCTCGATCCCCAGCGGGTTGGCGGCGATGGCGAAGCCGGTTTCGGTCTGCCACCAATGGTCGATGACGGGCACGCCGAGGTGGTCCTGCGCCCATTCGATCGTGTCGGGGTCGGCCCGTTCGCCGGCCAGGAACAGGCTGCGCAGGCCCGAAAGGTCGTATTTCTTCAGCAACTCGCCCTTGGGGTCTTCGCGCTTGATGGCACGGAAGGCGGTGGGCGCGGTGAAAAGCGATTTCACGTCATGCTCTTCGATCACCCGCCAGAAGGTGCCCGCATCGGGGGTGCCCACGGGCTTGCCTTCGAAGACGATGGTGATGTTGCCGGTGATCAGCGGCGCGTAGCAGATATAGGAATGGCCCACGACCCAGCCCACGTCGGAGGCGGCCCAGAAGACCTCGCCCGGGTTTACGTCGTAGATGTTCTTCATCGTCCAGTTCAGCGCCACCAGATGGCCGCCATTGGGGCGGACCACGCCCTTCGGCTGGCCGGTGGTGCCGGAGGTGTAGAGGATATAGAGCGGGTGGTCGCCTTCGACGGGCAGGCAGTCGGCCGGTTCCACACCGTATTGGACGGCGTGCCAGTCGTAGTCCCGTCCTTCGATCAGTTGTGCGACTTCCTGTTCGCGCTGGAAGATGACGCAGAAGTCGGGCTTGTGCGCGGCCAGATCGATGGCGCCGTCGAGGAGTGGCTTGTAATGCACCACGCGGCCCGGCTCAAGCCCGCAGGAGGCGGCGATGATCGCCTTGGGTTTCGCGTCATCAATGCGGACGGCCAGTTCGTTGGCGGCAAATCCGCCAAAGACCACGGAGTGCACGGCGCCGATCCGGGCGCAGGCCAGCATGGCTTCCAGCGCCTCGGGCACCATCGGCATGTAGATGATCACCCGGTCGCCCTTTTCGACCCCCTTGGCACGCAATGCGCCAGCGAGAGAGGCGACCCGGTCGCGCAGCTCGGCATAGGTGATTTCGTGCTTGGTGTGGGTGATCGGGCTGTCGTGGATGATCGCGGTCTGATCGCCGCGCCCGGCTTCCACATGGCGGTCGACCGCGTTCCAGCAGGTGTTGACCATGCCGTCGGTGAACCATTCATAGAGGGGGGCGTTGGTGTCATTCAGCGCGCGGCTGGGCTTTTTGTCCCAATCGATGGCCTGCGCCGCTTCCATCCAGAAGGCCTCCGGATCCGCCTTCCACGCCGCGTAAACGTCCTTGTATCCCATGATCGTCCCTCCTCCAAAGCCGATGGCCATGTGTTACGGGACGGGCTGACCCATGGGCAAGTCCCGTTGCCGCTATCAGGGGCAGATGGTCGCAGAAATTTCGCAAACCTTCTCGAATACGGCTGCTAATTTTGCAAAGTCGCTTTTTTTTGAGGGGCGATTTTCGCGCCCCGCAGATGTTTTGCAAACTTGCAAAGGGATCAGCCGTAATGGGCCACCGGTGTTCCCGCAAGGGCGGCAATGTTCAAAAGGCCCCGGGCGGTGATCGAAGGCGTCACGATATGGGCCTTGTTGCCCATGCCCATCAGGATCGGCCCGACTTCGAGCCCGCCGGCTTTCATCTTGAGGATGTTGCGCACCGCAGAGGCCGCATCGGTATTTGCAAAGACCAGCACATTGGCCGGGCCTTCGAACCGGGCGTTGGGCATGATGCGCTCGCGGATCTCCACGTTCAGCGCCGTGTCGGTGTGCATCTCACCTTCATAAAGGAAGTCGCGCGGTTTGCTGTCGAGGATCTCGAGTGCCGCGCGCATCCGCCGTCCGGTGTCGCAATCGAGATTGCCGAACTGGCTATGCGAACAAAGCGCGATCTTGGGTTCCTGTCCGAAGCGGCGCACATGACGCGCGGCCCCGATGACGGTTTCCGCGATCTGTTCGGCGGTGGGTTCCGCATGGACATGGGTGTCGGCCACGAAAAAGGGGCCATCTTCCAGCAGAAGAAGGCTCAGCGCACCGATCGGGTGCAGGCCCTTTTTGGCCAGAACTTCGCTCACATAGCGCATGTGCCAGAGATATTGGCCGAAGGTGCCGCAGATCAAACTGTCGGCCTCGCCGCGATGGACCATGACCGCGCCGATGGCGGTGGTGTTGGTGCGCATGATGGCGCGCGACAGCTCGGGCGTGACGCCGCGCCGTTCCATCAGCTGGTGATAGGTGGTCCAGTAATCGCGGTAGCGCGGGTCGTTTTCCGGGTTCACAAGCTGGAAGTCGCGCCCGGGTTTGATCGGCAGGCCAAGGTTCTCGATCCGCCGGTTCACCACATCGGGGCGGCCGATCAGGATCGGGCTGTCGGTCATCTCCTCGATGATTGCGGTGGCGGCGCGCAGCACGCGTTCGTTTTCCCCTTCGGCAAAGACGATGCGACGGCTGGCGGAGGCGGCGGCATGGAAGACCGGGCGCATCACCAGGGCGGATTTGAACACGGCGGCGTCAAGCTGGTGCTTGTATTCTTCAAGATCGTGGAGCGGCCGCGTGGCAACGCCGGTTTTCATCGCAGCGCCCGCCACCGCCGAGGCGACGACGCCCATCAGCCGGGGGTCGAAGGGTTTCGGGATCAGATAATTGCGCCCGAAGGTCATTTCCTCGCCCTTGTAGGCATCGGCGGCCTCGGCCGAGGTGGTGGCGCGGGCAAGCTTGGCGATGCCCTCGACGCAGGCGATCTTCATCTCGTCATTGATCGTCGTTGCGCCCACATCAAGCGCGCCGCGGAAGATGAAGGGAAAGCAGAGGACGTTGTTGACCTGGTTCGGCACATCCGACCGGCCCGTGGCGATGATCGCGTCGGGGGCGGATTTGCGGGCCTCGTCCGGGTTGATCTCCGGGTTCGGATTGGCGAGCGCGAAGATGATCGGCTCGGTGGTCATTTTCTTGACCATCTCGGGCGTCAGCACGCCGGGGCCTGAAAGCCCGAGGAACATGTCGGCGCCGTCGATCACGTCATCAAGGCTGCGCGGTCCGCCCGGCTGGGCAAATTCGGCCTTCTGGGGGGTCATGTCGGCCTCGCGGCCTTCGTAGACCAGACCTTCGAGGTCACAGAGCCAGACGTTTTCGCGCTTGAGCCCCAGTTTCAGCAGCATGTTGAGGCAGGCAATCCCGGCCGCGCCGCCGCCGGTGGAGACGAGTTTGATGTCCTCGAATTTTTTCCCTGCCACATGGAGCGCATTGGTGGCGGCAGCGCCCACGACGATGGCGGTACCGTGCTGGTCATCATGGAAGACGGGTATGTTCATCTTCTCGGAGCAGATCTTCTCGACGATGAAGCAATCGGGCGCCTTGATGTCTTCGAGATTGATCGCACCGAAGGTCGGCTCCATGGCGCAGACGATCTCGGCCAGCTTTTCCGGGTCTTTCTCGTCGAGCTCGATGTCGAAACAGTCGATATTGGCGAATTTCTTGAACAGAACCGCCTTGCCTTCCATCACCGGCTTCGAGGCCAGCG
>JAOXSD010000286.1 GCA_025800205.1 Silicimonas sp. | reverse complement strand
TTTTGTGTCGCAGGGTCCGAAACCCAAGCCGCGCTGATTTGCTTCATTCACTCACCCGTGCTGCAAGCCCGCGCAATATGCGGGCGGTCGCGCCCCATATGTAATAAGGGCCATAGGGCACGGCGAAATACTTCCGTCTTGCCCCCTGCCAACGGCGCGACTCGATCACATAATTCGCAGGGTTCAGCACATGTGCAAGAGGGACCGAGAAAATTTCGTCGACTTCGCCCGGCTCAGGCACCGGATCGAAGCCTTGCCGGATGATTGCCACCACCGGAGTGACCGAGAAGGACGTGGCGGTTTCGTGCGTAGGCAGAAAGCCCAGAACCTCGGGCAGGTCAGTGGGCAGACCGACCTCTTCCCGCGCCTCGCGTAGGGCAGCGGCGGTGACATCCGCGTCACCTTCATCCTGCTTGCCGCCAGGAAAGGCGATCTGACCGGGGTGGTGCTTCAACGCCGAGGAGCGTTTGGTCAGGACCAGCCGCGGCATCCCGTCCGCGACTGTGATCGGCACCAGCACCCCCGCCGGACGCAGCTTGCGCCCCGGCGGCAGCACGGTGTCTGGGTTCAGGTCAAAA
>JAOXSD010000193.1 GCA_025800205.1 Silicimonas sp. | reverse complement strand
CCGACGATGGCGGAGGCGAAGATGGGCAGCAGAAGCTGGAAGTAGGTGAAGGGTTTGAAGGATTTGTCGAGCCCGTAGAGCACGCCCGCCACGGTGGCGAGGCCTGCGACGATCACCCAGGTGATGACCACCACCCGTTCGGGGTTGATGCCGGAGAGGAGAGCGAGGTCTTCGTTGTCGGAAAAGGCCCGCATGCTCTTGCCGGTGCGGGTGCGGTTGAGGAACCAGAAGAGCGCGATGACGACGATCACGGCCACCACCACGGTGAGGGCGGCGGTGGATTTGATCGCCAGCCCTTCGCGCAACCCGGTCATTTCCTTGAACTCGCGCGCGGTCATCAGGAAGCGGGTGCCATCGGCAAAGCGTTGGTCATCGACGCCGATGATGAAGCGGACAAGGCCGTTCATCACGAACATCACCCCCATGGAGACGATGACAAGGATCACCGGGGCGGCCTTTTGTTCGCGGTAGAAGCGGTAGACCAGTTTATCCGTTGCCAGCACCAGAAGGGCGGTGGCGGCGATACCTGCGGGCAGGGCCAGAAGGGCGGTGGGCAGGGGGCCGAAGCTGACGCCCATGGACTGCAACCACCAGGTCACGAGGATCGTTGCCATGGCGCCGAAAGCCATCGTGTCCCCATGGGCAAAGTTGGAAAAGCGCA